>CAXXTG010000096.1:0-9147 GCA_963666855.2 Vicinamibacterales bacterium
CAAGAGCGCTCACGCCGCCGCCGCTCCCGACGCCGAGCAGGGCAGCGCCGAGCCCCCGAAGGCAGACGCCACCGCATGACGCGAGACGAGTTCGCCACAGCCATGAACGAAGGACGCCGAGTACGCCTGCTCGACCGCAGCCGCACCTTCTACGTCGACGAGTGGTACGACCCGGCCGCAGGCGACGACGGGACGTTCGCCATCGACACCCACACCGGAGAGCGCATCACCGTCACCGACGACCTGCTCGCGCAGCTGACGACCGAGGCGGCCGTCATGACCGTCGGCGAGCCCCGCCGCCTGCTCGAGCGCTACGCGGACGACCCCCGGTGGTGCTCAGGAGCGGCCCCGGCGCCTGCGGCGGCATCACGCCGGAGAGCATCGACCAGGTGCTGCTGCGGCCGCACGCGGCGAAGCGATCCCCGCGAGGCGCGTTACGCCGAGGCCGGGTTCGGCGACCGCAACGCACCCGACGCCTTCGACGCCGTCCGCATCGGCCACGCCGTCCGCTGAACCCGCCGCAAGAGCGGCCGCGGGCCGTCACCACCCGCGGCCGTACCGCACCAGCGCGCCGAGCCCGCCCACGCCGGGGCTGCCCCGGCCGAACGCCTGCCGCGCCGACACGCCGACTCTGCCGCCGTCCGAGAACCCGTAGGCGACCTCCGCATCGAGCAGCGGGACCGTCTCGAACCCGGCGAACATCCCCATGCCGGGCATGGCCCCGCTCCACCACCCCGGCATCGCCAGCGACGCATGCCCGTAGGACGGCCGGACCGAGGCCGACCACCCGGCCCCGGACCCGGCCGCGCCCCACTGCAGACCGGCCCCGACGCCAACCTGCCGGCGCGACGGCCAGTTGACGTGCTCGCCGGCCACCAGCGGCTCCTCGCCCCCCGTCTGCAGGCCGAGCGTCGCCACCAGCGACAGCGACGAGCGCACCCGGCGGTACCGGAAGTCGATCAGCAGGTCGGTCGCCGCCACCTGCCCCCGCGCCGCCCCACTCGGCCGCCGGGCGGATCGGACCCCATACCCAATCCAGGTCGGTCCCCGCGTCCCAGCGCTTCCCCAGACGCACCGTCAGACGCGACGCCGTCGTCGACGGGTTCCCGACCGGGAAGCCGAGGCGCCCCGCCAGCCGCGCCCGCTGGGCGCGCCCCGAGAACGCGTCGCCCGAGAACTCGAAGACCTGCTCAGAGGCCCCCGGCCGCCGCTCGACGTCCACCTCGAAGATGTCGCCCTCCATGTCGACCGTCATCTCGTCACGCGCGACGACCGACACCGACACGCCGCCGACGAGCAGCCGCATCGCGGCGTCGAGACCATCTGCGCCCGCGCCGCCGCCCGACACCCACCCCGGCGACATCCAGAGCCGGAACCGGCGGTGCGGCACCCACCCCACGTACGGCGCCGTCACCCGCCAAGCCGACGGCGACGCACCCTCGGCGGGCAGCGCCGGCTGCGCCCAGCCGTGCGCAACGGTACGGGCCGACGCCGTCGCGTGCGTGTACAGCACACCGACGCGCAGCTGCCCCACCTGCCGGTCGAGACCGCCGGTAAGGGCCAGCACCGACGTGCGCAGCCGCCGCGCCGTGTTCCCGGCATCCTCGGCCTCGGCGTACGACGCCCGGGTCCACAGCGTCCAGCGGCCCGGCCCGCCGCCGCCGCGGGCGATGTTCACCGGACCGAGCCACCGCCCCGGATCGCCCTGGTAGCGCAGGCCGTCGAGCGCGCGGCCGACCACCGCCAGCCGGTCGACGGGAACGGCCACGCCGCCAGCGCCGCCGAGCCCCACTACAGCCGAACCGTGCGCCCCCAACGCGCCGCCCTGCGCCACGTACGGCGTCAACGCCCCGTACGACCCCGGCACCCCGCCATACCCGCCGGGACCCGGCCGCCCGGCCGGCAGCACGCGCCCGAGCAGCGCCGCGCGAGACACCCGCGGCCCGGACGCCCCGCCCGGCCACAGCTGCGCTGCCGGGTCCGCTCCCAGCGCCGCGCACGCCGCCGACGCCGCACAGGAGAAGCGCTCCGCCAGCACGTCGGAGACCTCCGAGGCCAGCACGCGGCCCAGGCGGACCGCCTCGGCCGTGCGCGACGCCACCGCCTCGGCGCCCGAGTCCACGTCGGCGATCACCACCGTGAAGATCGCCACCGGCCCGCTGCCGCCCAGCAGCGCCAGCGTCAGCTCCTCGCTAGGCTCCAGCGCCCAGTCGCCCACCACCGACAGCACGACCGAGCCGCGCCCGCTCACGAAGCGAACCCGCCCGCCGTCGTCCGCCGCGACCATCACGTCGCTGCCCACCCCGGCCGTGCCCGAGCGCAACTCGTAACGGTACTCCGTCACCGGGTCCGACGCCCCGACGACGCACTCGGGAGCGTCCTCACCCTGGTCCGCCGAAGCCTGCGCCCGCTCGGCGACCACCAGGTCCAGCACCACCGGCCGGGCGCCGCCGCCCACCGGCTCGGCCACCTCGAACGAGCCGGCCGGCGCCGGACACCGATCCAGCGCCGACGGCTGCCCGAACCACAGCACGCTCTGATCGCCCCCGATACGGTCATCGTCGACGATCTCCAGCCGCTCGAACCAGCTGACCAGCGGCGTATCGTCGCCGGCCAGCATGTGCACCACCAGATAGAAGTCCTCACGCGAGGCCTCGACGTACCAGTCCCGGCGCACCTCGATGCGCAACGGGTCCCGCAGATCGAACGACCGCAGGTGCCCCTCCTCGAGGACCACCCGCACGCCGTCCCGGAAACGGTAGTCCTCGCCCGGCCGCGCCGAGCCGGGCACGGTGTGCACCTGATAGGTGACGTCCTCGGACAGCCGCCCCCCGGTCAGCGACAGCGTCAGCAGCACGCAGTTCCACTCGCGCTGGCAGTCGCCCCCGCCCGAGCCGCTGTCCGGGTCCCCCTCGACGATGGCCGAGCCCTCCACGCCCTCCAGCACCACCGAGAGGACCTCGTCGCCGGCCACGTCGTCGTTGCCGATCCGCACCCGCAGCCACGTCTTCGTCTCCGCGCCGTAGTCGGCCACCGCCACCCACACCCCGAAGTCCTCGACCGCCTCGACCCGGTCGTCCCCGATGACGGTGGCCACGTGCAAGCGGACCGCGAGCTGCCCGATGCCGACCGTGACCGAACGCTCCCGGACCGTCTCGACGTCCGGCTTCGGCGCCTCGCCGCGCGCCAGCCCGTCCGCCCTCGATCCGTAGAGCAGGGTGACCGGCTCGGTCAGCCGGCGCTCGAACCGCACGATCACGTGGACGGTGTCCCGCTCTCCGGACTCGCCCTCGCGCACCAGCCCGTCGACCGCGCCGTCGATCGCCAGCGACGCGATGCCGACCAGCCCGTCGTCGTCGACGATGGTCACCACGAGGACGCCGGTCGGCGGCCCGGACGGCGCGCACGACGTCTCGCCCGGCGCACCGGGCGCGTACAGCTCCAGATACAGGGTCTCGGGACCCTCGATGATGTCGTCTCCCACGACCAGCAGGTTCGACGACACCGCGCTGGACGAGCGCGGCTGCGCCACGAAGACCCCGTGCTGCGCCGGCGACAGCCCGCCGGCAACGACCAGACGCACGTCGGCCGAGCTGGCCGTCGACGGGGCATAGGCGATGCGGTACGGATAGCAGCGCGCCTCGTCCGGAGGACTGTCCAGCACCAGCTCCAGCAGCACGACCGCGTCCTCGTCGGTCTCCATCACCTCGATACCCCGCGCGTCCGGATCCGGCGCATCCTCGTCGTCGTCCCGGATGGTGACCGTCAGCACCGCGGTCACCGCGCCGCCGGGCGCGCACGAGGCGGCCCTCTGCCGCTCGTACACGTCGATGTACAGGACCTCGTCGCCCTCGACCTCGTCGTCGCCGGCGATCACCACGTCGCGGACGACGATGCCCGACAGACCCGCAGCGAGAACGAAATAGCCGCTGGCCTGACCCCGCGACCCGACCCACGCGTCCGAGTCCCCGGCCGTGCTGCGGTCGTAGGCCAGCTCGAACGCGAAACAGTAGTCGGCATCGGCGGCCTGCCCGAACTGCAGCGCCAATGCCGCCCGGGCATCGGCGTTGGTCTCGTTCACCGTGAAGTCGAGCGGCGAAATGTCGGAGACATCCTGGTCGTCGTCCCGGATGGTGACAGTCAACACCGCCGTGACAGCCCCGGCGGGCCTGCACGAAGACGCACGCTGTCGCTCGTACACGTCGATGTACAGAACCTCGTCGCCCTCGACCTCATCGTCGCCCGCGATCACCACGTCCCGAAGAACAACGCGGGCAAGTCCCGCATGGAGCACGAACGATCCGGCGGATACTCCGCTGCGGCCGACCCACGCGTCCGAGTCCCCGGCCGTGCTGCGGCCGTAGGCCAGCTCGAACGCGAAGCAGTAGTCCGCATCGGCCGACTGCGAGAACTCCAGCGCGAACGCGGCCCGGGCGTCAGCATCCGTCTCGTTCACCGTGAAGTCGAGCGGCGAAATGGGGGACGCATCCTGGTCGTCGTCCTCGATGGTGACCGCAAGAACCGTGGTGACAGGCTTGCCCGCCGAAGAGCAACCGGAACCGGACGGCTCCCTGCGCTCCCGCTGATACACGTCTATGTACAGAAGCTCGTCGCCCTCGACCTCGTCGTCACCGGCGATCACCACCTCGCGGATTACGACCCGGGTGAGTCCCGCGTCGAGAACGAACGAGCCGGCGGAGACTCCGCGCTCGCCGACCCACGCATCCGACGCCCCGGCGGTGCTGCGGCCGTAGGCCAGCTCGAAGGCGAAGCAGTAGTCCGCGTTCGCAGCCGCATCGAACTCCAGGGCGAACGCCGCCGCGGCGTCCTCGTCGGTTTCCTCCACGGTGAACGCCGTCGGCGAGATATCCGACGTGTCCTCGTCGGCATCCTCGATGACGACGGTGACCTCGGCGATGATCGGACCGCTCTTCGAACACGACGCCGTGTTGCGCTGCGCGGCGTACACGTCGACGAGGAACGTCTCCTCGCCCTCGACGAGGCTGTCCCCGTTGATCTCGAGGTCGTCCGACGCCGCGAAGGTCTGCTTGCCGCTCCCGACGACGAACTGCCCCGCGGTCTGCGAACCGGCGAAGCGCACGTCCCCGTCGCCGCCCGCGGCGATTGTGGCGCTGCCCCGGCGTCCCAGCTCGTACGGGAAGCAGTAGGAGTCGATGAGACCCGCCTCGGCATCCTCGACCACCAGCGGAAGCTGCATGACGACCTTCGCCCAGCCGGTCCCCGGCTCCCGCACCCGCAGCGTCACCCCGCGGCTGATGCCCGGCGCAGGTTCCTCGTCATCGTCGACCAGCGCGATGGTCCGCACCGCATCCGGCGCGCCGGACGGGAACCGCACCTCGCTGTTGCCGTCCGGACAGACGGACAGAGCCCCCACCTGCACGACGAACGCCTCGTCCGGCTCGGTCACGTCGTCCCCGCCGAGCACGAGACTGCCCGTGTCGCCGGCCAGCGCCGCCGACCCCGCGCCGGAGGCATCCACCGCGACCGAAAACCACGCCACCTCGGTCTCGGCGTCGACGTCCCGGCCCTCGACCAGCCAGACGTCCTCCGGACCCGCCGTCGACGCCTGGTCCTGGTATGCGATGCGCACGGCGTAGCACAGCGTCGCGCTGACCTTCGACGACCCGCTGACGGCGAGCGTCAGCGGCACGAACCGCGGGTTGTCCGCTTCGGTGACCGAAGCCGGCGTGATGGTGAACGTCTGCGCCCCGGCCGCGCCGACTCCCGCGAAAATCCCCGCCAGCGCGCCGCACAGCGCCGCGCGCCACCTCCACCCCCGCCGAACCGACTGCATCTGAAGAGCCACAGGCCAGCACCCGTCCGTTCCCGACGCCCACGACGCCGGCGACCTCCGCCGGCGCACGCAAGCGTACGGCCCGCCGACCCGCGGCCGGCCCCGGAAGACAACCGCCGGCGCCGGCGCACGCGCCCCCGCGCCTCAGTTCCCTGCGCCCCCGTCCGGCATACGCGGCTCGCCCTCGGACCAGGCGACAAGCCGATCGGCCAGCCGCGCCACGGCGCCGGGACGGCGGCGGCGCGCTGGCAGAGGAACGTCCTTCCACGCGGTCGGAACGGCACCCTCGCCCGCAGTCTTCGACCGAGCAGGCTCGCCCCAGGCGACGACACGCTCTACCAGCCGCTCCAGCGGTCCCCTGCGCGCCTCGGCGGCCTCAGCCGCCTTCGCCGCCGCGGCAGGGTCCAGCCGCCACTTCCGCCCGTCCCACGGGCGCGAGGAAGCCACCTCGGCCGTCTCGTCGTCCCATCGAGGCCGAACGGCGCCGACAGGAGCGGCGACGCGCCGGCCGCCGGAACCAGCCGCAGCGCCCGCGCCGGCCTCGGCGTCTCCATCGCAGACCACCGACAGCCCCGCCACCCAGTCGTGCGGGAAACGCCGCCGCGGATCGAAACGCCGCGCGAGCGCCGCGAGAACAACCAGGTTCAGGAAGAACGCGCAGAAGACCGCCGCATCCGATGCGTCCAGACCCACGGGACCGCCCGCGGGAATGCGACCGTGCTGCCGCACCATCGTGAACCAGAGCGCCACCGCCGCCAGCGCCACGACCAGCGCGTCGAGGCACAGGCGCCGCAACGCCACCCGCCACACCGGCAGAGCGCCGCCGCCGGGAACCGCCACCCGCAAGCCCAGGGCCCGCTTCCCCAGCGTCGCCCCACCGCACAGCCCCTCGCCCACCAGCGTGTGCGTCCATCCCGCGCCGGCAAACACCGCCGCCAGCAGCCACAGCGGCGCCGACACCTGCGCCCCGGAACGCAGCCACAGCAACTCCGACACGAGCACCGCGACGCCGAGCGCGGCGAGGCTCACGCCCAGGTCGAGTGCGGCGGCGGCGCCCCTCCGCCAACCGCCGGTCCGCGCCGGATCGTCCGCAACCGACTCGACGGCCGAAGCCCCCTCGGCGGGCGCCGGCTCCATCTCCCAGGCCGCATCCACCTCGTCGGCGGAGAGCAGCGGAGGCTCGTCGTCATCCGGGAAGTCCTCATCGGGCGGATCCTCGTCCGCCGAATCCTTCTGAGCGGAGGCCCGGCTGGCCTCGACCGTTCTCTTGATCTTCCCGAAGACCTCTTCCTCGTCGTCGCCGAGCACGACGCTCGAACGCCCGCCGCCCGTATCGCCCATCGCCCACAACCGTACGGCACCGGCGGCCAGCCGCGTCCAACCGCACCCGCGAGAGGCCGCCAGCCCGCGACAGGAGCCTCAATACCCACGACACCCACCCGAAGCGCACGGCGAGACGCCATGCTGCTCCAGCCCGACGACATCCGCGCGATGACCGCCGCCGAGGCCGCCGCCGAGTTCGAGGCCATCAGGAGCACGCTCGACGAAAACGAACGCAACCGGAACACCGCCACACCGAAGAGGAACAAGGGGATGAAACGCGCCTGCCGGACAGGGCCGAGGACCAATCCAGCCGCCCATGCCCCCGACGGGCCGCCGCGCCTCTCGGACATCGGCGCGGGGGTTACGGACGCCACGAGGAGGGGGTCGGGAGAGGCGAGAATGGACATGGAAGGACGGCGGGCGAGCACAGGATCCGGGCGGCCAAGGCAACGCGTACGCCATTGGCTCCACGTCCCCGCGCGCCTGGCGGCACAGCCGCTTCGCCGTCCACGCCGCCGGGGCCTTGCGGCCTCGTTTCCCGAGCCGGTTCCCGGCTCACTTCCTCAATCACGCCGGCCCAGGCCGGCCGAGGTGCATCCGATGCAGAACGCAGACTCCGTCCACACGTACGCCCCGATCGGCCCCGACCGTCCCGAGCCGTACCCCGACGGGTTCATCCCCGACGCCAACCGCTGGAGCGGCCGGGAGTACGCGCGCATCGCGCACAACGACGAGCCGTCCATCTACGGTGACGACGCGCCGGCGGGCGAGCCCGCCCCGGTCGACGCCCGCCTGACGACCGCCCGCACCGCCACGATGGTCCGCTACATCGCCGCCGACCGGCTGCCGGCCCGCCGGCTGATCGAGCTGCGCCACGTCACCCACGACCCGGGGCTGCTGGCCCTGCACGGCGAGCGCATCTACGGCGACGTCCCCGTCAACCCGGCCGGCACCGGCTCCCCGCTCGACCCGGACCCGTGGACCTCCCCGGAGCCCCGCATCGGCGAGATCCGCGTCGGCGCGATCCTGGTCGCGTTCGACCGCGAGACCAGGCCCCCGGCCGCCCCGGCGGATGACGCCGGCTCCGCGATCGACAAGTTCTTCGGCGGCGGCGACGCCCCCGCGCCCGCCGGCGAGGTCCCGAGCATTCGACGCTCCACGACGCACGTGCGGGCATGGCGCGTCCCGCCGGCCGGCCCGCCGATCCTGGTCTACCACGCCGACGACCCGCAGGGCGACGAGCACCTGATCGCGCTCTCCGCGCTGCTCGACGAGCCGCTCGAGACGGCGTTCGTCACGCTGGCAGACCGCTACGCGATGGGCGACCCCACGCCGCCGGACCACCGCATCCTGCAGATGCGCGCCGCCATCGACCGCTGGCGCTTCGCCGACCAGATCCGGCTGCGCAACACAGCCCCGGCCGGCAACCGCCGGCGGCGCCCCGAAGGCCGCAAGGCGCGCGCCGCGCGGCGGCATGCCCCCAGGCCGGCGATCCTCGTCAAGGCCGCCTGAGCCGCCACCCGGAACCGGCCTGCCGCCACGCACAGGCGGCGGGCCGCCGCTCACTCTCGCGCAGATCGCGAACCGACTCCGCCGGAACACGCCCGCGGCGGCCGACACGAGCAGCGCGCGTGATAGTGTCTGCCACAGACGCGACATGCCATGACCGACACCAGAACCATCGTCGTCTCCATCATCGGAACCGGAATCGCCACGATCGCGATCATCGTCAGCTTCCTGGCCATCGTGACCGGAGGAATCAACGACCGCATCGACGACCTGAACGCGAACGTGAACCGGCGGTTCGACGACGTGAACCGGCGGTTCGACGACGTGAACCGGCGAATCGACGACACCAACGACCGCATCGACGACATCCAGACCGACGTGCGAGAGCTCCGGTCCCTGGTGATCGAAGCGCTCAAGGGCAGCGAGCCGGCCCAGGACTGACGCGGCCCGCCCGGGCGCCGCCCCCCACACACTTGGCGCGCGTGCGCGCGCCATCCCGG
>CAXXTG010000097.1:0-3463 GCA_963666855.2 Vicinamibacterales bacterium
TGCGGCCGCGGCTCCGTCAGCAGCATCCGCAACGCCGTGAGCACCCGGCGGGGTCGGCGGCGGTGCATGGCCATGCCGAGCCAGTAGGCGGCCTCTTCGCGGCCCATCGCCTCGATGCCTTCGGCCACCGCCCGCATGTTGTCGCGGCTGCGCATCGGGGCCAGGGCGCGGAACAGCAGGCCGAGGGTCAGGGCGAGGTCCTCGGTGAGCGTGTAACCGCGGGTCGTCCGGCGGGCCGGCGAGCCGAGCTTGACGCCGGCGCGGGCGAGGCGCTTCAGCACGCGGTGCTCGACGAGCTGCAGGTTGCGGCCCGCGAGGCCGGCGACACGGGTGGGTGCGGCAACGTGGGGCGTGGCGGCGGCGGGCAGTTGCCAGATGGCGTACTCGGCGTCGGCCGGACCGCGGCGGCGCAGCCGCAGCTCGTAGCGCGGCACCGAGGCCGGCGTCTCGACGGAGGCCACGCGTTCGATCCGCCCCATCACGATTCGGCCGCGTGCACCGTCGCCGACACGTAGGCGGCCCCTCCCGCGAAACGGGACAGACGTTCGGTGAGGGTCTCGGCCGCGTCGCCACCCATCGGCAGGCCGTCGGCGAAGGTCAGCTCGAAGCCGGCCTCCAGGTTCCGGGCGGTCGCGTCGCGCAACTGCGGCTCGAGGAACTCCCGCACTGGCTGGGCGTCGGTTACCGGCCCGCGGAACTCTATCTGGAACGAGCCGCCGTCGCGGGTCTCGTACCCGCCGGCGAAGGTGACGACCTTCTCCGCCCGCTGCACCCCGCCGACGCTGCCGAGGAGCCGGAAGGCGTCGCCGGCCTCGAACATCCGAATCGTCAGCATGCCGACGCGGTCGATGCCCCGGCCGCGGGCCTGCTCCCAGAGCTGGGTCAGCGCGTCGCGCAGAACGCCTTCCGCCGAGACCGCGCCGGCCGGGGTTTCCGCCCGGTACGGTTGATCGTCCGTCTCCTTGACGTTGCCTGCGCCGGCGCCCGGCGTCCGGGTGAACGGCGAATCGTCGTCGGTGCCCCCGGCGGATCCGCCGGCGTCGGTCTCGACCCGCTCGGCCGCCCTCGGCCAGATGCCCCGGTTCTTGGCGAACGCCATCGTGAAGACGACGGACTGCTCGTCGATCACGATCTCCGCGAACGGGTCCCCGGGACCGAGCAGCAGGTCGCCGCGCCGGTAGACGTACTCGCCCTGCTCGACCCCGAGCCGGACCCCGCGGACGAATACGTCGTCGCCGACGAGCAGCGGCAGGCCGGGGTCGCGCCGGAACTCGTTGCGCAGCGCCGCCGTCGTGATCTCTCCCTTCTTCAGGGGCGTGCGGTCGCGCACGTAGGCCGGCGAGTCGGGCTCGTCCTCGGGGTAGCGCAGCTTGTTGAGGTCGGCAAGCGCCCGCGCGACGTGCTGCTGGCCCGCGCCCGGCTGGTCCGACGTCGAGTGGATGTCGACCGCCGAATGCGCCAGGTCGACGTCGGCCGACTCGACGCGGTGGCGCGACGGGTAGAAGACGTGGCGGTAGCACTGCTGGATGGCGAGCGCGAACTCCTGCTCCGATCGCGCCTCCAGCTCGCACACCTTGTCGCGCTGGTGCTCGGCCAGGTGGGCGAGCCGCTCGGGCTTCCTCAGCTCGCGCAGGGCCAGCCGGCGCGAGGCGTGCCGGCGCATCTCGGCCTTGCGGGCGTCGTCGGCCACGACGAAGACGACGTTGTTGCGCAGGAGCCGCAACGCCGACCCGTCCGAGCCCTTGCGCAAATAGATGCGCCGCACGAGCTCGGGAACGTCCTCCGCGGCCCCGATGGTCACCGCGTCGTAGGCCAGCACGACGAGCTTCGGCCGCCCGTTGCCCACGTCGTCGGGCACGTCGAAGGGGCCGCCGGGGAACCGGATCGCGTCGAACGTGCCGCCCTGGAAGATCTGTCCGATGCGGTCGTTCAGCTCGGCGCGGGCCTCGCCGGAATCGACGTTCTTCTCTTCGCGGCGGATGATCTGGGTGAGGTTGGCCTCGGCGAGGAACCGCATCGGCGCGCCGGGCCGGTCGTCGAGGTAGGCCGACTCCTGCACGAACTTCTTCCGCGCCTCCTCGATGAAGCTGACTTCGGACGTCGGCCCCAGCATCGAATAGCGCAACTGCTCGGGCGACAGCCCCTTGAGCGGCTCGTTGAACGCCAGGGTGTGCATGAAGATGGTGCGCGCCACGTACGCGGCGTAGGGCGGCAGGCCCCCGTGGTGCTTCGCGTCGATCTCCTCGGCCAGGGCGCGGGCGCCGCCCGACCCGGCCACGTCGTTGGCGATGGCCGGCACGTAGGCGGACTGCTGCAGGCGGGTGACGATCTCCTGCCGGACGGCCTCGCGGCCGGGGTCGACGTGGTGCAGGTGAATCGCGGCGGCGTCGGCGGGCCGGGTCTCCCAGAGATGCGCGATGGTCCGCGCCAGCAGCCGCAGCATGCCGCGGACGCGCTGGAACGTGTCGAGCGTCGCCGTCTTCGACGTCAGCGTCTGCAGGACCTCGGGGTGCAGCGGATAGCTCGCCCTGAAGGCTTCGGCCGTCTCCGGCCGCGCCGCGTCGTCGGCGATGGCCTCGCGCTTCGCCGACCACACCGCCTGATAGGCGGCCACCGCGTCCCGCGCGGCGTCTTCATCGATGAACTCGAAGAGGCGCCGGCGCAGCACCTGGGCCGTCTCGTCCTCCTCGGTCGGGTTGAGCAGCGTCGCCTTGCGCGCCGAGACGCTCTCGGCCTCGGCCATCCGGTCGGCGATGAACTGGTTCTCCGCCGAGTACGCGTCCACCGCCCGGCCCTCCTTGCCGATGGCCAGCGTGTAGACCAGGGCCGCGCGCGGCGTCCCCTCCACCGCCTTGAAGAGCGACGTCAGGAACGCGGTCAACTGGTCGCGCGCCGCGCCAATCTGCTGCACCTTGCGCAGGTACACCGAGAGCTCGTCGAGGAGGATGAGCGTCGGCTCGCCGCCGAACAGCTCGCGCAGCGTGTCGGCGCCCGGCGCGACGCCGCCGGTGTCGCTGTTCCTCACCCGGTCGTAGCCCGCCGCCCCGGCGAGGGCGCAGGCCAGCTCGCCCCACGGCGTGTGCGCGCGGACGCCCTCCCCCATCGTCCGCCCGTTGGCCGGGTCCGCGTTCTCGCCGTCGAAGGCCGCGAGGCGCACGGGCCCCTCCGGCAGGAGCGACGCATCGATGAACTCGTCCGCCCCGGCCGCCCGCGGCAATCCCCGCGCCGCGTGGGCCAGGGCGATCAGGCCGTGCGTCTTGCCGCCGCCGTACGAGGTGTCCAGGCGGAAGATGGCGGCCGCCTCGCCCCCGGCGCCGCTCAGACGCCGGCAGACGTTGGCCAGCAGGTTCTTCAGGCCGCGGGTCGGATAGGTGTTGGCGAAGAACCGGACGGGATCGACGTACTCGGGGCTTCCGCCGCCCGTGACCACCTGGGCGAGATCGGCCGCGAAGTCCGCCTCCGC
>CAXXTG010000098.1:0-3617 GCA_963666855.2 Vicinamibacterales bacterium
TGCACGCCTCGCCGGTCGGCGGGATGTCGAGGCCGGCGAGGGCGGGGTGGTTCCTCACCCGCTCGGGGGTCTCCCCGTGCGGCACCTGCCAGCGAATCTCGCCCCGGTCGAGGTCGATGGCGGACACGCGGCCCCACGGCGGCTTCGCCAGGGGCAGGCCGCGCACGTGGAGGTCGCGCAGGCCGCCGTGGCCCACGCCGTACTTCTCGGTGCCCTTGACGTAGCGCATGTCCGACACCGACGGGTCGGGGGTCGGAATCAGCTCCCACGAGTAGAACGCGGTGCGCGACGGCACGTAGAGCACGTGCGTCTCGGGGTCGTAGCCGCCCCCGGGCCAGTTGGTGCCGCCGCTGCCGGCCCCGAGGCCGAGGGTGGCGACGGGGCCGTCCGGCCGGCTGATGACGGGCGGGGTGAAGATGGGCCCGAGCCGGTAGCGCGACACCAATTCGACCGCCTCGGCCCGCAGCTCCGGCGTGAAGTCGATCAGATCGTCGATGGACGCCCCCTGCCGGTCGTACGGCGGCGGCTTCGTGGGGAACGGCTGGGTCGGCGAGTACCACTCGCCGGGCACGTCGCCCGCGGGCACCGGCCGCTCCTCGATGGGCCACACCGGCTCGCCCGTCACCCGGTCGAAGACGTAGAGGAACGCCTGCTTCCCCGGCTGCGCCACGGCCTTGACGGCCCGCCCGTCCACGATGATGTCGGCGAGAATCGGGGGGCTCGCCATGTCGAAGCCCCAGAGGGGGTGGTGCACGAGCTGGAAGTGCCAGAGCCGCTCGCCGGTCAGCAGGTCGACGGCGACGAGGCTCTCGCCGAACAGGTTGTCGCCGGGCCGGTGGCCGCCGTAGTAGTCGCCCGACGGGGTCTCCACCGGCAGGTACGCGATGCCCAGCTCGGGGTCGGCGGCTATCTGGGTCCACACGCCGTTGTTGCCGTTGACGCCCCACGAGTCGTTCAGCCACGTCTCGACCCCGAACTCGCCGGGGCCGGGGACGGTGTCGAACGTCCACAGGCGCCGGCCGGTGCGGACGTCGAACGCCTGCACCAGCCCCTTGGTGTTGTTGTGGGTGCGGGGGGCGGGGGCGTCGGCGAAGGTGCCGCCCACGACGACCACGTCCCGGGCCACCGTCGGGGTCGCGTGCAGCCCGATCTCGCCGGTGACGGGGTCGATGGGCCGGCCCTCGCCCACGACCGCGGCCGCCTTCAGGTCGATCCGGCCGCCGTCGCCGAAGCCGGGGACGGGGCGGCCCGTCGCCGCGTCGAGGGCGACGAGGCGGAAGCCGAGGGTGACGTAGAGGACGCGCTCTTCGGTGCCGTCGGTCCAGTAGGCCAGCCCGCGGCCCGACAGGCGGCGGGGCGCGGCGGCCCCCCGCGCCCCCTCGCGCTCGGCGTGCATCCACAGCAGTTCGCCGGTGACGGGGTCGAGCGCCACCACCGCCCGCCGCGTGCCCGCGGTGGCGAACAGCCGCCCTCCCGCCACGAGGGGGGTGCCCGAGAGCTTGAACTCCGGCCCCGGCCCCAGGTTGTCGGTGCGGAAGCGCCAGGCGATCTCCAGTTCCCCGAAGTTCGACGCGTCGATGCGGCCGAGCGGCGAGTACCGCGTATGCCCGGCGTCGCCGCCGTAACTCGGCCACTCGCCGTCCGCGGTGGTCAGCGGCGGCTCCTGCCCCGCCGCGGTGGGTGCCGCGACAGCCAGCGCCAACGCCAGGGCGGCGGCGAGGTCGATCACCGGCCGCCGACGGTGGCGCCGATCGGCGTGCGGGACGTCGGTCAGGGTACGGCTCATCTCAACTCCGGCCCATGGCCGCCGCCTTGCTTCGTCATCCTGCAATGAAGGATCATCGTGCTGATTCCTGTACCGCGGACCCAGCAGGTCCGTGTGGTCGCTGAACCGCCCAAGGCCCCTTGTCCTCGGAGTGCTTCAGTCGATGTCGTTACCTCCATCGTCCGCTCCGACTGCTACCGGCTGGAGCGACAGTTGCCGGGCGGGATTCGCACCTGCTGAGGGATGGCGCCTTTTCACGGCAAACCGAAGACGAACAGGTTGTTGCCGCTGCTCGGGCGCAGCTCGGGCGTCAGGCGCATGAAGCCCGACGCGGTGCCCGACGTGCCCGTGCTCACCGCGACGAACTGCCGGCCGTCGACCGCGTAGGTGATCGGAAAGCCCGAGACCGGCGAGCCGAGGTTGATCTCCCACAGCACCTCGCCCGTCTCGTCGTCGAAGGCCCGGAAGCGGCCGTTCACGTCGCCGCCGAACACGAGGCCCCCGCCCGTCGCCACGAGGGACATCGTGGCCGCCCGCTGCTCGTAGAGCCACTCGGTGGCGCCGGTCTCGGCCGAGATCGCCTGCACCGTGCCGAGCTGGTCGGTCCCCGGCGCGAGCTGGTGGCGCAGCGCGAGCGCGTAGTGGATGCTCGCCTCGCGCGTGGCCATCATGCGGGCGCAGGCGTTGCGCAGCGGCATGTACATGCGGTTGGTCCGGGGGCTGTAGGCGCCGGCCTCCCAGTCCTTGCCGCCGAACCAGGTCGGGCAGGTCAGCACCTCCTGCCCCTCGGCGGTGAAGATGAGCTCGGCGTTCTCGGTCACCTCGCCGGTCGCGCCGTCGATGGCGCTGATGACGTTCTGCGCCACCGTCGGCCGCGCCCACAGGAACTCGCCGGTCTCGCGGTCGAGCGTGTAGACGACGCCGGTCTTGCCGGGAATGCCGGTCACGACGCGGCGCACCTCGCCGGGCTGGAGACGCGGGTTGATCCAGCTCACCGCGGCCGGGTCCGGCGCCACGGCGGTGTCGACGAGCAGCCGCTCGAAGGGGTGGTCGAGGTCCCAGTGGTCGTTCAGGTGCTGGTAGTACCACACGATCCCGCCGGTGTCGCCGTCGAGGGCCAGGGTCGAGTTGTGGTACAGGTAGTTGCTGTCGATGCCGCCGAGGAGGAACTTCGGCGCCGGGGACGTGACCGACGTCCCGACGTAGACCAGGTTCAGCTCGGGGTCCCAGCTCGGCGCCATCCACGACCCGACGTGCACGCGCTCCTCGAAGGGCACGCCGCCCCACGTCTCGTCCCCCGGCTCGCCCGGCGCCGGCACCAGGCGCCGCCGCCAGACCTCGGCGCCGGTCTCCGCGTCGTGGGCGGTGATGACGCACGCCTCGGGCCCGCCCCCCGGCCGGCAGCTCCGGCCCGAGACCGCCTTGCCGCCGGCGATGATGGGGCCCGACGAGTGGCGGGCGGGGTTGACCTGGTAGTCGAGGATCTCGGTCTCCCAGACCAGATCGCCGGTCTCGGCGTCGAGCGCGTAGAGGTAGTCGTCGGTGCTCGTGTCGATGACGTGGCGCCCGAAGATCGCGATGTTCCGGTTGACGGTCGACCCGCCGACGTAGTCGTCGACGTCGTCCGGCAGGTGCGCGGCGGTACTCCCACCGCAGGTCGCCGGTCACCGCGTCGATGGCCTGGATGACGTCGCGCGGGTTCGGCATGTAGAGGACGCCGCCGTAGGCCAGCGGCGTCCCTTCCTGGCTGCCGGCGCTCAGGGCGCGGGACCAGACCAGGCGCAGCTCGCCGACGTTGTCCGTGTGGACCTGGTCGAGGGGGCTGTAGCCCCAGCCGTCCGGCGTGCGGCGC
>CAXXTG010000099.1:0-5146 GCA_963666855.2 Vicinamibacterales bacterium
GGCCGCGCGAGTCCGGACGGCGACGCGGGGCGGCGGACCCTGACGAAGTCCCCGCGCGGCATCGAGGGTGCCGCCCTTGCCGGCGCGGCGCTTGGAACCGGCTGCACGCGACCGAGGAGACGGCCGGCGCGGTGCATCGCGGCTCGATTGCGGCGGCGCACGCTGCTGCGGGGTCGCCGGCAGGGTCGGCGACTGGAGGGCGCTGTTCCCCGAGGAGGATTCACGCAATGAAGAGGCATGGTGTCGCGCGGTGGGGGCTCGTACCGGTCGCGGCGGTCGCGGGCATCGCGTGGATCGGGCCGGGGGAGGCGTCGGCCCAGCCGAGCGAGAGGAACATCGCGTCGGGGCGCCGGCTGTACCACCAGAAGGCCGACTGCCAGTCGTGCCACGGGTGGTCGGGCGACGGCGTGAAGATGGACAACCAGGCGCCGGACGGCGCTAACCTGCGCGAGAGCGCGCTCGACCGCGAGCAGCTCGTCTTCGTCATCAAGTGCGGGCTCCCGGGCCGGGAGATGCCCGCGTTCGACCGGCTCGCCTACACTGACGACCGCTGCCTCGGCCGCACCCGGCGGGACCTGCAGCGCATGGGGTTGCGGCTGCCCGAGCCGGGGGCGACCCTCCAGAACCGCGAGGTCGAGCGGCTCGTCGACTTCCTGCTCGCCAAGGTCGTCGGCCAGGGCGAGATGAACCGCGCGCGCTGCATCGACTTCTGGGGCGAGGAGGTCAACGTGTGCAACACGCTGCCGTGAGGCGGGCGGGCCGGCCGGGGGCGTCCTCGTGGCGCCTGCCGGGCGGGTGTTCTGCAGCACGCCGGCGTCTCGACGAACCGGCGGCGGGGGGCGGCAAACAGGGAGGCCGGGGATGGGTCGTCGAATCGGTGCGGTGGTGGCGGGGTTGTTCGGCAGCGTCGTCGTGATCATGGCGGTGCAGGCGGTGAACGGCTGGCTCTATCCGCCGCCGCCCGGCACCGACTTCAGCGACCCCGACGTCCTCGCGGCCCTGATGGCGCAGATGCCCCTGGGGGCGCTGCTGATGGTCGAGCTGTCCTACGCGGCGGGCAGCTTCGCCGGGGGCGCCGTCGTGCGGCGGGTGAGCGCGGACCGGGCCGCGGTCCTCGCCGCCGTCGTCGGCGGCCTGCTCACCCTCGCCGGCTTCGCCAACCTCGCGGCCATCCCGCATCCGCTCTGGTTCGCCGTCCTGTCGACCGTGACCTACGTGCCCTGCGCGCTGCTCGGTGCCGCGGCCGCGACGCGCCTGCGCGCGGGGTGAAGTCAGGGACAGAGATCGGCGAGGCTGAAGCTGGCGGTTTCAAACGGGGCGATCCGCACGGGCTCGTCATCGGCAGCGGTCGCGATCCTCGTCCACGCGCCCGCGGTGAGTTCGAACGCTTCGAGCGTGCGGTCGGCGGGGTCGACGAGCCACAGGTGGCGTACACCCTCTCGTGCGTACACCGGGCGCTTGGCGTCGAGGTCGAGCCTCCGGGTCGATGGCGAGAGGATCTCGCAGACCCAGTCCGGCGGGAGCGTGACGTACGCCCCGTCGGGCGGGTTCGGCATGCGTGACCGGCGCCAGCCTGCGATGTCGGGTACAAGGACATCGTCGCCGAGGTGCAGCTCGGGCTCGTCGATGATCCACCAGCCGCCCGGGCCGCCTTGCCCGACCTGGAAGGGCCCCGTGAGGTAGTAGCCGAGCAGTGACGCCGCCACTGCGTGCGGCATCGCCGGTCGGGGGTTGGTGTACAGCGCGCCATCGACGATCTCGGCCACTTGGTGGGGCGGTGCGTCCAG
Organism: Vicinamibacterales bacterium; assembly: GCA_963666855.2. GTDB lineage: Bacteria > Acidobacteriota > Vicinamibacteria > Vicinamibacterales > UBA8438 > JAJEEA01. The sequence goes on from CAXXTG010000099.1 coordinate 1,788, forward strand.
AACGTCCTGGTACGTCGCCCGTGGCCGTGCCTCGGGGGCGCGTCTTGGCGTTGCCGTGGTCATGGCGTCGTGCCTGCCGGTCGGTCCAGTGTACACGCGATGCCTCTCCGATCGTTGATTGCTCAGTCGGCGTCGGGATTCCGGCCCTACGGCCCTCAACGAGCTCGACCCCTAACGGCATAGGCCGTCCTTCGTTACCGTCCGGCAGAGGCCGGTGCGCAGGCGCTCGACGGCGGTCTCGAGGGTCTCGGTCGAGCGGCAGAACGCGAAGCGGAGATAGCGGCTCCCGTCGTCGCCGGCGGCGTAGAAGTTGTCGCCCGGCACCGTCGCCACGCCGACCTTCTCGACTAGGTGCATTGCCGCCTCGGTGGGGGACCTCCCGGCGAGGGCCGGCACTGTCCGGAAGTCCGCGAAGAGGTAGTAGGCGCCCTCGGGCGGGGTCACGGCGAAGCCGACCTCGCGCAGCCCGCCGACGAGCAGGTCGCGTTTCCGCCGATAGTCGTCGGCGATGCCGTCGAAGAACGACGCGCTCTTGGCCGAGCAGCGCCACCGCGCCCTTCTGCAGCGGCGTCGGGGCCTGCACCACGAGGTTGTCGTGCACCGCGCGCAGCCGGGCGGTGAAGCGCGGCGGGGTCAGGACCCAGCCGATGCGCCAGCCCGTCGCGCGCCCCGTCTTCGAGATCGAGTTCACCACGACGGTGCGTTCGGCCATGCCCTCGAAGGTCGGCAGGAAGAGATGCCGGTGGCCGTCGAAGACGATGTGCTCGTAGATCTCGTCGGTGATCGCGAGCAGGTCGTGCGCCCGGCACAGTCCGGCGATGAACGACAGCTCGTCCCGGCCGAGCACTTTGCCGGTCGGGTTCTGCGGCGTGTTGACGATAATCGCCTTGACCGACGGGTCGGCGGCGGCCGCGGACAACTCGTCGCGGTCGATCCGCCAGGTCCCCGCGCCGCGGTCTTCGCGCAGCGTCACGAACCGGGGCGCGAGCCCGAAGATCGCGGCCTGCGACGCGTAGAGCTCGTGGCAGGGCTGCATCACCACGACGCCGTCGCCCGGCTCGAAGAGGGCGCAGAACGCCGCCGTCATGCCTTCGGTGGCCCCGAGCACGACGGTGATCTCGTCCTCGGGGTCCGGCCGCCGTCCGTAGAGCCGGTCGGTGTAGTCGGCGATGGCGCGCCGCAGCTCGGGCAGGCCGAACGGGAACGAGTACTGGTTGTACTGATCGCGCGGAGTCCGCACGCCGGCCAGCAGCTCCTTCACCGTGAGGTCGAGGACGTCGCCGCCCCCGCCGGCGCGGTCCGCCAGCAGGTCGCGCACGGTCATCGATTCGAGCCGCGCGATCCGTTCCTCCGTCCCGGCGAGCATCGCCGCGACTCCGCTCCACACCAAGTCGTACACCGGCGCCTCGTCCGTGAACCCCTGCGACAGGTTCACCGCGCCGTGCTCGACGGCGAGCCGGGTCATCCGCCGAATCAGGGTCTCGTTGACGGCCACGCTGCTTCCTTGCCCGGGAACTCTGCATGGGCGCGCGTCGCGGCGGCACTAGGCTCCGTCGTTTCTGGAGGCGTCAGCGGCGAGGGGGTCGAGCACCGGCGCCCCGCCTCGAGCAGGGACTTGACCTGGGCATCGGTGAGTTCGGACTCGTCTCCTTCGCGCGCGGCAATCTCTTGGCGCAGGTCACGCAAGCCGGTCACGGCCGCCCGTACGTCATGCAGGCTGGGTCCGCTCGGCGGAACGCTACGGGTCACGGGACGCTCAGGGTGGGTCACGACGATCTCTTCCCCGGGACGCGCGGCCTGCCTCGAGACGGGGGCCGGCGGCTCGATCAGGCGTTGTGGGAGGAAGTGTGGTCGCGTCCGGTGATGGCGTCCCGCAGGCCCTCGAGCAACCCTTCGACGCGGGCCAGCCGTTCGCCCTGCGCCCGTACGTGCGAGTCCATCCGGAACACCAGGGAAGCTATCGCCACCCCGACGCCGATCACCGTCCATGCTTCAGGAGTCATCGTTCAGGCACCTCCGTATCGGCCGTTTGCCAACCCGGCGCAAGCGTGATCGGTGATAGTCGCGATCAGGTGCGTACGGCAGGTTAGCAGTTTTTCCCACGTGCATCCAGCGGCGGGCCGGTCGTCCCGCTGTGTCTCGCTCGTTTCCCGGTTGCCGTGGCCCGCGATTCGGCGGTTCAACGAGTAGATGACGCCCGCGCACGATCATCCAGAGTTGCAAGAATCACGCCGGCTGGCGACTCTCCCCTCGGTCCCGCAGGCGGCGAGGCACCACGTGGGCGGCCGAGGTCCCCGCCGCGGGACGGGGGCGGGGGCGATCTTCTGCGCCGGCACCGCCCCGGACGGCTATAATCGAATCCACGTCACTATCAGGAGGAGAGCGAGATGAACCATCGAGTGCTCGCGGCGGCCAAGGGGCTGGCGCTGCTGGTCGCGGTCGTGTTGGCGGGACCGGTTCCCGCGATGGCCCAGTCTGAGGCGGCGTCGCCGCGGACGCCCTGGGGGGCGCCCGACCTGCAGGGGGTCTGGGACTTCCGCACCATCACGCCGCTGCAGCGGCCCGAGGAGCTCGGCGACCAGGCGTTCCTGACCGAGGAGGAAGCCGCCAACCAGGAGCAGGAGGTCTTGGAGCGCAACGCCCGGTTGTGGAACCAGGCCGCGCAGCGGACCGAGGCCGGGGGCAACGTCGGCGCCTACAACAACTTCTGGATGGACCGGGGCACCCGGACGGTCGGCAGCCGGAGGACGTCGCTGATCGTCGATCCGCCCAACGGCCGCATCCCGCCGCTGTCGGCGGAGGGGCAGGCGCGGGCCGACGCGCGGGCCGAGTACCGGGCCGCCCACCCCGCCGACTCGTGGGAGGACCGCAGCGTGGGCGAGCGCTGCGTGCTCGGCTTCAACTCGGGGCCGCCGATGGAGCCGCGGGCCTACAACAACCACATGCAGCTCTTCCAGACCGCCGACCACGTGGTGATTCTGAACGAGATGGTCCACGACGCGCGCATCATCCCGCTCGACGGCGGCTCGCTGCACGAGGGCGTGACCCAGTGGATGGGCGACTCGCGCGGCCGGTGGGAGGGCGACACCCTGGTGGTCGACACCACGAACTTCTACAACAAGAACTCGTTCACCGAGCGCTACGGGGCGACGACGGCCATGACCCTGGTCGAGCGCTTCACGCGGGTCGACGCCGAGACGCTGGTCTACGAGTTCACGGTCGAGGACCCCGCGACCTGGACGGTGCCGTGGACGGTCGAGGTGCCGATGATGTTCTCGGACGACCAGGTCTGGGAGTACGCGTGCCATGAGGGCAACTACGGGATGGACGGCATTCTCGCCGGCCACCGGGCCGAGGAA
>CAXXTG010000100.1:0-13742 GCA_963666855.2 Vicinamibacterales bacterium
CCGTCGCCCCGGGCGGGAGCGCCAGGCCGCCGAGCGCCCCGCCCCCGCGGGGCCGCAGCTCGTCGCCCGCCAGCCGGCCGTCGCCGTCGGCGTCGAGCGTCGCGAGCGACTCCGGCGCGGCGTCGATCTCGCGGGACGAGATTTCGCCGTCGCCGTCGGTATCGAGGGCGCCGAAGGCGGGCGTCCGGCCGGCACCGTTGAACGAAGCCGGCGATGCCGACGCGGCGACGATTCCGCCGGCCGAGTTGCGGTCGTCTTCATCGACGTGGCGGAGGGCCGGCGGCCGGCCCTCGTCCCCGGAATTCGCGGGCCGCACGCCCTCCGGCTCGTCCGTCGCACCGCAACCGGCCAGTGTGAATGCCAACGCCGCCGCCGTTCCGAATCTGAACGCTTCCAATAGCATGATCGACTCCATGGGTGATCCCTGGGGAGGCCTTGGTCGAGCACCGTGTTCCCGGCGGCCTCGACCGGGAATCCGCCCGTCCTTGTCCTCCGCCGTCCGCTCGAGCACGATGTCCCGGCGGCACCGGACACAGGCATGATCCGACTCACCGGCCAGCCAGCAGCTCCTGCAGTTCGGCGAACCGTTCCTGCAGCTCGGCGAACGGTTGCGTCAGCTCGCCCGCCTCGGTCTCGTCGTTTCCCAGGCGGTCGGCCATGGCGGCGAGCGCCTGCTGCAGCTCTTCCATGATCACCGCGGTCCGAGCCCTCGCGCTGGCCTGCTCCGGTTCGTACCCCTGGGAGATGTTCTCGGCGATGGCTCTGGCCATCTGAGCCAGGAGGGTATCCCGCCCCTCCGGAAGCGACCCTGCCGAGGCGGAATAGACGATTCCCGAGACCGCGATATCGATCGGCACCGGCCCCGCGAAAGTGACCGGCTCTCCACCGACCCTGACGTCGACCGCGCCCAGCTCGCGGTCGGGGTCGCTGTCCATGTCGAACACGGTGACCGTAACCAGGCCACCCGCGGCGCCCCGTCTCCGCGCTACGAACCCCAGCGTCCCGGCATCCTGCAGGCTGATGCTCGTGAGTTCGCCCTCCGGGCTGCTGATCCGCGGGCGGCGGCCGCCCGGCAGGGTGAGTTCGAGGAGGAAGTTATTCCGGACGCGGGGCGCCGTCCCGCTTGTGCCTGGCTCCTGCATCGCCGGTCCCGTCGGCGCCGCACCCGGGGCCGGGGAACTCGCCGCGGCGCCTGGCGAGGGCGTGGCGGTGACGTTTGGCGGCACCCCCGCGGCGGGGCGGGATGGGGCGGGCGCGGGGCTGCCCGACCGAATCAACGCCAGCGCGGCGCCCACCGCAGCCGTCGCCCGGGCGGGGCCGGGCGGAACCGCTGCGGCACCCGGCTCCAACCCGCCCAACGCCAGGTCGCCGCCCACCGCAATCGTCACCGCGGCGGGGGCCGGCGGAACCGGCGCGGCGCGCAGCGGAACCGTCGCCGCCGCCGTCCAGACCGTCACCCCCAACGCCGCGCACAATCCCGTCGCGAGCATCGCCGACCGTCGTTTCGACATCGTTCCCTCCTTGTCGAACAGGGCGTCGGTCCGGGCGCGCAGCTCCGTCGACCGCGCCATCGGCGCCGCCGGCCCGAGCGCGCGCGGGTGTCCCGCCAGGGCGACGAGGCAGCGCACGTAGGCGCGCCGATCGCCGGTGCAGCGCACCACCGCGGCATCGACGACCTGCTCGCGGTGCAGGCGGATGCGCCGGCGGATCAGCCACACCCACGGGTGGAACCAGAGCAGCGCCGCCGCCACTTCCTCCAGCACCGCGCCGGCGAAGTCGCGCCGCCCGACGTGCACCAGCTCGTGGCAGACGGCGGCGCGCTGGAACGCCGGCTCGAGCCGGTCGAAACCGACCGGCAGCATCACGATCGGGCGGAACAGGCCGAAGCTGCAGGGCATGTCGACGTCCGGCGGTTGCACGAACGCGGCCGAGACGCCGAACCGCGCCAGGAACTCGCGCGCGGGCTCGGGCGGCGCGACGCGGTGGGCGGCGCGGGCGAGACGGCCGAGCCGCGCGAGGCCCGCCCCGAGCCACGCCAGCCGGACGACGGCGCCGGCGGCCGCCAGCCCCAGGACCCACGTCCACGGGTCGAGGCTCCAGCCGTCGGCGGGCAGGGCGGCGACGCTCCCGGCGGCGGGGACATCGACGCGCGCGAGCGCCGGCTCCAGACCGGCGGCCGGGGACGCTCCGCCGGCCGGTATCGCGGAGACCGGCCGCCAAGGCTGCAGCCACGGCGTCAGCAGCAGCAGGACGAGGACCCCCTGCCAGTACCGCAGCAGGAAGCCTGGCTCGCGGAGCCGCAGCACGGCGGCCGCGAGCCAGGCCGCCCCGGCCACGCCGGCCGCCTGCGCCCAGTGCGCCGCGACGTTCTGCGCCAGCAGCTCAGTCATCGTCCTTCTCCGGCCCGTTCAGCCGGCGGGCGATGTCGCGCAGGTCGTCGGCGCTGAGCCGCTTGTCGCGGACCAGGTGCTGCACGAGCGGCTCGGCCGCGCCGCCGAACACCCGGTCGACGAAGTGCCGCACCATCGCCCCGAGCACACCCTCGCGGGTGGACCGCGCCCGGTAGACGTGCGCCCGCGCCGCGCGGCTCACTTCCAAATGCCCCTTCTGCTCGAGGATCCGCATCGTCGTCAGCACCGTCGTGTAGGCGACGGGCCGGCGCTCGCGGAACGCCTCGTAGACCTCGCGCACGGTGACCTCGCCGCGGTCCCAGACCACCTGCATGATCTCGAGCTCCTGGTCGGCGAGCGGCGGTCGGTGTCGCGGCATGTCTACTAACGCATTAGTACGTGAAGGCCGGTACTTTGTCAACTCCGACCGAAGAAGGGTGCACGTCAGGAAAGTTGCAGATTCGCGATTGCGAGCGTTTCCGGGCCAGGTTGGCGATTTCCGGGCCAGGTTGGCGTGCGACGGGTGGCTTAGGCGAAGTGCTCGTGGCGGCAGAGGCGGGTCTCACGAATCTGACGTGCACCCCGAAGAACGGACTCGCCGTGGAGGCCGGCCCTGAAGCGATCCGGTCTCGCCGGAGAGCGGGCCGCGGTCTCGTGGCCGGACCGCCGTTTCGAAGTACAGTATCCGAGCCGGTCCGCTGCGGTGGCCCGTTCCGGCACACTGTCGAGGGGAGCAACCGATGAACCGACGATCGTTTCTCGCGACCGGCGTCTCCGCGGTGGCGGCGGGCTTGGCGCCCGCCGGCTCGGGCGCCGTCCCGCGCCCGGCCGGCGCCGGGCGTTCGGCCGGCGTCCAGGGGGCCGCCGGCGGGCGCTTCGGGCTCGACTACGCCCCGCACTTCGGCATGTTCCGGCACCACGCGGGCGGGGACCTCGTCGACCAGCTCCGGTTCATGCACGACGAAGGGTTCCGGTCGCTCGAGGACAACAGCCTGCCGCGTCGGGACATCGCGGTGCAGGAGCGCATCGGGGCCGAACTCGACCGGCTCGGCATGCGGATGGGGGTCTTCGTGGCCCACACCGCGTGGGGCGCGGTGTCGTTCGCGTCCGACGCGCCCGAGGCGCGCGAGGCGATTCTCGCCGACATCCGGCGGGCGGTCGAGGTGGCGGGCCGGGTGAACGCGCGGTGGTGCACGATCGTCCCCGGCGAGTACGACCGCGGGGTCGAGCGCGCCTACCAGACCGCGACGGTCATCGACAACCTGAAGCGGGCGGCGGAGATCTGCGAGCCGGCGGGCCTCACCATGGTGCTCGAGCCGCTGAACCACTGGGCCGACCATCCCGGCGTGTTCCTGACCGGCATCCCCCAGGCGTACCAGATCTGCCGGGCGGTGGGCAGCCCGTCGTGCAAGATTCTCGACGACCTCTACCACCAGCAGATCACCGAGGGGAACCTCATCCCCAACCTCGACCGCGCCTGGGACGAGATCGCCTACATCCAGGTCGGCGACAACCCCGGCCGCAACGAGCCGACCACCGGCGAGATCAACTACCTGAACGTGTTCCGCCACCTCAAGGGCAAGGGCTACGAGGGCATCGTCGGCATGGAGCACGGCAACGCCGGCGAAGGGCGGGCCGGCGAGCGCGCGGTCATCGACGCCTACGTGGCCGTCGACCAGTAGAACCCGTCGGTGCCCGGCCCGCGCCGTCGGTGCCGGCCACCGTTACGGGCTGGAGGGCGCGCGGCCATCGACGCGTCGCGACCCGCGGCCGGTTAGACTGGTTGGCACCCGGCCGGTGCCGTCGATGTCGGCCCCGTTCACGCATTCGGACCAGGAGTCTCCCAATGTCGCAACCGCGTCTCTCCGCCTCGGCCCTGCTGATCGCCGCCGTGGCCGCCGTGTCCATCGCCGCGGGCGCGATTCCGGCGCAGGCCCAGCCCGCGCGCGAGTTCGTGCCCGTCACCGACGAGATGCTCCAGAACCCCGACCCCGCCGACTGGCCGATGTGGCGGCGCACCCTCGACGGGTGGGGCTACAGCCCCCTCGACCAGGTGAACCGCGACAACGTCGGCGAGCTGCGGATGGCGTGGTCGCGCGCCCTGCCGCAGGGCACCCAGGAGGTCACCCCCCTCGCCTACGGCGGCGTGGTGTACATGCCCACGCTCACCGACATCATCCAGGCCCTCGACGCCGCGAACGGCGACCTCGTCTGGGAGTACCGCCGCGACCTGCCCGACGACGTCTACGAGTTCGTCGGCGGCAACGCCCGCAGCATGCGGAACATCGCCATCTACGACCGCCAGATCATCAACATCAGCGACGACGACTACGCCTACGCCCTCGACGTAGAGACCGGCGACGTCGTCTGGGAGACCGAGATCTTCGACTACCGGGAGACTCCCGCCGGCCACAGCTCGGGGCCGATCATCGCCGACGGCCGGGTCATCTCGGGGCGGAGCTGCCGGCCCCGCGGGGGGCCCGAGTCGTGCGTCGTCATCGCCCACGACGCCCGCACCGGCGAGGAGCTGTGGCGGCGGCGGACGGTGCCGGCCCCGGGCGAGCCCGGCGACGAGACGTGGGGCGGCGTGCCCTACGAGCGGCGGGTCCACGTCGGCTCGTGGATTCCGGCGAGCTACGACCCCGAGCTGCGGCTCATCTTCCAGGGGACGTCGGTCACCTCGCCGGCCCCCAAGTTCATGCTGGGCGGGGTCGAGAACACGCACCTGTACCACAACTCGACGCTGGCCCTCGACGTCGAGACCGGCGAGATCCGCTGGTACTACCAGCACCTGAACGACCACTGGGACCTCGACCATCCCTTCGAGCGCCTCCTCGTCGACACCGCCGTCGCCCCCGACCCCGACGCGGTGAGCTGGATCAACCCGCGCGTCCAGCCCGGCGAGGTCCGCCGGGTGGTGACGGGCATCCCCGGCAAGACCGGCGTCGTCTACACCCTCGACCGTGAAACCGGCGAGTTCCTGTGGGCGACGCCCACCGTCTCGCAGAACGTCATCAACGACATCGACGGGGCCACCGGGGCGGTGACCGAGAACGCCGAGGTCACCTTCACCGCGCTCGGCCAGGAGGTGCTGGCGTGCCCCACCTGGGCCGGCGGCAAGGACTGGGAGGCGGGCGCCTACAGCCCCCTGACGAACACCATGTACATGCCGCTGCGCAACACCTGCGCGCGCATGCTCGCCACCGACGACGTCCGCAGCGAGCGGGCGCGGGCCCTGACCGCGGGCGGGCAGGGGGGCCTGGAGATCTACGCCCTCGCCGCCCGGCACCAGATCACCCCCGGCGAGGACGATCTCGGCACCGTCTACGCGGTCTCGGCCGAGACCGGCCGCACGGTGTGGCTGCACGAGCAGCGCGCGGCCACCATGTCGGTCATGACGACGGGCGGCGGCCTCGTCTTCGGCGGCGACGTCAACGGCCGCTTCCGCGCCCTCGACCAGGAGACCGGCGCGGTGCTGTGGGAGATCAACCTCGGCTCGCCGGTCGTCGGCTTCCCGATCACCTACGCCGTCGACGGCCGTCAGTACGTCGCCGTCAACACCGGCGCCGGCGGCGGCATCAACCTCCGCATGACCCCCGAGCTGCGCCCCAGCGTGGGGAGCGTGCTGTTCGTGTTCGCGCTCCCGGAACGGGACTAGCCCGGAGAGCGTCGCCTCCGGCTCCGATGGGCGCCCAACCAACCCTCCAGGCGTCCGCGCCGTTGTACGGCGCAGACCCCTGGCAGCTTGGAGTCTGCGCCGTGGAACGACATCGGCTCGATCGGCTACTGCATGTTGTGGTTGCTGTTGGCTGGCACCACTTCATGTTGGGGCCTGGATTTCCTGCGGCGCAGACTCCTGGTGTCCCGTAGAGGGCCGAGGCGCTCCGCCGACACGGCAAGATGCCGTATTATTGGGGTGATCGCGGGAGCTGTCTTCCGCGGACTTCCGTCCCCGTGCCCCCGGATGGGTACATTCGCCGACACCTCTAGGACCACGGAGTACGACTCATGCCCGTTTATCTCAGAACCCTCGCCCCGGTGCTCGCGATTCTCGGTGCGGCGGCCGCCGCCGGCGCCCAGGGCCGCGACATTCTGCCGCCGGTGCCGACGCCGACGGACATCAAGCCGGGCAGCATCACCTGCGACGAGTGCCCGTATCCGGCCCCGAGCAAGTATCTCGACATCAGCGTCTACAGCCAGGACGTGCGCATCTCCTACATGGACATCGCGCCGACCGGCGCGGCCAACGGCCACGTGGTCATGCTGATGCACGGCAACAACTTCGGCGGCTTCTACTTCGGTGACATCATCGACGGGCTGACCGACGCCGGATTCCGCGTCGTCGTCCCGGACCAGATCGGGTACGGCAAGTCGTCGAAGCCGATCGCGCCCTACAACTTCAACACGCAGGCGCGCAACACGCAGCTTATCCTCGAGCACGAGGGCATCGACAAGGTCATGGCGGTCGGCCACTCGATGGGCGGCATGCTCGCGACGCGGTTCACCACGCAGTATCCCGATTCGGTCGAGCGGCTGGTCATCTACAACCCCATCGGCCTCTCCGACAACCGGTTCAACCGCCCGATGACGCCGGTCGATCAGATCTACGAGCGGACCCTCCAGACCGACTACCAGAGCACCCGCCGCAGCCTCAGCCGGTACGTCGGGCACGACCCGTCGGCCTGGAACGACCAGTTCGAGCTCTACACCCGCATCCGCTCGTCGTGGACCCTCAGCGCCGACTATCCGCGGCTCGCCATGGTGCAGTCGATCATCAGCCAGATGCTCTACCAGGACCCGGTCGTCTACGACTGGCCGCACATCCACGTGCCGACGCTCGCCTTCGGGGGCGCGGAGGATCTGCTGCTCGGTCCGGCGGAGGTCTTCCAGGAGCGGATGCAGGTGTTGGCCGACACCGTCCCGAACGGAAACGGCCGCACGCTGCTCTTCCCCGGGCTGGGTCATGTGCCGCACCTGGAGCGGCCGGACATCATCGTGCCCGCGCTCGTCGACTACCTGATGGAAGGCGTTGAGTAGGTGCGCCAGCATCGAGGCCCGCGTCGAGCACGTGGGCGCGATGGAGCAGGCGGTCGAGGGGCGCGGACGGCCGCGGTGTCGCCGAGGAGCTCCGCGCACCGCGGCGGCGCGAGTCGTCAGACGTACTTCCCATCGCAGCACCGCGACACCGTCGGGTTCCGAGCCGCCAAGACCGTCTTGGATGCGCACGAAGGAGGAGAGTAGAAGCCGTCCTCGAGGGGAGCGGCGGCGCCTGAAGCAGCCGGACGGTGACCGGGGCGACCCTGCCTCGACACGCGGGTGTAGAACCGGCCGCCCCGCCGCGAGGTCTACAGGGCCGCTCTCAGGTCGGAGATTCGGAGGATCAACATGAGGGGCTCGCGCTCCGAGAACGGCCGGAAGCCGAATCGTTCGTAGAACCCCTTGGCTTCTTCGTCGAGCGCCTGGACGACGAGCGCGCGTGCACCGATGACGTCGGCGGCCACGAGAGCTCTCTTGGCTGCATCGACGAGGAGGTCGGCGCCCAAGCCTCTTCCACGATAGCCGGTGTCCACCGCCAGTTGCCCGAGCAGGATCACGGGAATCGGTTCGGGCATGCTGCGCCCGACGCGGGACGACACCCGTCGCCGTTCCACGGAGCTGGCAGCCAGGCTGTAGAACCCGATCACCCGGTCGCCGTCGCAGACGACGTAGGTTCGTGCGCCGCCCTTGGCCTCGTTCAGTCGAGCCTTGCGCCGCAGCCAGGCATCGAGGCTCCCCGCTCCCGAGTCGAACCGCGAGACGTCATGTCGTTCGCCGATGGGCTCGGGCGCGGTCATCGCTCCCACAGCGGCCGCCGAGCCGACTGTCTCTTCAGCCGATCGCTCGGCGCTACCGGCGCATCGAGCGCGGCCACGAACGCATCGTACGCCTCGTCGTCGAGCGCGATGATGGGGCGCTCGGCCAGCGTCTCGATCGCCGCCGCTTCGCTCGATCGGAGCACGAATTCCGTGCGGGTGACCCCTCGAATCGCCGCCGCCCGATCGATGAGCGACAAGCGCTCGTCCTTCATTCGGAAATTGACCTGCCCCACGTGACCCTCCTGCGCCTCCCTCTGCGGGGTACGCTCCCCGTGCAACGTATACCAGTTGTATAGACGCCACCCCATCGGATGTCAAGACCGATCAACCGCCAGCCGATGGCGCCGCTCGCCGGTCTGGATCCTGGTCGCCGTTCGCCGGTCTGGATCCGTCATTCACCGAAAAGCACTGGCGCCGTGGGGCGGTGGACGCCAGACTGGACTGCGAACGACCACCGAAGGAGGTGCCCTTTGACGGATTCGCTCCCCGACCACGACGATGTTCTGCGCCCGGGGTGCCGACCGCGCATTGCGCTCGGACCGCTGCTGCCGGGCCTGGTCCTGACCGCCGTCGGCCTCGCGTTCCTGCTCGACAATCTCGATCTCGTCGACAGTTGGACCATTCTGCGGTTCTGGCCGGTGATTCTCCTCGTCGTCGGCCTCAGGGGCCTCGTCGGCGCCCAGGATCGCGCGTCCGCCGTCAGCGGCACGCTGCTGGCGGCCGCGGGGGCGCTGCTGCTGCTGAACAGCCTGAACCTGATCGATGTGGACCTCTGGGACCTCTGGCCTCTCGTCCTCATCGCGATCGGCATCCGGGCGCTGATCAACGTGATGTCGGATCGGGCGGATCTGGCGGCGGTCTCCGAGTCGGAGGAGGCGGCCGCCGCGTTCCTCGGCAGCGTCGAGCGCCGGAACCGGTCCGCGGACTTCCGCGGCGGGTCCGCGTCGGCGTTCATGGGCGGCGTCAACCTCGACCTGCGCGAGGCGGACCTGGCGGGCGAGCGGGCCGTCATCCACGTCTTCGCGATGATGGGCGGCCTCGACATCCGGGTGCCCGAGGAGTGGACGGTCGAGGTGGGGGTGACGTCGCTGATGGGCGGGGTCGAGGACAAGACCCGCGGCCCGGCGGCGACCGCCAAGCGGCTCGTGCTGAAGGGGACGGTGATCATGGGCGGGATAGAGATCCGCAACTGATCGGGCGGGCGAGGAATCGTCGGGCGCCGGGGGGGCCGCTTCGACCGGGCCGCCGGGGTTCGACCGGGCCATCCACCGCCGGCCACGACGGGGACGGCGCGGCGATCAGGAGTCCGCGCCGTAGAACGGGGCGGTTGGGCGCCAAGCGGAGGCCGCAGCGCGACCTTGCGGTCGCGTTCGGCGACGATTGGCGGGCCAGGGGAAGAGCGCATGACGAGAGGACCTTACCTGGGACGGGGACTGCTGGGGATCGCGGCGATCGTGGTGCTGGGCATCGTGCTCGCCGACACGGACGCCACGCGGGGTTCGAGCGACGGAGATTCGGACGTGTCGCTCACCGATCGTCTCGATGCCGTCGCCTTCATGGGCCGGCACGAGCAGCGGGTCGTGACCGGCGCGTTCCGCGGGGGCGACGCCGTGGCGGTCATGGGGCACCTGGAGGTCGACCTGCGCGAGGCCGAGATGGACGGGGACTCTGCGGACATCGAGATCCGGGTCGTCATGGGGCGGGTCTCGCTGCGGGTCCCCGACCACTGGGCGGTCTCGTCCAGCCTGGGGCCGGGGCTGGGCGGCTCGTCCGTGATGCGCGCCGCCCGCCCGGCGGCGGAGGCCGGCGCGCCGGTGCTGACCCTGCGCGGGCCCATGGTCATGGGCGCGGTGGTGGTCGACAACTGAGCCGTGCATCCCATCCTCGCATCCGCCGCGCGGCGCAACCTCTATCTGGCGTCCTGGAGCGTCATCGGGCTGCTGGTCGCCGTCGCTTGGTCGGCCGCGAACCCGGGCGCGGGCATCGCCGCCGCCCTCGCCGTGGTCGTGCCGCCCTGCCTGGTCCAGGCGTTCGTCTGCCTGTCGGCCTGGTACGTCTGCCGCGCCGCGCCGCTGGACGCCGGGTCGCTGGGCCGGACGCTCGGCATGCACGCGGGCGCGGGGATGGTAGCGGCGACCGTGTGGGCGTCGGTCTGGGCCGGCTGGACGGGCGTGCTGGCCGGCCTGCCCCGATTCGGCGACGCGGTGTGTCTCCCGCCCGCGCAGCTCGCGGCCGTCGGCGCGGCCGGGGTGCTGCTGTTCTGGCTCTCCAGCCTGCTGCACTACCTGCTCGCCGCCTTCGAGCAGTCGCGCCGCACCGAGGCGCGCGAGCTCAGCCTGAAGGTCCTCGCGCGCGAGGCCGAGCTCAAGGCCCTGCGCGCGCAGATCGACCCGCACTTCCTCTTCAACGGCCTCCAGTCGATCAGCGCGCTGACCTCGGCCGATCCGGCCGCCGCGCGGCGCATGTGCCTGCGGCTGGCCGACTTCTTCCGCAGCAGCGTGCGGCTCGGGGGCGAGGACGAGATACGGCTGGAGGATGAGATGGCGATGGTCCGCGCCTACCTCGACATCGAGAAGGTCCGCTACGGGCCGCGTCTCGAGAGCGAGGTCGTGCTGGAGCCCGGGTGCGGCTCGTGCCGGGTCCCGCCCCTCATTCTCCAGCCCCTGGTCGAGAACGCGGTGCGGCACGGCATCCGCCCCCTCGTCGACGGCGGCGTCGTCCGCGTGACGGCGCGCTGCGACGAGGCCGCCGTGCGCGTGCGGGTCTGGAACCCGTTCGACCCCGAGGCGGCGGCGCAGGCGGGGACCGGGGTGGGCCTCGCCAACGTCGAGCGGCGCCTCGCCGGCCGCTTCGGCCGCGAGGCGGTCGCGCGCCGGCGGCGCGGGGGCGGTTGGTTCGAGGTCGACCTGCGCTTCCCGCGCATCGAGGGTGCGCGCGCGGCGAATGAAGAAGCCGGCGCGGCGGGACGAGAAGCCGGCGCGGCGGGAGGGGATGCCCGCTTGGGAGGGGATGCCGGCCCGGCGGGAGGGGGTGCCGGCGCGCCCGGAGAGGATGTGCCGTAATGGGACTGGATGCCCGCGCCGGAAGGGCGTCCCGGGGAGGCGGACGGTGAGCGCGTCCGCGCGCCCGCGCATCCGGGCCGTCGTGGTCGACGACGAGGAGCTCTCGCGCGTGCTCGTCCGCGAGTACGCGGCGGCGCACGACGACGTCGAGATCGTGGCCGAGTGCGCCAACGGGTTCGAGGCGGTGCGGGCCGTCAACGACCTCGAGCCGGACCTCGTCTTCCTCGACGTTCAGATGCCCAAGCTCGACGGGTTCGAGGTGCTCGAGCTCATCGGGCCCGACGTCGCCGTGATCTTCGTCACCGCCCACGACGAGCACGCCCTGCGCGCGTTCGAGGTCCACGCGGTCGATTACCTGCTGAAACCCTTCGGCCCCGAACGGTTCGCCGAGGCCCTCGACGAGGCGCGGGGGCGGCTCGCCCGCCCGCGCCCGACGCCGGTGGCGCGCGTCGTCGCCGACGCCCGGCCGTCCCGCGCGCACCTCCGGCGCATCCTCATCCGCACCGGCGCGCGGGTGGACGTCATCCCCGTCGCCAGCGTCGACTACGTCCGCGCCCGCGACGACTACGTCGGCGTCGTCGCCGACGGCCGGGAGAGGTTGAAGCAGCAGACCCTGACCGACCTCGAAGGACAGCTCGACCCCGCCCGGTTCGTCCGCATCCACCGCTCGTACCTGCTCAACGTCGACCGCCTCACCCGGCTCGGGCCGGCCACCCGCGACAGCTTCGTCGCGGTGCTCGCCGACGGGACGGAGCTGCCGGTCAGCCGGCGCGGCTACGCGCGGCTGAACAAGCTGCTGTGAGGCGGTCGAACCGCGCCCATCGTAGTAGACTCGATTCTGGAACCCCGAGACAGACGCCATGAGCTTCGACGCCGTCACCGACTTCATCCACGCCAACCGCGACCGCTACGTGCGGGAGCTGACCGAGTACCTCGCCATCCCCAGCATCAGCGCGCTGCCCGACCACGCCGCCGACGTGGCCCGCTGCGCGGCGTGGACGGCGGCCGAGCTGAAGCGGGTCGGCCTCGAGAACGTCCGCACCATCGAGACGCCGGGCAACCCGGTGGTCTACGGCGACTGGCTGCACGCCGAGGGCGCCCCGACCATCCTGTTCTACGGGCACTACGACGTGCAGCCCGTCGACCCCGTCGACCAGTGGGAGTCGCCGCCGTTCGAGGCGACGGTGCGGCAGGGGGAGATATACGCCCGCGGCGCCGCCGACGACAAGGGCCAGATATTCATGCACTTCAAGGCCGTCGAGGCCTGCCTGCGCGGGGGCGGACGGCTGCCGGTGAACATCCGGCTGATTCTCGAGGGCGAGGAGGAGGTCGGCAGCACCCACCTCGACGGTTTCGTGCGGGGGCACAAGGACGAGCTCGACGCCAGCGTCGTCGTCATCTCCGACACCCCGATGTTCGACCGCGGGGTGCCGTCGATCTGCTACGGCCTGCGGGGGCTGACCTACTGTCAGATCGACGTGCGGGGCACCGCGACCGACCTCCACTCGGGCTCGTTCGGGGGCGCCGTCGCCAACCCCGCCTTCGTCCTCGCGCAACTGCTCGCGCAGATGAAGGACCGCGGCGGGCGGGTGAAGATACCCGGCTTCTACGACGACGTGCGGCCCCTCTCGGACGCGGAGCGCGCCGAGTTCGCGAAGCTGCCGTTCAACGAGCGGCGCTTCCGGACCGAGCTCGGGGCTCCGAAGCTGTTCGGCGAGACCGGGTTCACCACCCTCGAGCGGCTGTGGGGGCGGCCGACGTTCGAGGTCAACGGCCTGCTCGCGGGGTTCACCGGCGACGGGGCCAAGACGGTGATTCCGGCCGCCGCGATGGCCAAGGTGAGCATGCGCCTCGTGCCCGACCAGGACCCGGAGAAGATCGGCGACCTGTTCGAGGCGTACGCGCGGAAGGCGGCCCCGAAGACGGTCGAGGTGGCGGTGACCCGCATGCACACCGGCCGGCCGTGGATGACCGACTTCGACAACCCGTTCGTCCGCGCGGCGGGGCGGGCGATGGAGGCGGGGTTCGGCCGGGCCCCGGTGTTCAACCGCGAGGGCGGCTCGATCCCGGTCGTGGCCACGTTCCAGGAGGTCCTCGGCCTGCCCGCCGTCCTCTTCGGCGTCGGCCTGCCCGACGAGAACGCCCACGCCCCCAACGAGAAGCTCGACCTGGGCAACTTCCACAACGGCATCGTCGCCTCGGCCGCGCTCTACCGGGAGATCGGCACGCTGGGGGGGTGAGCCGGGGGCACCCCTGCCCGACCGATGCTATCGCCGGTCTCGGTGCTCGGCTGGGGCTGCCGCCGGTCTCGGTGCTCAACCGGCGCGGCCGCCGGCCTTCTGTGCCGTGGGCGGCGCCTGCAGCCCACCCGAATCAACAAGCGCCGACAGGCGACAAGCGTGTAGCCGGTCGTGGCGTGGACGGGGGCGGCTCCG
>CAXXTG010000101.1:0-4711 GCA_963666855.2 Vicinamibacterales bacterium
CATGGTGGCGCTGAACCGGGGCGACATCGAGGGCGCCAAGGCGCGGTTCCAGCAGGTCGTCGCCCTCGACCCCGACTCGCAGGAGGGGGCGCAGGCCCAGGGCATACTGTCGGCGCTGCCTTGAAGCCGGCGCGGGCATTTGCCAACCAGGCCGGAGTTCTGCAACCGGAGGTTCTCGATATGACGGCCGAAACCACGCCGCGTCGCTCCGTCGTCGGCGTTCTCGCCGCCCTCGCCCTCGTCGCGTCCGGCGCGCCCTGGACCGGCCACGTCGCGCGGGCGCAGACCCAGTCGTTCTTCGTCAGCTTCACCGACGGCGAAGGCGCCCCCGTCACCGACATGCAGCGTTCGGAGGTGTTCGTCGAGACCGACGGCGAGCGCAGCGTGGCCCTCAGCCTCGAGCCCATCCGCTGGCCGCTGAGGGTGACGGTGTTCGTCGACAACGGAATGGCGAGCCCGCCGGTGCTCGACCACATGCGCGAGGGCCTGAGGCGCTTCGTGGACGCGCTGCCCGCGGACATCGAGGTGGCGATAGCCACCATGGGGGGGCGGCCGCAGTTCTGGGCCCGGCACACCACCGACCGGATCGAGCTCGAGGACGCCGTCGGGGTGATCGCGCCGGAGATGGACGGCGCGGCCAGCTTCCTCGACGCGCTCTACGAGGAGGCGGAGCGGCTGCACGAGGACGAGGCGGGCGAGTACTTCCCGGTCGTCGTGATGGTCGCCACCAACGGCCCCGAGGGGAGCACCCGGGTGCGCGAGAGGCCCTTCCGCGAGATGATGGAGCGCCTGATCGCCAACCGGGCCGCCCTCCACACCCGCATGTACACCTTCACGTCGGTCACCGGGGTCAAGCAGGGCGGCGACCAGATGCGGTGGGCCATGGACATCGGCCGGGTGACGGCGGGCAGCTACGACGGGCTGAGTTCGGCCATCGGCTTCCGCACCCAGCTCCCGGAGCTGGCCGAGGACCTCGGCCGGAAGCACCGGCTGATGAGCAACCAGTACCTCCTGACCTACACCCCGCCGGAGAACGCGACCGCGCAATCGGTCGTCCGGCTGCTGACCACCCGGGCCGGAGTCCGGATGACGCCGACGCGCGACGGGAAGATCCCGTAGGCGGCGGCGCCGGTAGCGCCGCCGGATCGTTCGCTATTCGCTGGGATTCGCGACGCTCGATTCGGGGGGCTTCTCCGGCTCGTTCCGCTTCGGCTGTTCGGGGGCAGCGGGCGGGCGTTTCGGCGGAGGAGGGGGATCTATACGACTGGATCTCGGCGGGCTGGCGGAGAGCTCTTGGCTCCCCTCGAACAACTCGTATGGACTGGGGGCGCCGAGACTACGATCCATACTGCCTCGCGACGACGGCGAATGCGGCCTCCTGACACTCCTCGTTGAGCCGAGCCCGTGTGGCCAAACCCGCTGCATCGCCTCGAGCCGTCACGTTGTGCATGCGTCGAAGCAGAGCCGTCAGCGTGGTCTGAGCCTCCTTCTCGTCCATCGACCCGCTCTCGATTGCCAGCCAGAGAGCTGCGAGTTCCCCGTCCAACGCGCCAAGGTCGTCCTTGATGAACCGCAGCGCCGCCGCCTTGCCGTAGTAGTCCATGACGAAGTCGAACGCTACGACGATGCTTGCGAGCGAGCTGATTCCGATGGCCGCCCAGACGGGCAGCCCCAAGGGCATGGCCGCCGCATTGATCGCGGCGACTAGAATCATGAATCTCACGGCATTGCACCGCCGCTGGTACCGGCCGAACAACGCGTCGTAGTACCGAGCGAACCTCGCCACGTCCAGCATGGCGTTCCACGCGGCTCTCCTCGTGGCGTCAGTTACCATTGGTGGGCTCCGTTGCGGCGGTCGCCGCCGGCTCGGTGGGCGTCTCTGGTCTCCAGGTCGGCGACGAGCGCCACCTTTCGAGTCTCGTCAAGGTCTCTCGCGGGTTGCGCCCTACTCTCGCCATGGTGCAACCGCGCCCCTCATCGTACTACACGGTCTCCGACGGCGCCTCCGCCCTCCGCCTGTCCGCCCCACCCTCCCGTCTCCTGTCGGGTCCCTGCGGCCCCGGCCTTCCGCGTTCAGCGGCGCCCGGCTGCAGACGTCTCACGGCTCTCGCGGACAACGTCGATTCGACGTGTGATAATCGCGATGTGCGCGTGATGCCTCGGCGCCTCGGCGGCGCCGCAGCCGCCGGGTCGCTTCTCGCGGTGCTGTTCGTTGTTGGGACGGGCGTCCCCCGGGGCGGCGTCCACGCGGCCGCGCAGTCGCCGGCGGCGTCCGGGGAAGCTCGGTTCTCCGATCGGGCCGAAGAGGCCGGCATCGATTTCGTGCACTTCAACGGGGCGTCGGGCCGGCTCTACGTGAGCGAGATCCTCGGCCCGGGCGCGGCGATGTTCGACTTCGACGGCGACGGCGACCTCGACGTCTACATCGTGCAGGGCCGCGGGCTCGGCCCGGGCGGTACCTCCGACGCGGCGGCCGGGGCGCTGGAGGGCGCTCCGCCGGAGGATCGCCTGTACCGGAACGACCTCGTCGTGCACGCCGACGGAACGCGCACCCTGCGCTTCACCGACGTCACCGCGGGCAGCGGCCTCGACGCGGCCGCGTACGGCATGGGCGTCGCGACGGGCGACGTCGACAACGACGGCCGGGTCGACCTGTACCGCACCGCCCTGGGGCCGAACCAGCTCTTCCGAAACAACGGCGACGGCACGTTCACCGACGTCACGCCGCAGGCGGGCGTCGGAGACCCCCGGTGGAGCGTTTCGGCGTCGTTCGCCGACCTCGACCGCGACGGCTGGCTCGACCTGTTCGTCGGCAACTACGTCGACCACCGCCTCGACGCGCCCCAGCCCGAGTGCTTCACCCGCACCGGGGAGCGGGACTACTGCGGGCCGAGCGCGTTCGCCTCCGTCCCCGACCGGCTCTACCGCAACCGCGGCGATGGGACGTTCGTCGACGTCACCGCCGCGGCGGGGGTGGCGCGAGAGTACGGTGCCGCCCTCGGGGTCGCGGCCTTCGACGCCGACGGCGACGGGTGGACGGACGTCTACGTCGCCAACGACGGCGAGCCCAACCAGTTGTGGATGAACCGGGGGGACGGGACCTTCACCAACGGCGCGCTGCTCGCGGGGGCGGCCGTCAACGACAGCGGCCGCACCGAGGGCAGCATGGGGGTCGACGCCGGCGACTTCGACGGCGACGGCGACCACGACCTCTTCATGACCCACCTCACGCGCGAGACCAACACCCTCTACGTGAACGACGGCTTCGGGCTCTTCGAGGACCGGACCGCCATGATGGGCCTCGGGGCGCCGAGCCTCGCCTACACCGGCTTCGGCACGGCGTGGCTGGACTTCGACAACGACGGCTGGCTGGACCTGCTGGTCGTCAACGGGGCGGTCCAGGGCAGTCACCGGCGGTTCGCCGGGGGTGCCGCGGACGCCCCCGCGGGAGCGTCCGGGGCGCCGGCGCTCGACCAGCCCAACCAGTTGTTCCGCAACCTCGGGAACGGGCGGTTCGACGAGGTCGCCCGGCGGGCCGGCCCCGTGTTCGGACTGTCGGAGGTGAGCCGGGGAGCCGCGTTCGGCGACATCGACAACGACGGCGACGTGGACGTCCTCGTGACCAACAACGCCGGCCGGGCGCGGCTGCTGATCAACGAGGCCGGCAACCGCAGCCGGTGGATCGGCCTCCGGCTCGTCGGCGCCCCCGGCCGCCGCGACATGCTCGGGGCGAGAGTCGGGGTCTTCCGCGATGCCGGCCCGCCGTTGTGGCGCCGCGCGCGGGCCGACGGCAGCTACGCCTCGGCCAGTGACCCGAGGGTGCTGGTGGGGCTGGGCGGCGCCGCCGTGCGGCGGATCCGCGTCATCTGGCCGGGCGGCCGCGAGGAGGACTGGACGGACCTGCCGGTGGGCCGGTGGCTGACGCTCGAAGAGGGTACGGGCGAGTCTGGACCTGCGGGGCGCTTTTGAGGCCCCCGGGATTTCTGTCAACTTCCGCTTGTCAAGCGAATGGCTCTGGACAAATAATCGGTGTCCGTGGTCGACCAACCTCTACTGCCGGCCTCTTGATTGACGGCAAGTGAATGGCGCCCGCCACGCTCGACAAGCTCGACGTTGCGGTCAACATCCCTTCGCGCCGATGTCTGCCGCGCGATGCTCATTCACGGTTGGCGATGCTCGGAGCGATCATCGCCGCGATGGCCGCCATCCTTCGGATGTTCGGGTCGCGTACCCGCCCGGGGATGATCCCGGGCTGGGAATGACGGTGGGAAGGAAGCTGTCGAGCAGCGTCGTGACGGCGTGCCTGTTGTTGTCGGCGACGGGCGGCCATGCCGTGGGTGGGGCGAACGGCGTGACCGCAGCCTCGCTCCAGGCCGGTGCGACCGAGTCGACCTTGCTGCCGGTCGCCCTGCCCGACCTCGGCCGCGCTCACGCGTCGGTCCAGGCGCAGCTTCGCGAGGCGTACGAGGCGCTGAACGCGGCGGAGCCCGCCGGGCGCGGCGAGCCCTGGGGCGAGCTGGGCAAGCTGCTGATGGCCGGCGACTACCTCGACGGGGCGGAGCGCTGCCTCCGGAACGCGGGCGTGCTCGCGCCCGACGACTTCCGCTGGCCCTACTATCTGGGGCACCTCTTCAAGTCTACGGGACGGCTGGCGGAGTCGGTCGAGCACTTCGAGCGGGCCCTGCGGCTGCGCCCGGACGACTTGGCGGCC
>CAXXTG010000102.1:0-6104 GCA_963666855.2 Vicinamibacterales bacterium
TGCTGAAGCTGCGGGCGCTGCGGGCCAAGCGGCGACTTCGACGCTTACTGGGACTTCCACGAAAAGCGCGAGTACGAGCGGAACCACGCCGAGCGCTATGCCGGCGGGAAACCACCGCCGGTCACCGAGCCGCCGCCGCCCTCCCCGCGTCGCCTCCGCCGGGTCAAGTAGTCCTTGCCATGCTGGTCAAAGAAGCCCCATGGACTTCTCTGAACCGTCGACGAAAAAGAGCTACACCCATCCCAGCTTTGCAGTAGAGTATTGCCTGCATTTGACATCTTTGGTTTGCGATAGCTGATGGGTGCGAGAGCGCGATGCAGGCGACAGGAGTGCATGCGTGGACAACATGATGATGGGTCAGGGTTTGAGCAGGATCATTGAGACCGGCAAAGCGAGTAGGCAGCAGGTGATCATCGGGAGAATCGGGAGATCATTCGGCAAACGAACACGGACACGACGGATTGGAGAGCGAGGGACCGGTTGATGACTCCACTGACCCGGGCGAAGCTCTCGGCCATGATGTTCCTGCAGTTCTTCGTGTGGGGCGCGTGGTCGGTGCCGCTGGGGACGTACCTCGGCGAGGCCCTCGCGTTTCCGGGGCAGCAGATCGGGCTCGTGTTCGGGACGACGGCGGTGGCGGCGATGATCTCGCCGTTCTTCGTCGGCATGGTCGCCGACCGCTATTTCGCGACCGAGAAGCTGCTGGCCGGCCTGCACGTCGCGGGCGGGGCGGTGCTGTTCCTGGCGTCCACCCGCACGACGTTTCCCGCCGTCTACGGGGTGCTGCTGCTCTACGCCCTCTGCTACATGCCGACGCTGGCCTTGACCAACTCGCTGTCGTTCCGGCAGATGGCCGAGCCGGCGCGCGAGTTCCCGCCCATCCGGGTGCTGGGCACCATCGGCTGGATCGTGGCCGGCCTCGCGGTGGGGTTCCTGCGGCTCGAGGACACCCAGCGGCCGATGCAGATCGCGGCCGCCGCCTCCGTCGTCCTCGGGCTCTACTGCCTGCTGCTGCCGCACACGCCGCCGAAGCGGGCGGCGGCCCGGGTGACCGCGCGCGACGTCCTCGGGCTCGACGCCCTGCGCCTGCTGCGCGAGCCGTCGTTCGCGGTGTTCGTCGCCGGTTCGATGCTGCTGTGCGTGCCCCTGCAGTTCTACTACGCGTTCGCCAACCCGTTCCTCAACGAGATCGGCGTGGTCAACGCGGCCGGCAAGATGACCCTCGGGCAGATGTCCGAGATCGGGTTCATGCTCGCGATGCCGTTCTTCTTCCGCCGGCTCGGCGTGAAGGGGATGCTGCTCGTGGGCATGGCCGCGTGGGTCGCCCGCTACCTGCTCTTCGCGTGGGGCGACAACGGGTCGCTGGTGTGGATGCTCTACGGCGGCATCCTGCTGCACGGCATCTGCTACGACTTCTTCTTCGTCACGGGGCAGATCTACGTCGACGAGAAGGCCCCGCCGGACCTGCGGGCGGCGGCCCAGGGCCTCATCGCGTTCGTGACCCTCGGGGTCGGCATGTTCGTCGGGTCGTGGTTGTCGGGGCTGGTGGTCGATCTCTACGTGGAGGGGGCCGGCCACGCGTGGGGCCGCATCTGGATCGTCCCGGCGGTGTGGGCGGCGGCGGTGCTGCTGCTGTTCGCCCTGTTCTTCCGGGACCGGACCCCGCGCCCTGCCGGCGGGGCGGCGGCAGCGGCGGCGGCGTGACCCGGGCGGGGGCGGCACCGGCTTCGCGGGGCGCGGTCGGGAGCGGGAAGGGAGTCTGCGCCCTGTAACGGTTCGAAGCCCCGGCGGACTCGATGGTGCTACGAAGGGGCCGGGCCGGCGGATGCTGGTCGCGAGGCGGGCGCTGGTCGCGAGAGGCGGGCGGTGCGCAACGCCGCAGGACTCCGGACCGGATGCGTCACGAGCCGTCGAGAGACGTCGCGGACTGGATGAAGGCGGTGGGGCGGGTGTTCCCGTGGTCGGGCCCGCCATAGCCGCTGTCAAGTGCGCGTGCCGTGGACCGGAGACGGCGCGGCGCGCCCGTCGGATGCGAGGACGTGCAGCGAGGACGTGCAGAATGCAGGACAGGACGCGGCTTTTTCCGTTTCTGCGGTACGAGGACGCCCCCGCGGCGTTCGAATGGCTCCACCGCGCGTTCGGGTTCGAGAAGCAGATGCTGGTGCCGGGGCCGAAGGGGACCATCGCCCACGCGCAGCTCCGCTACGGGGCCAGCGTCCTCATGATCGGGACGGCCGAGGACGACTTCATGAACATGAAGAGCCCGAAGGCGGCGGGCGGCGTCACCCAGGGCATCTACGTGCACGTGGACGATGTCGACGCCCACCACGACCGGGCGAAGGCGGCCGGGGCCGAGATCGTCATGGGGCTGCAGGACACCGAGTACGGCTCGCGCGAGTACGCGGCGCGCGACCCCGAGGGGCATCTGTGGAGCTTCGGCACCTACGGGCCCGACATCGGCGGCTCGCCGGGCGATGCCGGCGCCGGCGGTTCGCAGGCCGGCGGGCAGGGTGATGCCGGCGCGGGTTCGTCCGGCCAGGAAGGAGCGGTTCGTTGACAGCGTTGCGGAACACGTCGTGCGCGTTCATCGGGGCGGGGGCCATGGGCGAGGCCATGATCGGCGGCCTCGTGCACCACGACCTCGTCCCCCCGGAGGCGGTCACCGCGTCGGACCCCCACGAGAGCCGGCTGAGCGCGGTTCGGGGGCGGTTCGGGGTGCGCACCACCGGCGACAACCGCGACGCGGCCCGCGGGGCCGACCTCGTGGTGCTCTCGGTCAAGCCGCAGATGCTGTCGGCGGTCTGCGACGAGCTGCGGGGGACGCTCAGGCCGGGGGCCCTGGTCATCTCCATCGTGGCGGGGGGCCGCATCGCGACCATCGCCGACGGCCTCGGGCACGACGCCATCGTGCGGACCATGCCCAACACCCCGGCCCAGGTCGGCGAGGGGATGACGGTGTGGACCGCGACCGACGCGGTGTCGGCCGTGCAGCGCGAGCAGACCGGCGCGCTCCTCGGCGCGCTGGGGAAGCACCTGTACGTGGGCGACGAGGGGTTCCTCGACAAGGCCACCGCGGTCAGCGGCAGCGGCCCCGCCTACGTCTTCCTGCTGATCGAGGCGCTGATCGACGCCGCCGTCCACCTCGGCTGGTCGCGCGCCTCGGCCCACGAGATGGTCATCCAGACCGTGCTCGGGGCCGCCGCCTACGCGCGGGAGACGGCCCTCCACCCGGCCGAGCTGCGGAACCGCGTGACGTCGCCGGGGGGGACCACCGCCGACGCGCTCTACCACTTGGAGGAGGGCGGCTTCCGCACCGTCCTGTCGAAGGCGGTCTCGGCCGCCTACCGGCGCAGCGTCGAACTGGGGGACGGCTGACGCCCCGGCGCGGCCGGCTCCCGGCGCTCGGCGCCGGGTCGGCGGACTGACGCCCCGGCGCGGCCGGCTCCCGGCGCTCGGCGCCGCGTCAGCGACTGACTTCCCGGCGCGGCCGGTGCCCGGCGCCGGGTCGGCGGCTGACTCCCGGGCGCGGCCGGTGCCCGGCGCCGGGTGGACCGCCCCGCCGGGGCCGCGGGGGCTACTTCTTCTTGCCGACGAGGACGAAGATCATCACGATGTGGAGCAGGAACGCCCCCAGGGTGGTCAGCAGGAACAACAGGATGGGGTTCATCGACTCGGTCCTCCCGGATCCGGCGCGAAGCCGGAACGCGCGCTTGACGACACGAACGGACAACTGAATACGCCGGGCCGTTTCGCCGCCGGCCGCCTTGCCGGCGACCGTCGGATCTCGGCAGCACGCGCATTGTATCCGGTCCGGGGCGTGAACCGTCCCCGATTTCGTGGCGGGGCGGGCCGCCGGACTCCCCGCCGACGGGAATCGGCGTTCCCCGGCAGGAATCGGCGCCGCTTCTACGGCGCGGACGCCGGGTCGCCGACGCGCTCGTCGCCCACGGCGTCGCAGGCGGCCAGGTCCCAGCCGTGGAACACCACGGCCAGGCCGACGTGCCGCACCGCCGGTGACTGGCGGCGCAGGCGCGCGTCGGCCAGGTAGCCGCGCAATTGGGTCCGGGCTTCGTCGAGCCGCGACGCCACCGCCGACTCGTCGGCCGCCTCGCCGCGCTTCAGGTACTTGACCTCGATCACGTAGCCGTACCGGACCTCCGGGTAGCGGGCCAGGAACGGCTCGAGGTGCAGGTCGGCGTAGCCCTTGCCGAGCTCGCGCTCGGAGTGGATCAGGAAGTGGCCGACGAGGCTGAAGTGCGCGGCCAGGAACGCCTGCACCACCTTCTCGCCGTCCAGGTAGTCGCGGATGCCCGTCTGCGCCCCGATCGCCTCGGCCAGGTAGGCCAGCGCCGGCCGCCACGCGCCGCGGCAGGCCATGTCGACCACCAGGCCCGAGAACCGGTAGTGGCTGACCGAGAAGACCCCGACGTCGCGGTAGCCGTCGCGCAGGTAGCCGTACATCAGCCGCCGCACCGTCTGGTTGGGGATGCCGAGGCGGGTCCTGCCGTTCGCCGAGCCGCGGATGCTGAGCAGGCCGAAGTAGTACAGCAGCGACAGGAAGTTCTCGGGTTCGACGAGCTCCTCCAGCGGGAAGCTCAGATTGATGTCGGCCTCGGCCCCCCCCGTGCCGGCGACGTGCCGCAGCAGGTCGAAGTTGCCGTTCAGCTTGGCGCCGGCCTCCCGGCCCGTCACCAGCAGGTGCCGCAGCTTGCCGTAGTCGATGCGCACGTTGACGTCGATCAGGCGCCGCGGCATCCGCTCCGTCGAAATGGCCTCCTTGAGGTAGTAGAGCACCATGTCGGTGTTGTAGAGATCGCTTTCGGCCTCCTCCGCGAAGCGGTAGCCGTCGTACCACTCGTGCATGACCTCCAGCGCCGCGTCCACGTCCTGGTCCAGCGCGCCGCCGTCCCGGTACAGCTTGAGCAGGTCCCGCACCTCCGCCTCGGTGAAGCCGAGCAAGTCGTTGAACGTGGGGCTGAGGCTGACGTTCTTGCCGATGTTGAAGCCGCTGGTCACGTCGTCCATCGTGATGGGCGAGACCCCGGTGATGAACAACCGCTCGAGGCCGCCGCCGCTTTCGCCGGCTCCCGCCTTCAGCGTGGCGAAGAAGTTGCGGTAGAAGCCGCCGCCGTGCGTGAACGACTCGTACGCCTCGCGGCCGTGGTGGGCCAGCACCGTGTTGGCGAAGTTGTCGTACTCGTCGATCAGCACGTACAGCGGGATGCCGTTGTTCCCCGCGTACTGGAACAGCTCGCCGAGCCGGCCGTCGACGGCGGGGGGGGCGAGGATGCGCCGGACCGCGGCGTCGGGAAACAAGTCGGGGTTGCGCTCCAGCGCGTTGCGGACGATCATGCCGCAGTAGCCTTCGAAGCGCTCGCGCAGCGTCTCCAGCGTGTCGTCGAACGCCGAGAAGTTGAACCGCAGGATGACGTAGCGCGACCGGTCGTCCGTCGGCTCCCGGCCGATGTCGGTGCCATCGAAGACGGCGCCCCACTCGTCGGCGCGGCTGCGGTCGTAGTAGTTCTCGAGCACCGACACCCAGAGGCTCTTGCCGAAGCGCCGGGGGCGGATGAAGAAGGCGTAGCTCTCCTCCTCCAACCGGCGGAGGAAGCGGGTCTTGTCGACGTACAGCCAGCCCTTCAGGCGGATGCGCCTGATGTCGGCTTCGCCGTAGGGGATGCGGGGGTCGGCCGTCGCCATCCGCGGCGTCCTCGTTGCTGGCGCAGGAAGATATCGAGTCTTGCCCCGCCGCCCTTCGACCGTCCAGGCTGGTCGCGCTGCCGGAGGTCGCGTCATGCCCCGCCGGCCTTCGTCCCGCTCGACGGCCGCGGCGGCCCTCGTCCTCGGCGCAGGACCGTGTCGGCGGGCACGTCGATCATGCCACAGGCAAGCGCGCTCGGCCGAACTCAAGCCGGCGAGCCGTAGCGCCGGCCGGCCTACACGGACGACCGCAGTCCCGGCCGGCGTCGCGCACGCGCGCTCAGCCGGCGAGCCGTAGCGCCAGCGCGCGGTCCGCCTGTCGGCTGGCCGCCAGCAGCAGCAGGTCGAGCGGCAGCAGGCCGAACCCGGTCCGCGCGTCCGGCGGGACCGCCGGCGCATCCGGA
>CAXXTG010000103.1:0-3582 GCA_963666855.2 Vicinamibacterales bacterium
GGTTGAAGAACGAGAAGAGGTGCCCGACCACCTCCGGATCCCTGGAGATGAACAGCGAGTGGTCGCCGCCGGGGATCTCGATGTAGAGGTGCTGCATCCCCAGCTCCCGCATCTTCGCCACCGATTCGCGCGCTCGCGCGGCGGGGACGACGCGGTCCTCCGAGCCCTGGATCACGAGGAACGGGACGTGCCGGATGGCCTCCGCGTCGACGTAGTCGGCGGTCATGGTGCCGCCGGCAACGGCGGCGAGCCCGGCCCAGGTGTCCGGGTAGCGGCTGGCGAGATAGTAGGTGCCGGCGCCGCCCATGGAGTGACCCCAGAGATAGATGCGGTCCTCGTCGATCGCGAGCTCGGCCGTGACCAGCCGGAAGACGTTCATGACGTCCTGCTCGGCCCGCCGGTCCTGCTCCGAGTCGCCGCGGTAGCCGTACCCGCCGCGCCGCGTGTAGCCGAGCGGCGTCACCACCACGTACCCGTGGTGCTCGGCCTGATCGAGAAAGCCGGCGTAGTTCATCAGCCAGTCGTACTGCCGGCCCGCGCCGTGCAGCGAGACCAGGAGCGGCGCCGGGCGGGCGGGATCGTAGCCCGACGGCACGAAGAGCGCGTAGGGGATGGTCTCGCCGGTCTCCTCCATCACGTAGGTGCGGTGCTGGACGCGCGGGTCGTTGACGGCGTACTCGTCGTCCCGCGCCTCGCGCTGGGCGCGGGCAGCGTCAGGAGCGAGCGCCGCCAGGGCGGCGAGGACCGCCAGGGTCACGAGAGGACGAGCGGGGGGACGGGTTCTCTGCATCGTTGCCCTCCTCCGGGCTCCGGCGGCGGCCGGCCGGGACGGGCGGCGCCGCCGGTCCACCTGACAGGTCGACCGTGCTCCGGAAGCCGCTGCCGCCGACCGCGCGCGGCAAGCCGGCATGCGCGGATCATACGGCGGACCCGGGTCGCCGGGAAGCGCCTCGGTCGTCGTGCGCCCGTGTGCGCGGGGTATTCCGGCGGGAGCGATGTCGCAGTACGATGGACGAGCGGGGTCGCCGGAACGCCCCGGGAATCCGACGGGAGGTGCGGGATGCGAAACGGAACGGCAGCGCTGCTCGCCGCGGTCGTCGTGTGCGGTGGATTCGGGACGCTCGGTGCGCCCGCGGCCGCCGGCGCGGACATCGAGATCACGGAGTGGGTCGTGCCGTGGGAGAACACCCGGCCGCGCGACCCCTACGTCGACGGCCAGGGCCGCGTCTGGTTCGTCGGGCAGCGGGGCGACTACCTCGCCTATCTCGACCCGGCGACGGGCGACTTCCGGCGTTACGAGCTCGAGCCCGGCACGGGACCGCACAACCTGATCGTCGACGACGACGGGTTCGTGTGGTACGCCGGAAACCGCGCGATGCACATCGGCCGGCTCGATCCGGACACGGGCGAGATCGAGAAGTTCATGATGCCGACCCCCGACGCGCGGGACCCGCACACGCTGACCTTCGACCACAACGGCGACATCTGGTTCTCCGTGCAGGGCGGCAGCTTCGTCGGCAAGCTGGGCACGCGAGACCGGAAGCGTCGAGCTCGTCCCCGTCGAAGGCCGCGGCCGGCGACCCTACGGCATCGTGGTCGACGCGAACAACCGCGCCTGGTTCTGCCAGTTCGGCACCAACCGGCTCGCCACCGTCGACCCGGAGACGCTGGCGCTCGAGGAGTTCGAGCTGCCGCGGGCCGAGGCCCGGCCGCGCCGCCTGGCCCTGACGTCGAACGGGAGCCTGTGGTACGTCGACTACGCGGGCGGTCACCTCGGCCGCTTCGATCCGGCCACCGGCGAGGTCCGCGAGTGGGCGGTCCCCGGCGGCGCGGAGGCCCGGCCGTACGGGATGGCCGTCGACGCCGAGGACCGGCTCTACTTCGTGGAGTCGGGCGTCCGGCCGAACCGCTTCGTCGGCTTCGACCCGGCCGCCGAGGAGTTCTTCGCCGTGACCGAGATCGCCAGCGGGGGCGGAACCGTGCGCCACATGTACTACCACCCGCCGACGGGCGACATCTGGTTCGGCACCGACACCAACAACATCGGCCGCGCGCGCGTCGTGCCGTAGCCGATGGCAGGGGCCGGTCCACCACCGCACGGGTCGAGGCAGGTGACCCGCGGGAAGCGCACCGCGTCACGTCGCGGTGCGCTTCCCGCGCGGCGCGTCGCGGGGGCTGGCGGCTGGTACGCCGCGGCCTCCGCCGGGGCCCTGGACGCCTCGGAGTTCGGCGACTTCATCTACACGGCGTCGGCGACGACGCGACCTCTCGGCCCCTGACGGCTGGCGTCAGTTCGCCAGGGGGTCGGGCCGGACCTGGAACTTCACGATGCCCGGCTTGGCGCCGACTCCGCCCTCGATGTGCCACGTCACGGCGGCGCCGTAGGTGGCCCAGACGCCGCGGCCCTTCCAGCCGGCGTCGGGATCGTCGATGCGGCCGTCGAGGCCGCGGCTGAAGAAGCCCTGCGGGTAGGGGACGCGCATCACCACCCACTCGCCGGTCTCCGGCAGCAACGCGAGCAGCGAATCGGAGTTCGAGCCGTTGGCGATCGGGATGTTCTCGCCCAGTCCCAGCGTGTCGTGCTGGTCGACCCAGTTGTAGTAGTGGTAGTCGGCGCGCATCGGCGGATCCGTCCCCGGGATGACGGGGCCGGGGGTCGGGTAGAGCGTCCAGCCGTCGACGCAGTGCCGCCCGTCGAGCACCTCGGGACCGTTGCGGACCTCGCACTTCGTCCGGTCGAACGACGCGAAGTGGCTGCTGCCGGAGAGCGCGGTCCAGACGACGCCGTGCCGGTCGATGTCGAGGCCGCGCGGCCCGAAGCCCGTCTGCTCGCGGGGGACGTTCGGGTCGAGGGCGGACGGCACCTCGTAGACCTCGGTGAGGCAGGTTTCCGGCGGGTCGTCGCCGATGTCCATGTACGCCAGCCGGCCCGGGAAGCGGTTGGAGACCACCCAGACCGCGGTGTCGTTGAGCGGATCGGGAACGATGCCGTAGCTCCCGACGACGAGCCGCGTGTCCCGGCCGGGGTCGAACGCCTCGATCTGCCCGCGCCGGTTCGGCTCGTTCCACGGCTGCGTGATGACGCCGTCGCCGTTGGTGTCGATGACGGTCGGGCACCAGCCCTGGGAGGCCTGCTCGTCGCCCGTCTCGTCGTAGACGGCGGTCTCGAGCCACCCGACGACGGCCCCGCCCCCGCTGAAGAACAGCGTGTGGTCGTCGTCCTCGGCGAACTGCAGGTGGTGCGTGCCGAAGCAGGTGTCGATCAGCTCGAACGACTCCGTCGGCGGGTCGTAGTAGACGGCGCCGCGGTAGCCGCGCTCGATCGGGAAGTAGCGCGCGAAGCGGTTGTCGGACCCCTCCTTGCACCAGTCGGGGTTGGGCCGCGGCCGGATGGCCGACGTGAGCCACACCCGCCCCTGCTGGTCCATCATCGGGTTGTGCGGGTTGGCGGGGTCGTTCCAGATCAGCTCGTCGCCGAAGAAGCGCGACGGGGCCGGCATCGAGCGCGCGATCATCGGCGCCACGGTGGCCGGGTCGGCGCGCAGCGGCACCGGCAGGCTGGTCGCCTCGTGCGTCACCGGA
>CAXXTG010000104.1:0-6791 GCA_963666855.2 Vicinamibacterales bacterium
AGCGCTGACGGTCCGCGCGACGATGGCGACCCGCTTCCACCTCGAGTGCTCGGTCGCGTTGCGGCGCGGGTCCGTTCGACGCGGACCGCCGCCAGCATCTGTGCCGGTGCGGCCGGCCGCTGCTGGCGCGCTACGACTGGGCGCGCATCGCGGCCGAGTGGCCGCGCGAATCGCTGCGCGACGCCGTCCCGTCGATGTGGGCGGTTACGCGCCGGCCCTCCCCCTCGCCGACGGCGACCGCCCGGTGACGCTCGGCGAGGGCTGGACCCCCCTCTTCCCCGCCCCCGCCCTCGGCGCCGATCTGGGGGCTCGACCGGCTCTTCGTCAAGGACGAGGCGCTCAACCCGACCAACTCGTTCAAGGCGCGGGGCATGTCGGCCGCGGTCACCCGCGCGCACGCGCTGGGGGCCGAGACCCTCTCGGTGCCGTCGGCCGGGAACGCCGCCTGCGCGCTCGCCGCCTACGCGGCGAACGCGGGCGTCGAGGCCCGCGTCTTCATGCCGCGCGACGTGAAAACGCCGTTCATCCGCGAGTGCCGCGTGCACGGGGCGGCGGTCACCCTGGTCGACGGCCTGATCACCGACGCCGGCCGCATCGCCGCCGACGAGGGCCGCCGGCTCGGCTGGTACGACGTCTCCACCCTCAAGGAGCCCTACCGGGTCGAGGGCAAGAAGACCATGGGGGTACGAGATCGCCGAGCAGTTCGGCTGGCGCTGGCCGGACTGGATCGTCTATCCCACCGGGGGCGGGACGGGCATCGTCGGCATCTGGAAGGCGTGCGAGGAGCTGGAGCGCCTCGGCTGGGTCGAGGGACCGCGCCCGAAGCTGGTGACGGTGCAGGCCGAGGGCTGCGCGCCGATGGTCCGCGCCTTCCACGCCGGCGCCGACACCGCCGACCCGTGGGAGGGGGCGGCGACGGTGGCCGACGGCCTGCGCGTCCCCGCCGCGGTGGGCGACGTCCTCGTCCTGCGCGCGCTCCGCGAGAGCGGGGGCACCGCCGTCGCGGTGTCGGACCGCGACATGGTGCGGGGCATGCTGGACCTCGGCCGCCGCGAGGGCATCGGCGCCGCCCCGGAGGGCGGGGCGACCCTCGCCGCCCTGCGGCGGCTCGTCCGCGACGGCGTCGTCGCGCGGGACCACCGGGTGGTCCTGCTCAACACCGGCGGCGCCCTGAAGTACCTGGATGTCGTCGAAGAGGCTTGAAGACGGCCGTAGCGGGGCCCCGGACGGCGGGTGGTGGACCGCATGGGATTCGAACCCACGACCTCCGCGTTGCGAACGCGGCGCTCTCCCGGCTGAGCTAGCGGCCCATCGTCGGAACTAATTACATTATCAGTGTTCGCGCGTTGACTGCAAGCCCCAAAGGGCCCGCGGCGCGGCGCCGCGCCGGGCCGGGCCTCGAACGCGGCGGGGACTCCACCGCGGGCGGTTGAGTACCGGCGGCGCGCATACGGTATAACTGAGCCATGGCGTATCGGGCGGTCTTCCGCTGCATCGCGGGGTGTGCCGGCGAGCATCCGGTCTGGGATCCCATCTACCGGTGTCCGGCGTGCGGCGACCTGCTGGAGGTCTCCCACGACGTCGACAGTCTGAAGGACCGCTCCGCCGGGGCGTGGATGCGCCTGTTCGACGAGCGCTACAAGCGCACGACGTGGCCGTACGGGTCGTCGGTGTGGGGCAAGAAGGAATGGGTGTGCCCCGACGTCCGGAACGACTCCGTCGTGTCGATGGACGAGGGGGGCACCAACCTGTTCTGGGCGGAGCGCTTCGGCCGCGAGCTCGGGATGGACGACCTGTGGGTGAAGCTGTGCGGCAACTCGCACACCGGCTCGTTCAAGGATCTCGGCATGACCGTGCTCGTGTCGGTGGTGCGGCAGATCATGGACGACGGGGGCGACATCCGGGCCGTGGCCTGCGCCTCGACCGGCGACACGTCGGCGTCGCTGGCCGCCTACGCGGCGGCCGGCGGCATCCCCGCCATCGTCCTCCTGCCCCGCGGCAAGGTGTCGACCGCCCAGTTGCTGCAGCCCATCGCCAACGGGGCGCTGGTCCTGGCCCTCGACACCGATTTCGACGGGTGCATGGCGATCGTCCAGCGGCTCTCGCAGGACGAGGGCATCTACCTCGCCAACTCGATGAACAGCCTGCGGCTCGAGGGCCAGAAGACGGTGGCCATCGAGATCGTGCAGCAGCTCGACTGGACGATCCCCGACGTGGTGATCATCCCCGGCGGCAACCTCGGCAACGTGAGCGCCCTCGGGGCGGGGTTCGAGATGATGGAGGCCCTCGGCCTCATCAACCGGCGGCCGCAGATCGTCGTGGCCCAGGCCGAGGCCGCCAACCCCCTCTACCTGGCGTACCGGCGCGACTGGGCGTTCGAGCCGGTGGGCGCGAAGCCCACGCAGGCCTCGGCCATCCAGATCGGCAACCCGGTGTCGGTGCGCAAGGCGATACGCACGCTGCGGCGCCACCGCGGCATCGTCGAGCAGGCGTCGGAGGCGGAGCTGGCCGAGGCCGCGGCCCGCGCCGACCGCACCGGCATGTACAACTGCCCCCACACCGGGGTGGCCCTGGCCGCCCTGATCAAGCTGCGCGAAAGCGGCCGGATCGACGCGGGGGCCCGCGTCGTCGTGGTGTCGACGGCGAGCGGCCTCAAGTTCACCGACTTCAAGCTCGGCTATCACGAGCGCCGGCTGCCCGACGTGCCGCCCACCTGGGCGAACGCCCCCGTCGAGCTGCCCGACGACTACGACGCGGTCCGGCGCGCCATCGACGAGCACTCGGCCGCCTGATGCTGCGGCCCGGCCCTGCGTTCGTGCTAAAATCGCACCCGGGAGTTCGCGGGGATGCCCATCTACGAATACCGGTGCTCACGGTGCCGGCAGGACTTCGAATTGCTGGTCCGCGCAGCGGCGGCTCCGCCGTGCCCGGCCTGCGACACCCCGACGCTGGAGAAGCGCCTGTCGGCGTTCGCCGTGGGCCGCGCGGCCCCGGCTTCCGCGAGCTTCGCGCCCGGCGCCTGCGGCACCTGCGGCGACCCGCGGGGCGCCGGCGCCTGTTCGATGAACTGACTCCGTAGTACCAAGGAGCGTACAGCAGCATGGCCGTGCCGCGGATCACGAAGGAAGCCCTGAAGACCCGCCTCGAGGGGGACGCCGCCAACGCGCCCATCATCCTGGACGTCCGGCTCAAGTATCCGTACGAGCACAGCACCATGACCCTGCCCGGCGCGGTGCGCGTGGACCCGGACGCGGTAGACACGGCGGACCTGCCCCCCGACCGCGACATCGTCGCCTACGATTCCGATCCCGAGGAGCTGGTGAGCGCGCGCGTCGCAGCGGCGTTGATTCGCCGGGGATTCCGGGCGAGCGCGCTCGCGGGGGGGCTGCCGGACTGGATCACCGCCAAGTACCCCACCGGCACGAAGGACGCGCCGAAGCAAGCACCCCCCAAGGCCGGCAGTCTGAAGGGATAGAGGGCAGGGTTCGATAAGAGGGATCGATCCAGGGACGCCGACCGCACCGGGGCCAGCCCGGGTGCCGCGGCGCACCCCATATCGGGCCAAGCCATCTGCTTCGGCGTCCTTCGCGCGGGACGCCGGTGGGCGTGCAGCGGATCGATGCGATTCCCCCGTGTCATCGGCGTGATCGGTGTCGCCGCGACGTCGGCGGCCTTGATGCCGGCGGCGGCCGCTCAGGTGGCGGAATCGCCGGCGGCACGCCATGCCGCCGTACGGGTCGCGCGACCCGCCATCGGCGACCCTCCCGTCATCCGCGGCGCCGCGGGGATCTTGGCCGGCCGCGCGCCGTCGGGCGCCGTCGCCCCGTCGGGCACGCCCCCGACGGCCGAAGCCGCGCTGCCCGCGCCGCTCTGGTACGACCAGGACCCCCCGCTGATCCGGGCCGACCATGCGGGCGGGCTCTCGCTCGACGACTTCCTCGTCGCAGGCGACGTGGCGACCCTGACGTTCGAGCGCCTCTCCTCCGCCGCCGAGAACTTCGTCGTCCAGGAGACGTGGCGGCGGACCGGCACCACCGACATCGACGGACAACTGATCAGCGTCTTCAACCCGAGCTGGGACAACGCCGCGCTCTGGGACAGCATCGGCTGGCAACGCCGCGGCTTCGACCGCCCCTATGCGCAGTTCGGGATGCTCCTGGTCCCGAGGTCGTCCGACGCGACGAACGCCGGCGAAGACGCCGTCGCGGGCTTCATCATCCGGCTTCGCCTGACGCCGCTGAACGTGCCCGCGGCGCAGATCACGCAGATCGACGCCGGCACGCAATACGCGAGCCACGTCGTCAACCTCGTCATGCCGGGTTTCGGCGACGGCCGGCTGACGGCCGGCGATTACGGCCACGAGTTCGACGAGGCGGCAAGGCGGTTCTACGCGCATTTCAGCGACGAGCACGCGTCGATCGCGTTCGTCCCCCGGCAGCAGCACGTCGTGCCCTACGACGCCTTCCATCACAACGTCCGGAACCCCATCGCGGGCCTCGGCGCCCTGCCGGTGTTCGACGATTCGGCGGCGTACGGCAGCGCCGGCGTGCTCCGCTCCGTGCAGTTCTATCCGGACGTGTCGTTCACGTCCAACGCCTCGTCGACGCACGCCATCGGCCACCAGTGGGTCGACTACTGGGACTGGTCGGGGCTGGCCGGCGGCCTCGATCGCGCCGGGCGGGACGCGGCCAGCCACACGCCTCTGATCTATCCCGGCGAGGTCTACGCCGGCTCGGTGCTCGACGTGACGCGGCGGGTGGCGGCCGTCGGCGACGGAACCTCGTACGCGCTGGAACGGACGCGGGCCCCGGCCATGCTGCATCCGACCACCCTCTATCGGATGGGGCTGATCGGGCCGGAGTCAGTACCGGAGCTCCTCGTCTTCGAGAACCAGGGCCAGTTCGACGAGATCGACTCGTCCGCCCCGCCCGTCGGAACCGCGGTCGCCGGCGGTGGGCGGCGCGTGCACATCAACGACATCCTTGCGGCGCACGGCGCACGCGACGGACCGGTGGACGACGCCTGGTCGCGGGCGACGGTGGTGGTGTCGCGGGACGGGTTGTTGTCGGCCGAGGAAATGAGCTACTGGAACTTCTTCGCGGCCCGCCACGCCGCGACGGGCGGAACGACCACGTGGGAAGGCGTTCCGTCGTTCTTCGAAGCCACCGGGGGCTTGGTCCCGCTGCGGACCGATGTGACGCCGCTGCACGCGGCCAAGCTGGTCGAGACGGCGGAGACCGGCGACGCGCCGATCGCCCCTGGAGAGTTCAGGGGCGTGGCGCTCGACGCGCCGGTGCCCGCGCGCATCGCCGTCGGCGAGAGCGTGACGATCGCCGGCGCCGTGACCACGACCGAGCGCGACGACTTCAACATCGCCTGCGCGCTCTGGGAACGCCACGGCGCGGAGTCCGGCAACCTCCGGTGCGCCTCGATCACCGGCGACCGGTTCACTCTGCAGGTCAATTTCTCCGCCGCCGACGCCGGCCGCTACACGCTCGGTATCCTCCTGTACTACTCGGAACAGCCCCAATTCCCCCGTTCGGTCATCTCCGGCATCACCGTGGCCCCTTGACACGCGGCCTCGGCGAAACTCCTACGTCCCCATGAGCAACAGGCTCCGTTCAACTGCCCTCCTCCTGGCCGCCGCCTTCGCGAGCCTCGCGGGTACGGCCCCCCGCGCCGGCGCCCAGCCCCTCGGAGAGACCCCGGAAGACCTGCAGCGCGCGCTGCAGCGGCGCTACGACCTCGTCCGCGACTTCACCGCCGACTTCACGCAGACGTACCGGGGCGGCGTGCTGCGCACCACGCTCGTCGAGCGCGGCGCCGTCCTCGTCAAGAAGCCCGGCCTGATGCGGTGGGACTACCGCGAGCCGGAGCGCAAGCTTTACGTGTCGGACGGCGAGTATCTGTACTCGTATCTGCCGGAAGACCGGCAGGTGATCGTCGGCGAGTTGCCGGGCGGCGGCGAGGCCACCACCCCCGCCCTGTTCCTGGCCGGCCGGGGGAGCTTCGCGACCGACTTCACGGCGGCGTTCGACGCGGTGGACGACGCGCCGCCCGACAGCCGCGTCCTGCGGCTGACGCCGACGCGCCCGGAACGCGACTTCGAGTTCCTGGTCGTGGTCGTCGACGCGCGGTCGCTGGCCATCGTCCGGTTGATCGCCTACGACCTGCAGGGCGGCGTCTCCACCTTCTCGTTTTCCAACCTCCGCGAGAATGTGGGCCTGTCGGACCGGCAGTTCACCTTCGAGATTCCACGCGATGCCGAAGTCATCGAACAACACCGGCTCCGGGGCGTTCCGCTAGCGGCCCGCGGCGAGAGTCCCCGCGGCAATTCGAGCGACAAGGCCCCCCGCCTCACGGCCGTCGCTCCCCGGTGGCCCGCCCCCCCGCGGGCGCCGGTCGGGCCCGCGCGGGCGGAGACCGCCGCCCGGGGTCCGCCGCCGCCCGGGCTCGCCGCGGCCGGGCTCTGCCTGACCCTCGCCGCCGGCTGCGCGACCACCGCCGCCGACCGCGCCCGCACCGCCGAACTGGCCGGGAACTTCGACGAAGCGGTGATCGAGTACACGCGGGCGCTTCAGGAACGGCCGGACGACCGCGGCCGGCAACGCGACCTCGAGCGCGCGAAGCTGCGCTCGTCGCAGTATCACCAGGCGGAGGGGCTGCGCCTCTCCGGGCTCGGCAACTATGAAGACGCGCTGATCGAGTACCGCATCGCGGCCGATCTCGACCCCGCCAACGCAGCGGTTCAGGAGGCGTTGCGCGAGACCGACGAGCGGGTGCGGACCCGG
>CAXXTG010000105.1:0-4316 GCA_963666855.2 Vicinamibacterales bacterium
ACGGTCGCGATCATCCTCGTGAACGGCAAGGTCGACCGCCTGACTGGACGCGTAGACGTGCTTCAGGATGCGGTCATGAAGCGGCGGCCGTGAGGTCGGCATCTCGCCGCGGTTGGACCCGAACGACGTGACGCGCCCCCGTGTAGGGCGACCGGACGGTGACAGGGTGTCTCAGGTGTTCGAAGAGCAGACGATTCCGCGGCGGCACGGCCCCGTCCCGGCAGGCGGCGGAGCGCGCGCCCGGTGGGGGTACTGGTTTACCCGACCCGGAGAGGTGCGTCTGCCCGCCTGACCTCGGCCACAGCAGAACGCGACAGCCTCTCCGGCCTCCGGTTGGAGAGGCTTTTTTGTGTGAGGACCGAATTTCCGATGACCCGGGCTCGACTGTGCGCCACCGTGACCGCCGCGACCACCGCCGGCCTGCGGGCCGCGCGCGACGCGGCGCGCGGTGCCGACCTCGTCGAACTGCGGCTCGACGGCGTGCGGGACCTCGACGTCGAGGGTGCCCTCGCCGGCCGGTCCGGCCCGGTCGTGGTGACGTGCCGGCCGGTCTGGGAGGGCGGTCGGTTCCAGGGGGCGGAGGAGGAGCGACGGCGCATCCTCGCGCGGGCGTTCGAACTCGGGGCCGACTTCGTGGATCTTGAGTGGCGCGGAGAGTTCGGGTCCCTGATCGCGGAGCGGGGGGGGCGCAACGTCGTGCTGTCGATGCACGACTTCGAGGCCACGCCGGCCGACCTGGAGTCGCAGTACCGGGCGATGCGGGCCACCGGGGCCGAAGTCGTCAAGATCGCCGCCTACAGCCGCTCGGCCGCCGACGTCGTCCGGCTGCACCGGCTGGGGCGCGCGGCGCGGGGCGAATCGGCGGTGCTGGTGGGGATGGGGCCGATCGGCGTTCCGACCCGCCTGCTGCCGGCCCGCTTCGGGTCGGCCTGGACCTACGCCGGCGACGGAGCGGCCCCCGGGCAGGTGCCGCTGTCGGACATGATCGGGCGCTACCGGTGCCATCGGACGACGGTCTCGACCGCGGTCTACGGCGTGGCCGGCGCCCCGATTTCCCATTCGCTTTCTCCGGCCATGCACAACGCCGGGTTCGCCGAGGCCGGGCTCGACGCGATCTACGTGCCGTTCGAGGCCGCGGGCACCGACGACCTCATGGCGCTCGTCGAGGCGCTCGACGTGAAGGGGCTCAGCGTCACCGCGCCGTTCAAAGAGTCGATTCTGGACCATATCGGCGACGTCGACCCGGTGGGCCGGCGGACCGGCGCCGTCAACACCCTGCGCGCCGACGGCGGCGGGTGGCGGGGGCTGAACACCGACGTGGCCGGCTTCCTCGCGCCCCTCGAGGCGCACGGCGGCGTCGGCGGGCGCCGCTGCTGCGTGCTCGGGGCCGGCGGCGCGGCGCGGTCGGCGGCGGTGGGGCTGGCCGGCGCGGGGGGCGCGGTCGCGGTGTGCGCCCGTCGTCCCGAGCGCGCGGCGGCCATCGCGGCCCTCGCGGGGGGGGCGGCGGTCCCGTTCCCGCCGGCGGCCGGCTCCTGGGACCTGCTGGTGAACACGACGCCGGTGGGCACCGCGCCCCGCGTCGACGACACCCCGGTGCCGGCCGCCGCGCTCGCGGGCGGGGGCGCCGTCTACGACCTCGTCTACAACCCCGAGCGGACGCGGCTGCTGCGCGACGCCGAGGCGGCGGGCTGCCGCACCCTCGGCGGCCTCGACATGCTCGCGGCCCAGGCCGTGCGGCAGTTCGAATGGTGGACGGGGACGCGCCCGTCCGCCGACCTGTTCCTGCGGGCGGCGCGGGAGGCCCTGGCCGCCCGCGAACGGCCGTCGCCTTGGGAAGCGGCCGCCCAGGAAGCGCCGGCATGAGCATCACCTCGTTCGAGACGTTCCGGGAGCTGGCCGGGCGCGGCACGTTCGTGCCGGTCTGCAAGGAGATCCTGGCCGACCTGTTGACGCCCCTGTCGGCGTTCCTCAAGGTGGCCGAGCACGCCGACTACGCCTTCCTGTTCGAGAGCGTCGAGGGGGGCGAGCAGGTCGCCCGCTACTCGTTCCTCGGCAAAGACCCGTTCCTCGTGCTGCGGGCGCGCGACGGGCGGACGATCGTCGAGGAGGGCGGCGTCACCACCGCCGAGCCGGGCCCGTTCCTCGACCGGCTGCGGGGAGTGATGAGCGACTACCGCGCCCCCGCCGTACCGGGTATGCCGCGGTTCACGGGGGGGGGCCGTCGGCTTCCTCGGCTACGAGGCCGCGCAGTGGTTCGAGCCGGGGCTCGAGGGGGTGTGGGAGCGGCGGGACGCGCCCGCGACCGGCGACGACCAGGCCGCCTTCATGGTGTTCGACACCATCCTCGCGTTCGACCACGTCAAGCACCGGATACTCGTCATCGCCAACGCCCGCGTCGACCCGGGGACCGACCTCGACGCCGCCTACCGCTTCGCCTGCGCCCGCATCCATTTCCTCGAGCGGGAGCTCGAGCGCAGCCTGTCCGAGCCCGCGGTGACGGCGTCGGGCCCGCGCGAGGTCCGCTCGAACACCAGCCGGGAGGCGTACGAGGCGGCGGTGCGGACCGCGAAGGACCATATCGCGGCCGGCGACATCTTCCAGGTGGTGCTGTCGCGGCGGTTCGAGACCCCGGTGGACGCCGACCCCTTCAGCGTGTACCGGGCCCTGCGGCACGTGAACCCCTCGCCGTACATGTACTTCATCCGCATGGGCGGGCTCTCCATCGTCGGCTCGTCGCCGGAGATGCTCGTTCGGGTGGAGGGGCGGCAGGTGGTCACCTATCCCATCGCCGGCACCCGCCGCCGCGGGCGGGACGACGCCGAGGACCGCAGGCTGGCCGACGAGTTGAAGGGGAACGAGAAGGAGACGGCCGAGCACGTGATGCTCGTCGACCTCGGCCGGAACGACATCGGGCGGGTGGCCGAGTACGGCACGGTGCGGGTGGCGCAGTTCATGGATATCGAGCGCTACTCGCACGTGATGCACCTCGTGTCGCGGGTCGAGGGGCGGCTGCGGGACGACCGGGACCGGCTCGACGCCCTCGCCGCGTGCTTCCCCGCCGGCACCGTGTCGGGGGGCCCCGAAGATCCGCGCGATGGAGATCATCTCGGACCTCGAGCCGACGCGGCGCGGCATCTACGCTGGGGCCATCGGCTACATCGACTTCGCGGGC
Organism: Vicinamibacterales bacterium; assembly: GCA_963666855.2. Taxonomy (GTDB): domain Bacteria; phylum Acidobacteriota; class Vicinamibacteria; order Vicinamibacterales; family UBA8438; genus JAJEEA01. The sequence continues at coordinate 3,173 of CAXXTG010000105.1, forward strand.
AACCTCGACTGCTGCATCACCATCCGCACCATCACCCTGCGCGACGGCCGCGCCCGGGTGCAGGCGGGGGCGGGCATCGTCGCCGACTCGGACCCGGCGGCGGAGTACGACGAGACGCGGGACAAGGCGTCGGCCCTGCTGCGGGCGCTGGAGATGGTGTAGGGCGGAGGCGGACGCGGACGGGCGGGAAGCGGCACCGCCGGGGGGCGACGGATCGAGCGGCGGCCGAAGGCGGCGTCGGTGGTCGGGTCGGGAGGACGGGAGGCGGAGCCGCCGGGCGGCGATTCGGCGGGACGGGGGTACGGGCGCGCACCATGGTGTTGGTCATCGACAACTACGATTCGTTCACCTACAACCTCGTCCAATACCTGGGCGAACTGGGGGCGACCCTGACGGTCCGGCGCAACGACGAGGTGACGGTGGAGGGAATCGCGGCGCTGGGGCCGGAGCGGATCGTCATCTCGCCGGGGCCGGGGCGCCCCGAGCACGCCGGGGTGACGGTGGACGCGATCCGCCGCTTCGGGGCGGAGCTGCCGATCCTCGGGGTCTGCCTCGGGCACCAGGCCATCGGGCTCGCGTTCGGGGCCGAGATAGCGTCGGCGCCGACCCTCGTGCACGGCAAGCGATCGACGGTCGACCACGACGGCCGCGGCGTCTTCGACGGCATCGAGAGTCCCTTCGAGGCGGGGCGCTACCACTCGCTGGCGGTGGCCCCGGACACATGTCCGCCGGAGCTCCAGGTCGCGGCCCGGACCGCCGTCGACGGGACCATCATGGCCCTGCGCCACCGCGACCGGCCCGTCCACGGCGTGCAGTTCCATCCCGAGTCGGTGCTGACCGGGGTCGGCCGCCGGATTCTGCGCAACTTCCTGGAGATCTGACGTGTTCGCCGACCTGATCGAGCGGCTCCACCGCCGCCAGGACCTGAGCGTGGCCGAGGCCGCGGACGCCATGGAGGAGATCATGGCGGGGCGCGCCGCGTCCGCCCAGATCGCGGGGCTGCTCGTCGCGCTGTCGATGAAGGGGGAGCGGCCATCCGAGATCGTGGGGCTGGCGAAGACGATGCGCGCCAACGCGGTCCCCCTGCCGGCCGGCGACCGGCCCCGGTTCGACACCTGCGGCACCGGCGGCGACCGCGCGTCGA
>CAXXTG010000106.1:0-4534 GCA_963666855.2 Vicinamibacterales bacterium
TGTAGGTGCGCGTCGACCCGCGCCGTCGTGACGGGAGGCGTCGCGGGCCGCGGGGACGCTCCGTTGCGTCCTGCACCCGATTGTGCCCACCTCGCTACGGCCGGTCACGCGGCGGTGCTCTTCGCGGGTGCCCCCGCCGATCCCGCGTTGGCGCGGGGCTGTCCGCCGGACGGGGCCGGGAGCCTGTCGATGAGGCGGGCTCCGCGGAGACCCCGTCCCGCGGGCGGGTAGTACCACCGCCCGTCAGTCGAGCTGGGCGTAGATCTTCTCGGCGTTGTCCTCGGCGCTGGTCAGCGTGCCCCGGCTCATCGCGTAGTTGGCGTAGCGCTCCGGCAGGTCGAGCGAGGCCGCGGTCTCCGCCGCCGTCTTGCCTTCCGCCTTGCCCGCCTCGACCGCCGCGAGGAAGTCGCGGTTGAACTCGCCGAACTCGCGGAAGTCGGCCCACGCCATCACCGGGCTGTGCCCGGGGATCACCGTGTCGACGCCCGGGATGCCGTCGGCCGCGGCGAGCACCGTCTTTCCGTAGTCGATTCCGCTGCCGCCGTTGTTGACGTCGATGTAGGGCGTGCCCTTCCACGCGAACAGGTCGCCGGTGTGGGCGACGCCGAGGCCCGTGAACACCACGATCGAGTCGCCGCTCGTGTGGCCCGGGCCGAAGTGGTAGAGGTCGATCTGGTTGTCCCCGTCGAGCAGGGTCAGCCGGTCGTCGTAGGTCGTGCCCGGCAGGTACTGCTGCCCGCTCGCGGACTGGAACGCGGGCATGCGCTCCATGTTCGTCCGCGTGTTGGCGTGGGCCACCACCTCGACCGGCTGCGCGAAGTCGATGTTGCTGCCCACGTGGTCGCCGTGGGTGTGGGTGTTGATGATCATCGTGACCGGCTCGTCGGTCACCGTCCGCACCTGGTCGAGGATGGCCTCGCCCCACCCGGGGTTCTTGGTGTCGACCAGCACGACCCCTTCGCCGGTGACGAGCGCCGCGGTGTTCCCGCCCCCGCCGGTGATCACGTACAGGTTGTCCTTGACGTGCTCGATCCCGGCGACGTTGCCCTGCGCCACGGGGCGGCTGACGGCCACCGCGAGGCCGATCGCGATTACCGCGACGAGCAGTGTGATTCGCCTCATGAAGTACCTCCGTTCATACGCTCCTGGAACTATACAACGGTGCGCCCCGCCAGCCGGTGGTCGAGCACCATCTCCTCGGTCAGGGTCGTCCCGAAGCCCGGTTCGGCGGGGGCCACGACCTCGCCGTTCTCCACCGGCGGCGACATCGCGTCGAGAATCGCCGAGCCCGCGGGGAAGCTCTCGGCCATGGTGCAGCTCGGCGAGATGAGGGCGATGGGGAGCCCCCAGGAGCTGGCGCCCCGGTGGGGGATGATCTCGAGCCCCGCCCCCTCGACGAGCCGCGAGATGCGGAGCCCCGCCGTCGTGCCGCCGCACCACGTGATGTCGGGCTGGAGGATCTCGGCCGAGCCCAGCCGCACCAGCACCTCGAAGCCGTGCTCGGTGTACTCGTGCTCGCCGCACGCGACCCGCGTCCACCCCGGACCGCCGCCCCCGATGCGGCGCACCAGCTCGGCGTAGCCGAACACGTCGTCGGGCGACAGCATCTCCTCCATGAAGTAGAGCCCGGCCGGCCGCAGCCGCTCCGCCACCCCCACCGCCCAGTCGGCGGTGCCGTTGCGCGAGACGCAGTCGGTCATCAGGTTGCCGTCGGGCCCCAGCGTGTCGCGGGCCTCGAGCACCGCGGCGATGGCCCGGTCGAGCGCGTCCGCCGGGGTCAACGGGTTCACGGGCAGGCTGCGCTTGAAGTTCCGCACCCCCGCGGCGACCCCCGCCGCGACGTCGCCCCCGGTCTGGTACAGGGGGATGCGGTCGCGCGACGCGCCCCCGAGCAGCTCGTGCACCGGCCGCCCGGCGTGCTTGCCCGCGATGTCCCACAGCGCGTTGTCGACCGCGCTCAGGGCCATCGCGAACACCCCGCGCCGCCCGTAGAAGATCGCCGACTGGTACATCTGGTCCCAGAGCTGCTCGACGTTGAGGGGGTCGGCGTCCATCAGCAGGTGCTTCAGGTGCCCGTCGATGATCTCGACGGCGGCGCTCCCCCCCGCCCCCATGCCGAAGCCGGTCACCCCCTGGTCGGTCTTGATGATCGCGATGATGGCCGACGGCAACTGCTCGAACGGCCCGCCCCAGCGCCAGCGCCGGGGGTCGTCGTCGCCCGAGAACGTCGGCGCGTCGAGCAGCCCGTCCGACCGCTGGTTGATGTAGATCGGATAGGCGTCGACGGCGCGTATCCGCAGGGCGGGCGCCTGCGCGCGGGCCGCTTCGGCCCGGTTTCCCCCCAGGGCCGCGGCCGCCGCCGCGAACCCGCCGGCCGTCTGCAGGAACCGCCGCCGGCTCGGCAGCGTGAGGTGTGGTCTCATGTCATGTCTCCGGGGAATGGGCGCGGCACCGCGCCGCTCCCCCAACCGGAAGCGGTTCTTCCCGCGACACGTTCGGCCGCAAAGTACTACACGCGGTAGCCCGATTCCAGACCTCGCGGAGCTCGTCCGGTTTTCTCCGGCTTCCAGACGCGGCTTCGACCGTCCGCCGACGGCGGCACGGACGCTCCCGCGGGGTTGATTCACCGCGCCCCGCATCGCAGCATATAGGAATGAAGCGCACAAATCTTGTGCTCGACGAGCAGTTGCTTGAGGCAGCGTTGCGGCTCAGCGGCGAGCGGACGTACTCGAAGGCGGTGGGTCGCGCGCTCTCCGAGTTCGTCCGCCGGGCGAGAGCCGGCCGCATCCTGGAGCTCGCGGGCTCGGGGCTCTGGGAGGGCGACTTGGCCGAGATGCGGGCCGACCGGCCGCAGCCCGACCCTGTGCCGGCGGCGGGACGCCCCGTGTAGACCCTCTGGTCGTACCGGTTACGCGGCAATGCGGGCTATTCTGGTGGTTGGGATGAGCACGGACGGGCTGAGCGGCAGCGGGCGCGGCGCGGCGCTGGCCCGGAAGTACGTCTGGTGGCAACCGGCGGCGCGCACGTTGGCAGATCCGCGGCTTCTGCTGGCGCAGATGATGACGCTCGGCACCGTCGATGACGTCCGATGGCTGTTGGCGCGGGTCTCCGAGGCCGACCTGCGCCGCGTGCTGCGGGACCCTCCGGTAGGGGTGTTCAACGGCCGCTCCTGGACCTTCTGGCGCCGGCGGCTCGGTCTCGATCCGGCCGCGGAGCTGCCGGCGCGGCGGCTTCCCCTGCGTTTGCCGCGATGACGTTCACGCCGGTGCTCGACGTCCTCCCGCGGGCGCAGCGCGCGCTCTGGCCGGCCCTCGGCGACCTGCCGCATTCGTTCGTCCTGTACGGCGGCACCGCCCTCGCGCTGAGGCTGGGCCACCGGTCGTCGGTCGACTTCGACTTCTTCTCGTCGGATCCGCTCGACATCGACGCGTTGCTCGGGCTGCCGTGCGTCGCCGGCGCCGAGGTCCTGCAACGCGAGCCCGACACCCTGACGGTCTCGACGAAGCCGTCCGGCCGCTCGCACCCCGTGAAGGTCTCGTTCTTCGGCGGCATCGACACCGGCCGGGTGGGCGAGCCCCAGCGGACCGATGACGGCGTGCTCCTCGTCGCGTCGCTGCTCGACCTGTTCGGCTCCAAGCTCAAGGTCCTTCTGCAACGCGTGGCGGCAAGGGACTACCTCGACCTCGCGGCCATCATGCGCGCCGGCGTGCCCCTCGCAGACGGACTCGGCGCCGCCGCCGCGCTCTACGGGAACCGCTTCCCGCCGATCGACGCGGTGAAGGCGCTGGCGTACTTCGAAGAGGGCGACGCCGCCAACGTCGATGCGGCGACACGGCGATACCTGACGGAGCAGGCCGGCCGGTGGGACTTCACGGTGTCTGCCATCGCCCGCGCCGCGGGCACGCTCGCGTGACGCACCTTTGCTCCTGCGCGCGCTCGTACGCGGGCCGGCATCGCCCGCACCGCGGCGCGCGCCCACTCTCCGTTCGGGGATGGGCGGCCGACGACCGCCGTTGAGGGGCCCGGCGACTGGTTGTACGCTTAACGGTTGACCGGGGGCCGGCCGCCGGCGCCGCGGGCGTGGATTCGAAGACGGACGGGCGAGCATGGCAGCGCAAACGGACAGGGAAGCGGCGGGACGCGGGGGAGGCGGCCGCGAACGGCGGGGCCGTCGTCGGCCACGAGGCCGAGCTGTGGGCGATGGCCGACGCCCTGCGCGGGTCGATGGACGCGGCCGAGTACAAGCACGTCGTCCTCGGCCTGATCTTCCTGAAGTACATTTCCGACGCCTTCGAGGAGCGCCGCGCCGCGGTGCTCGCCGAGTGGGGCGACGAAGCGGCGGAGGACCGGGACGAGTACGCCGCCGAGAACATCTTCTGGGTGCCGGCCGAGGCCCGCTGGGCGCGCCTGCAGGCCGAGGCGCGGCAGCCGACGGTCGGCGGCACCGTCGACGCGGCCATGGCCGCCATCGAGCGCGACAACCCCGTGCTCAAGGACGTGCTGCCGCGCGACTACGCCCGCCCCGCCCTCGACA
>CAXXTG010000107.1:0-5410 GCA_963666855.2 Vicinamibacterales bacterium
GCTCGTTCCGCCGCGCCGACGGCACCCCCGCGTAGATCAGCGGCAGCTCGACGTTGTGCAGCGCCGACGCCCGCGGCAGCAGGTTGAACGTCTGGAACACGAACCCGATCTCCTCGTTCCGGATCCGCGCCAGCTCGTCGTCGTTCATCCGGCTCACGTCCTTGCCGTTCAGCCGGTACGTCCCGCTCGTCGGCGTGTCGAGGCAGCCGATCAGGTTCATCAGGGTCGACTTCCCCGACCCCGACGGCCCCATGATCGCGACGAACTCGCCGCGCTCGATGTCGACCGACACGCCGCTCAGGGCGTGGACCGACTCGGCCCCCATGCGGTACGTCCTTCCAGAGATCGTCGGTGTGAATCAGCGCCATCAGTACTCTGAGCCCCCCTCGGGCCACGAAATCCGAGCCATCCCGGCTCGACACCCCGCTCATCTTGACGCGAACCAGCGGCCCAAAGTTCCACAGCGCGGCCTCACTCTGCGCGGCGAAAAACCACTCAGCCCGATACCCGTTATCCGGCTGCCCGGCCCCCTCCATCAGGGGATGGAGCCGGAAGCCTGGAGCCGTCCGCGCCGCCAGGACTTCGCCGCTTCGTGCAGCCGGAGCAGAACGCGTCGGATCTCGATGGCCTTGATGCAGGTCAAAGCACGCCCCGCGAAGGTGTGCCGATAGCTAAGCTGGCTCAGATCAATGAGCGCGCGCTTCTGCGCCGTGCCGTCATCCACCGGCAGGAAGGCGGTGGCATCGTCGGCAATTTCCCGAAAGACCGGAATGTTGCTCTCGGCCGGGGCGAGGACGGGCGGGGTCGTTCCGCGGAGCTGCCGCGGGCGGGTCTCGTCCTTGCCCCAGGTCGCGGCGACGGCCTGGCTGGCCGGTGTCGTCGGGGCTGACGTCCATGCGGATGGTCTGCGGGTCGCGCGGCTCCGCTTGAACCAGTACGCGAGGTCAGGGCCAGAGGTCGGCGAGGTTTGAAGCTCACGGCTTCGAACGGGGCGATCCGGACGGGCTCGTCATCGGCGGCGGTTGCGATCATCGCCCACTTTCCTGCGGTGGGTTCGAACGCTTCGAGCGTGCGCTCGGCAGGGTCGACGAGCCACAGGTGGTGTACTCCCTCTCGTGCGTACACCGGGCGCTTGGCTTCGAGGTCGAGCTGGCGGGTCGATGGCGAGAGGATCTCGCAGACCCAGTCCGGCGCGAGCGTGAAGTACGCGGTTTCCGGATAGCTCGGCATCCGGGCGCGGCGCCAGCCTGCAAGGTCCGGGACGAGGATGTCGTCTCGGAGGTGCAGCTCGGGTTCGACGATGATCCACCAGCCGCCCGGGCCGCCGCGGCCGAACTGGAACGCCGAGCCGAGGTCAATCTCGAGCGCCGAGGCCGCCAGCGCCTGCGGCGCGGCTGGTCGCGGATTGGTGTACAACGCGCCATCGACGATTTCGGCTACTTGGTGGGGCGGCGCGTCGAGTACGTCCTGGTACGTCGCCCGTGGCCGTGGGTCGGGGTGCCGCCACCGGCTGGGCCGTCCGCACCTGCTCCAGCCAGAACACGCCATCGTAGGGGATGGAGTTGCCGCGGGTGCCGATGAGGTCGACGTCGCCGTCGCCGTCCATGTCGCGGACGAGGAACTTGTCGAACATGCCGCGGACGCGGCGCGAAACGTCGTGGCGGGTCCAGGCGCCGGTCGGATCGGCCGGCTGCTCGAACCACGACAGGCGGCCGGCGCGGTGCGACGGGGAGAGGTCGGCGGCGTCGACGTCGCGGGGGGCCTGGCTGTAGGCGCCGGAGAACGCGTCGAGGCGGCCGTCTTCGTCGATGTCGGTCAGCACGAAGCCCACCAGGCGGTCGGGCAGGAGGCCGCCGATGGGGTGCGGGCGCCACGGGTCGGCGAAGTCGGCCGGCTGCTCGAGCCACGAGAGGCCGTTGCGCTCGTCGCGGATGGCGATGTCGACGCGGCCGTCGCCGCTGAGGTCGACGAATTCCATGTTGAAGCCGGTGACGACGGCCTCGGGGGCGATGTCGATGCGGTGCTCGCGGAACGCGATGCCGCCGCCGTCGGTGACGTTCTCGAACCAGAAGATGCGCCGCTCCATGCGCGAGCCGCCGATGACGTCGAGGTCGCCGTCGCCGTCGAGGTCGAACGGCTGCGAGTTGATGGGGACGATGACGCGGGCCAGCTCGTGCTCGACCCAGGCGTCGCCGTCGAGGGGGTCGTCGGGGAGCGCGAACCACGACACGGGGTGCTTCTCGGTGGTGCCGCGGGGCGGGTTCTGACCGCCCTTGTTGGCGGCGACCACCTCGGGGCGGCCGTCGTCGTCGAAGTCGGCGAGGAAGACGCGGATGTACGAACCGCGGTCGAGGGTCGACGCGGGGATGACCCGCTTCCACCGCTCGGCCCGCCCCGCCGCGCCGGGGTTTTCGAAGTAGATGAGGTGCGAGAGCTCGCAGGCCACGATGACGTCGGGATAGCCGTCGCCGTTCATGTCGCCGATGGCCACGTCCTCGGCCGCGCCGGCCTCCTCGCCCTCGGCCAGGGTGTAGAGGTCCCAAGCGTCGGGGTCGGCGGAGCCGTAGGCGATGCGGACGTGGCCGTCGGGGACGCCGTCGTAGGTGGTGTCGGATTCGTGGACCGAGACGATGTCGGGATGGCCGTCGAGGTCGAGGTCGGCCATGTCGAGCCCGTCGCTGCCGGCGAGCGCGACGCCGCCCACCGCGAGGTCGTCGATGATGTGCTCACGCCACGAGATGTACGAGCCGTCGGCGGCCTGCGCGCGCGTCGGGGTGTCGGCGATCGTCATCCTGCCGTCGCCGGACTGGGCGGACGCCTCCACCGCCGCCATGCCGACGGCCAGCGCGACAGCACCCGCGAGAGTAGAGCCGAACCCCGTCCACCGCCGGCTGGTCCTTGCATGCATGAATCTGCTCCTCGACTCGGGCGAGCAATGGCGACGTCAGGCCGAGCCTGCCCCGCCACGGACTTCCCGCGTCCGGCGACAGTCGGCTCGAGGCCCGGGACAGCGAGGAAATCGTCTGACCGCGCCCCTGGCGGGCCGGCGGCGAAGGACGGGCCGGTGGAGCCGGGAAGGCTGCGTCAAGCGCCGCCCCGAGTTCCCCGCCCGGCCATCCGCCATGCGGTCGCGCCGTCCTGCGGCGCAGAAGCCTACGGCGTGGCCGCCGACTTGACCTCTACGGTCACGTTGACCGGCGTCACGAAGACGGTGTCGTCCGCCACCGCCTGCAGCACGTAGGTGCCCGGCTCGCTGAAGGACACCTCGGTGACCGCCCGTCCCCCTTCGCCGATCTCCGGCACCCGCGGGTCGAACCTCACGGTCCCCGGCCCGCGCCAGTGCAGCCACGTGACGGCGAGGCCGGTGGCCGCCGCCCTTCGGGGGTCGACCATCGCCTGCGACTTGGGGCCGCGGCGGACCCGCCGCTCCGCGAGCCGCGGGTTGGGCGGGGGAACGCCGTCGTCGCCGGCGAGGACGGCGATCTCGAGCGTGTCGGGCAGGGTCACCTCAAGCTGGTCCTCGCCCTCCAGCCGGACGACGGGGCGCTGGTTGTCGGCGTAGCCCTGGCCCGAGCCCGTCCCCCGGTTCAGGCGCATGACGCCGCCGTCGATCTCCCACACCGGCCACAGGTGGCCGATGGCGCGGTCGGTCCGGCCGTTGTGGGTGACGGTCCACACCAAGTCCTGCTCGCGCCCCCAGTCGGCGGGCACCCGCACCGTGAACACGAACTGCTGGCGCCGGTTGTAGAAGTGGGTCGGCTGCCCCCGATCGGCCGGCCCCGGCTCGAAGCGGTTGCTCGGGCCGACGGGGATGACCGGCTGCTCCTGGTAGTTGCGGTTCAGGTAGCCGAAGACCATGGTGAACGACCCGTCGTCGTTCCGCTCCCACCCCTCGAAGACCGGCTGCACGTTCTGGCCGCGGTTCCAGCGCTCCTGCGCCGACGCGGCGGACGCGACGGCCGCCGACAGCAGCGCGGCCGCGACGGCCGCGCGGAAGTTCCGACTCTGAACCCTCATGGCTGCTCTTCCCGTGCGTTGACGTCTCGCGACGTTCCCGAACCCCGAACGATCGAAACCTCCGCGATCACGCGATCGCGGAGGCTCCGGTCGAACCCGACCGCGGGCGGTGCGTCGGCACCCCCGCCCACCGATTCGCCGTCCACCGGCTCCACCCCGTCGCCCAGCGCCCCGGCAGGCGGTTCAGGCGCTTGCGCGGCGGTGAACCGGGGTCCGGACAACTCCGTCGACGCCCGCACCGACCTCGCGCGACGCCGCCGTTCCCGCGCGGCAGACTACTCGTCGTCGTCGGCCAGCGCCTCGCGCGCCTCGACCTCCTTCTCGAACGCCTCGTCGTCGAGCTCGTACCAGCTCACCCACGCGAAGCTCATCTCGTCGCTCGACCGCTGGCCGAACCCGGCCCAGTTCGTGGGGTCGTCGTTCCAGCGGTTCGCCTCCGAGTTGTCGTGCCAGCTCGTCACGTGGAGGATGGTGCCCTTCGGCAGCAGCGGGGCCACGTGGTCCTCGTAGTTGTAGACGATGTGCCACCCGAAGTCCCAGTCGGCGCAGCTCAGGATCTCCTTGCTGTTGTCGGGATAGATGGCCTCGAGGCACTGCCGCTTGCCGAGGTTGTGCAGGTGGGCCTGGAACGCGGTGATGTGGGCGTTCTCGTTGAGGCGGTAGTACCCGTCGTGCCGCACGTTCGAGGCCCCGGCGGGGATGTCGAGGTCCTCGTCGTCGCCGACGTGGGCCGAGATGAGCTTGCGCTCCGGCACGACGCCCTTCGGATAGAACTGCAGGCCGACGCGGGTCCGGTCGGTGGTCTCGACCCCGATCGCGGCATAGTGCATGTTGAACTTGATCTGCGCCCCGGCCTTGATGAGGCGGCCGGTGCCGTCGGGGAAGATGTCGCCGTTCTTGCCGAGGGCGTACTCGTTGAGGAAGGCGTAGTCGTCGTCGTCCGACTCGGGGTCGGAGTTGCTCGTCACCGCGTGGTGGACGACGGGGAACCCGTCGATCGACGGCTTGGTCTCGACCGCCTTCACCCAGCGGTCCTCGGTCAGGCCCGAGTCGGAGTAGAGGTCGCCCCACCAGTTGGGGGCCTCGGGGGCGACCACGAACGGCTCGGGAATCTCGACGATCCAGTCGGGCTCGCCGATCTTCCACTCGGCGATGTCGCGGAACTCGCGCGGCGCGGGCAGGTCCTCGGGGTTGCCGCGGGGCGCCCCGGCGTCGACCCAGCCCGCGATGGTCGTGATCTCGTCGTCGCTCAGCGAGTAGTCGTACTTGAAACCCTGGATGCCGATGTTGCGGTCGACGTACCACGGCGGCATGGTGCGGGCGACCACCTTCTCGCGGATCGAGCGGGCCCACGGCCGCGTCTCCTCGTAGGTCAACAGCGACATCGGCGCGA
>CAXXTG010000108.1:0-6886 GCA_963666855.2 Vicinamibacterales bacterium
GCCGTTCCCGCCGACGACGTCACCCGCCACACCGGCGCCGGACGCTTCGTCCGGCTGCGCATGCGCCCGCTGTCGCTCTACGAGAGCGGGCGCTCCAGCGGAGACATCTCGTTGCGGCGACTCCTCGACGGCGCGGAGCAGCGTGCGCCCCGGTCCGAAACGCCGATCGCCGATGTCGCAGAGCTCGTCTGCGCCGGCGGCTGGCCGGGTCACGTCGGCAGGCGGCTGCCGGGGATACTGCGCGCGAACCGCGGCTATCTGGACGAAGTCCGCCGTACCGATGTAACGAGAGTCAGCGGCAAGACGCGCGACCCCGTCCAAGTGGGACGCCTGCTGACCTCGCTGGCGCGCAACGTCGCCACCCCCGTGACCCTGTCGAAGCTGGCCGCCGAGGTGGGCGGGGACGGCCGGTCCATCAAGAGCGACACCGTAGCCGAGTACCTCGACGCGCTCGACCGGCTCATGGTGGTGGAGAACCAGCCCGCGTGGTCGCCCCACCTGCGGTCGCGCGCGACGCTCCGGCAGGCGGCGGTTCGACACTTCGTCGATCCCTCGCTGGCCGTCGCCGCGTTGCGAGCGACGCCAGCCCGCCTGACCGCCGATCTCGAGTTCCTCGGCCTGCTGTTCGAGTCGCTGGTCCTCCGCGACCTTCGGGTCCACGCCCAGGCCGCGGACGCGCAGGTGTTCCACTACCGCGAGAAGGACGGCCTGGAAGTGGACGCCGTCGTCGAGGCGGCCGACGGCCGCTGGGCGGCCTTCGAGATCAAGCTGGGTGAACGCTGGGTGGACGACGGCGCAAAGAGCCTCAACCGGCTCGCCCGCCGCCTGGAGCAGAGCGATCATGGCAAGCCCTCGGCCCTCGCCGTGATCGTCCCGACCGGATACGGCTACGTGAGACCCGGGGAGGTGGGAGTCGTCCCCATCGGTGCCCTCGGACCCTGACCATCAGGCGGTCGCCGTTCCCGATCCGCGACCTACGCCGCGCCCCGAACCCGCGACCCGTTTCGTCGCGGAACTCCGGCTACAGACCGGACCCGCGCGCCGGCATCCTGGAGGACGCAGAAGGCCCGCGCCTCCGGGTCACATCGGCCTGAACACGGCTTCCGTCCGCATGAAGTAGATTCCCGTCCTCGCCTCGAATCCCGAGTCGACGCCGAACAACAGCCAAGCCCGACCACCGGCGGGCACCGCGACCGGTGCCGGCACCGGTCTGCTGGCGAGAGACTTGCGCTCCCACCGGGGCGACTCCTCGCAGGGTCTCGAGTTGGCGACGTCGCCGAGCACCACGCCCTGCGAGCCGCCCGCCGACTGATTGCCGATGTCGATGTTCATGCGCAGGTAGGCCCCGTCGCGCACCGCGAGCGGCTCGACCGCCGTCGCGCCGGCCTTGACCCAGACGCTCTCGCCGGGCGCACCGCCGACGCCGAAGCACCCGGCCGGCACGTCGGTCGCGATCTCCACGCTGACGGTGACGCCGTAGCTCGCCCCCGGCAGCAGCCCGTCGACGGGCCCCTTGAAGAACATGAACAGGTCGGCGCTGCGGTTCACTCCGGAGATGAACAGGGCGGAATCCGACGCCAACGGCGGCGGGAGGGGCCGGTAGTCGGAGGTCAACTCGTAGATGTCCGCACCGCCGGGCGGGTAGTCCGCGAAGCCGGCGACGAACCCCTGCGGGCCCTGGCGGAAATCGAAGGCGAACGTCAGCGCGTCCGTCGGCGCGGTCGGGTTCCCCGAGCATCCGCCGAGCATCGCCGCCAACAGCGTCGCCACCGGCAGCGTCGAACGGTTCACGACGGGATCTCCATGCCGACCCTCCGCTGTCGGCCGGTCGGACACGGCGCCGACGGCCGGGCCGTGAACTCTCGACCCTCACCGTTGCTTGCCTGACCGCGGCGGTCGGCGGCCACGGCGAAAAAGTCGATCACCGCCGTGGTTGAACTCGTCTGCGCCGGGCTGGCCGGATCCCCGCCGGTCAGGAAGACACTCTCGCCTCGTAGTCCAGATCCGCCATCATCGGCGCACTGAAGGCCGTCGATGCAGGATCCCATTCACGTCGATGCGTCAGCCGTTTCAGGTCCGGCGCGGCGTAGACGAACCGCTCGTCGTATTGGCGATAGAGCGAACCGAAGAACTGCTCGAACCTCAGCGGGCTGTCGGAAGCAGGGAACTCGTCGATGATCGTCCCGGTGTGCCCCGTTCGCGTCGAGGCCAACGCGAGCGCAATCGCCTCGTAACGGCTGACGTCGTTCCGAATGCCGCGTCTGTCCGCCAGCTCGCGGAGCGCCGAGTGGAATCGACGAACGGCCTCGACCGGGTGGCCGTCGCTGTCGATCGCCACGTCGTTCTCCACGAGCTCTCGAACCGACCCATCCTGTTCGGCTCCGGTCTCGCCGAGGCTCCGCCCCAATTCCTCCGCGCGGTTCGCGCGCATGACGAACAGGTAGCCGCAGACGAGCGGCGGGTACGCGATGTGCAGATTCGTGCAGTCGCCGACCGCCTCCTCCATCCGGTTGGTGAGATTCCTGAACGCCCCGATGGCGCCCTTGCAGGAGACGGCGAGGACCGGACCGATCCCGTCCTTGGTCACGACCACGTCGACGTTCTTCGTCTTGAGGCCGCCGTACACCGTGCGCTCACCGGCGCCGCCGCGGCTGGGGTCGTGGACCAGCGCCGAGCGGCCGCCCTTCCGCTCCACGCGGAACGGCGGTCGCGGCACGATGTCGTCAGGTTCGAACCCGCCCTCGACCACGAGACGGCAGGCGACGTACCAGTGCAGCGGCTTGATGTGCCGCTGGCTTTGCGTCGATCCCCGGAACGTCACGAAGTGGGCCAGCGCCGCCCGGAGCGATATCCACTCGCAGGCGCTCACGCCACGTGTCGCCACTGCTGCATCACCTCGATACCCTCTTCCACCAGGCCGCGGTCGCGTTCGGTGACGACCCCGTCGGCGACCAGAAGCACGTGCCGGGCCTCCCCGGGCTCGAGCTTCAGCATGCCGCCGCCCAGGGGATGCCCTTCGAGCTCGCAACTCAGCCGGCCGGCGGGCGAGCCCCACGCCGCCGAGAACCTCGGTTCGGAGATGCCGCCATTGCCGAACAGGTCGGACCGGAAGTCGACCGCCAGAAACGCGTTCGTGCACGTGCACCGGCCGCGGTTCACGGCCAGCGCGGGCGACCTGCCGCTCATGTACGTCAGAACGAACGCGGGACGCCGTACGTCGGGAACCGTGTACCAGGGCGTCCGGTTGCGGCACTTGTAGGTGGCCCGGGCCTTCCGCCCCTCGGCGGTGTCCAGATACGCCCGGACCGCGTCCGGCACCCGGGCGCCCGGGGGGATGCGCAGCAGGAACACCGGTTCATCCTTCGCCACCCATCGCTCGATGTCGGCACCGTCGACCACCGCGCCAGTGAGGTAGCGGCTGTTGCGGATGGACGGCACGAGGAACTCGTCGGGTATCGCGAAGCGCCGCACGTCGGACGGGCGCAGGTGGAAGAACCCGTTGGCTCCGCTGACGTACCCGATGCCGACCTGGGCGACTTGTCCCAGGCGCACCGCGTCTGGCTCGGCCGCCATGCGCTCGTAGAGCCTCCGAACGCGCGGCGGCAGCAGGAAGGGCCGCAGCCGGCCGCGCCATCGGACCCGCCATGCCTCGATGGGGATCTCCTCCGACACCGGCGGGGGCATGGTGCCCGGGTCGAACCGCTCGACCCGCGACAGCCGTATGGCGTCGGAGCGCGAGCCCGCATCGTCGGCCAACAGCAGCCAGCAGTCTTCCGACAGCTTCGGGAATATCTTGTCCCTGATGGCGATCAGGTGCACGGAACCGAAGTTGCCGACCAGGTACTCCACGAGCGGACCGGCGTACGGCGCATGACCGATTTCGGCCGGCACGACGAAGGCCATCCGCCCGCCGGGGCGCAGCTTGCCGGCCGCCGCCACGATGAACGGCGCCCACGACGACGAGAGCCCGCTGAAGACGACGCCCAGGCACCGGCAATGGTCGAGGGCGGCCCGCCGGGTCGCACCCGCGAACCGCTGATAGCGGATGAACGGCGGGTTGCCGGCGGCGCAGTCGAACCGGCGCCGGTCGGCCGCCGCCCACGTGAAGAAGTCGCCCTCGACGATCGTGGCCTCCGGCGCCCGCCCGCGCGACTCGGCGGCCGACGCCGGATCCCTCTCGACCCCGACGCTGTTCACGTGGCGGGCCACGAAGCGGCCGTCGCCGCTCGACGGGTCGAGGAGGCGGTCGCCCGCGTCTCGAACCGCCCACCGCACCAGGGCGTCGGCCACCGCCTCCGGCGTGTAGTAGGCCCCGAGCGCCTTGTCGTCACGCGGCATCGGTTCCGACGTGGAGCTGGCAAGACGCGGGCCGGATGGGGACGCGACGGTCGAGGCGGGACGCATCGAGCATCAGTGTACCAGCTTGCGCCGGGGGACTACCGCGGTCGGACCGGACCGAGACCCTCACCGCGTAGGCCCCGGCACGCGCACAGCCTCGGAATCACCCGCTGGACGTTCGCCGAATCACCCGCTGGGGTGCACCGACGACCGTCAGCCAACGAGCGGGTTGCGGACGGCGAGGGACGGAAAGCGGCCGAAGTCGAGATCGGCGGTCAGCAACTCTTCGACCCCTCGACTACGAGACGGCAGGCGACATACCAGTGGGTCGGCTCGATGTGCCACTGACTTTGGGTCGAGCCGGAAGCACCGAGGGTCAGCCGCGATCCGGCACCGCCCGCCGACGGGCATGCGCCGCGATCGCGAGCAGAAGGGCCATGAGCGCGACCAGAGCGGCCGGGGGCATGACGGGCGTCGCCGTGGCCACGACGCCGCACGCCAGCCGTGCGCCCCCTCCGCCCAGCGGCGCCGGCGAGTCGGAGTAGTTGTCGCCGCCCTCGTGAATCACCAGCGCGCGTCCGTACAGGTCGCTCAGGGTCAACCGAGGCGCGACCACCGCAGCGGTCACGCGACCGCTGTCGGACTCCAGGCGCGGCAGATCGCCCAGGTGACCGTTGCCGTCGGGCCCGGCGTGCACGCCGGTGTTCTCCGGGTCGTAGTGCCCGCCGGCGGCCTGGCCCCCCGACCCGCAGTCGGGATTCACGTGGGCGTGGAAGCCGTGCTCGCCCACGGGGAGAATGCCCTCGAGGTCGGGCGTGAGGCGCACCCCGCCCCCGGCGTCCTCCTCCAGCGTGACGGTCCCCAGCGGCCCGTCCGTGGCGGTGTCGTGGATCTCCACCGTCATCTGCGCCGCCGACGGCGCTGCCAGCGTTACCGCCGAGACCACGGCCGCCAGGGTTCGTGTCCGAATCATGCCGCCCTCCTCGTCCGGACGCCGCGACGGTCACGCCGTCCCGCTACGCCAGAATCCCCCGGATCGGGTGCCCGTCCACGTCCGCCAGCCGGAAGTCCCGGCCGCCGAAGCGGTAGGTCAGGTTGCGGTAGTCCAAGCCCAGCAGGGTGAGCACCGTCGCGTGCAGGTCGCGCACGGTGTGCGAGTTCTCGACGACGCGGTACCCGTACTCGTCGGTCCGGCCGTAGATGAAGCCCTTCTTCAGGCCGCCGCCGGCCAGCCACAGGCTGAAGCCGTAGGGGTTGTGGTCGCGGCCGTTGGTGCCCTGCACGAACGGGGTGCGGCCGAACTCGCCCGAGAAGATGACGAGGGTCTCGTCGAGGAGGCCGCGGGCGCGGAGGTCCTTGACGAGGCCGGCCACCGGCTGGTCGACGGTGAGGGCGTTGGCGGTGTGGCCCTCGATCAGCTTGGTGTGCTGGTCCCACGGGTTAGCGGCCTGCCCCATGCCGTCGGTGCCCACCATGGTGAGCTCGACGAAGCGGACGCCGCGCTCGACGAGGCGGCGGGCGACCAGGCACTGGCGACCGTAAGCGGCGGTGGAAGCGACGGGCGAGTCCATCCCGTAGAGGCGCTTCGTCGCCTCGGTCTCGCCCGACAGGTCCACGAGTTCGGGCACCGCGGTCTGCATGCGGTAGGCGATCTCGTAGTTGTCGATGGCCGCTTCGACCTGACGGTCGCCGCCGATGCGGTCGACGAAGCCGGCGTCGAGGTCGCCGATGAGGCCGAGACGGCCGCGCTGCCGCCGGTCGGTCTCGCGCGGCTGCACGTTGTTGAGGGGCTCGGCGTTCTCGGGATAGAGCATCGAGCCCTGGTGGACGGCGGGCAGGAAGCCGTTGCCGAAGATGTTGATGCCGCCCAGGGGGATGCCGCCGCTGCCGAGGACCACGAACCCGGGGAGGTTCTGGTTCTCGGTGCCGAGGCCGTAGGTCACCCACGCGCCCATGCTGGGGAAGCCGTTGAACGGCATGCCGCTGTGGAAGTAGAAGTTGGCCTGGGCGTGCTCCATGAACGGCGCCGTCATCGAGCGGATGACGGTCAGCTCGTCGGCCACGGTGCCGATGTGGGGGAAGAGCGCGCTCACCGGGATGCCGCTCTCGCCGTAGTGCGTGAAGGCCCAGGGGCTCGGCCAGATGTTGCCGTCCTGGTTGAACATCGTCCGCTCGGTTTGGAACGGCATGGGCCGCCCCGCCTCGGCCGCCAGCCTCGGCTTGGGGTCGAACGAATCGATGTGCGACAGCCCCCCGGACATGTAGCAGAAGATGACGTTCTTCACCTTGGGCGGGAAGTGCGGCGGCTTGGCCGCAAGGGGGCCGTCGCCCGCCTCCTGCGCGAGGCCGGCGTAAGACCGAGTCGGCCATCAGCGCCGACAGCGCGAGCAGGCCGAAGCCGGTCGACGTCTGGCGCAGCATCTCGCGGCGCGTGGGAGAACGGGCGGGGGGCGGGGTGGCGGCGCGGGTCAAGACGCATGGAAGTCCTCACCTAGCGGATGAACAAGTACTCCTTCAGGTTGAACAAGCTGTGCGCGACGTCCTGCCA
>CAXXTG010000109.1:0-4375 GCA_963666855.2 Vicinamibacterales bacterium
TAGTGGCGCCATGCTCCGTCCTTGACCACCTGGATCTGGACGTCCTTCTTCACCTCGCCGAGCGCGTTGAAGGAGATGTGGCCGGTGGACGCGTCGACGCTGGAGCCCGCGATGGCGTCGCGCAGCGCCGCCCGGTCGCCCGCCCCCGCCGCCTTCAGCGCCTCGGCCATGACCAGGACCGCGGTATGGGCGGAGGCGGCGACCATGTCCGTCGGGTAGCCGGCCATCTCCTCGAACCCCTTGATGAACGCCTGGGTGATCGGGTTGGACGAATCGCGGTCGAGCGACGTGGTGATGATCACCCCTTCGGCGTCCGGCCCGGCGATCTCGATGAACTTCTGGCTGTCGTAGCCCTCCTGCCCGATCACCGGCGCGGCGATGCCCGCGGCGCGGATCTGCCGCACCAGGGGGCCGGCGGTGAAGAAGTAGCCCGAGGCGTAGATCGCGTCCGGGCCGTCCGACCTGACCTTCGAGACGATGGGGCCGAACTCCCGGTCCTTGATCGAGTACTCGTACTCGCCGGTGATCTCGATGCCGAAATCGGCCGCCTTCTCCTTGAACCCGGTCGCGAGCGACTTGCCGAAGTCGTTGTTGAGCGTGATGAGCGCAACCCGCTTCAGCCCCATCACGTCGCCGATGAGCTTCGCCCCGGCGCGGCCCTGCACCTCGCCCATGAATGACGTGCGGAACACGTAGTCGCCCGCCCTGGTGATGTCCGGGTGCACGGCGTACGCGGAGATGTAGGGGACCGAGTTCTCCTGGAAGATGGTCGCGGCGGCCCGGGTGGAGCCGGAATAGCTCCCGGAGATGCCGGCCGTCACCTCGTCCTGGGTGGTCATCTTCACCGCGAGCGGCGCCGCTTCCTTGGGGCTCGCCTGGTCGTCGTAGACCACGAGCTCGATGTCGTCGCCGTTGATGCCGCCACCCGGCGTTGACCTGCTCGACCGCGAGCCGGGCGCCGACGAGCGCCGAGTTGCCGTCCGCCGCGGCAAAGCCGGTCAGGGGTGCGTTGAAGCCGATCTTGATCGAGCCGGCCAGGACCGCGAGGGGTGTCGCCAGCGCAACGGCAGTGCCCAGAAGGAGGGGTTTCAAGAGGTTTCTCATGGCTTGACTCCTGTGTCGTGGTTGTCGTTGCCCGGATGGACGTCGATCGATCCGGGACGGGTTTCCGTCAGCCCAGTATCCCGGGCAGATCGAGGCCGTGCTCCCGCGCGCAGTCGATCGCGTCGTCGTAGCCGGCGTCGGCGTGGCGCATCACCCCCGTGGCCGGGTCGTTCCACAGCACCCGCTCGATGCGGCGGGCCGCCTCGGCGGTGCCGTCGCAGCAGATCACCATCCCCGCGTGCTGCGAGTACCCCATGCCGACCCCGCCGCCGTGGTGGATCGACACCCAGGTCGCGCCCGACGCGCAGTTGAGCAGTGCGTTCAGGAACGGCCAGTCCGAGACCGCGTCGGAGCCGTCGCGCATCGACTCGGTCTCGCGGTTGGGCGACGCCACCGAGCCGGCGTCGAGGTGGTCGCGCCCGATGACGACGGGGGCTGAGAGCTCGCCGCGGGCCACCATCTCGTTGAAGGCGAGGCCGAGCCGGTGGCGCTGCCCGAGCCCCACCCAGCAGATGCGGGCCGGCAGACCCTGGAAGCTGATGCGCTCGCGCGCCATGTCGAGCCAGTTGTGCAGGTGGGGGTCGTCCGGGATCAGCTCCTTCACCTTCTCGTCGGTGCGGTAGATGTCCTCCGGGTCGCCGGACAGCGCGCACCAGCGAAAGGGCCCGATGCCGCGGCAGAACAGGGGGCGGATGCACGCTGGGACGAAACCGGGGAAGGAGAAGGCGTCGTCGAGCCCCTCGTCGCTCGCGACCTGCCGGATGTTGTTGCCGTAGTCGATGGTCGGCACCCCGCGGTTCGCGAAGGCGACCATGGCCTCGACATGGATGCGGATCGAGGCGCGCGCCGCCGCCTCCACCGCGGACGGGTCGCTCTCCCGCTTCGCGCTCCACTCCGCGAGCGTCCAGCCCGCCGGCAGATAGCCGTTGCCGGGATCGTGGGCCGAGGTCTGGTCGGTGACGACGTCCGGAAGGACGCCCCGGCGCACCAGCTCGGGGAAGATGTCGGCCGCGTTGCCGTGGACCGCGACGGACTTCGCCTCGCGCGAGGCGGTCCATCCCTCGATCATCGCCAACGCTTCGTCGAGCGACTCGGCCTTCGCGTCCAGGTAGCGGGTGCGGAGGCGGAAGTCGATGCGGTCCGGGTCGCATTCGACCGCGAGGCAGCAGGCCCCTGCCATCGCCGCCGCGAGCGGCTGTGCCCCGCCCATGCCCCCGAGCCCCGCGGTCAGGATCCAGCGCCCCCGGAGGTCGCCGCCGTAGTGCTTGCGGCCGACCTCGACGAAGGTCTCGTAGGTGCCCTGCACGATCCCCTGGCTGCCGATGTAGATCCACGACCCCGCCGTCATCTGGCCGTACATGGCGAGCCCCTTGCGGTCCAGCTCGTTGAAGTGGGCCCAGGTCGCCCAGTGCGGCACCAGGTTCGAGTTCGCGATCAGCACCCGCGGGGCGTCGGGGTGGGTGCGGAACACGCCGACCGGCTTGCCCGACTGCACGAGCAGGGTCTCGTCCTCGTCGAGCCGTTTCAGGGTGGCGACGATGCGGTCGAAGTCGCTCCAGGTCCGCGCGGCGCGGCCGACACCGCCGTAGACCACCAGCTCGTTCGGATTCTCCGCCACCTCGGGGTGGAGGTTGTTCATCAGCATCCGCATCGGCGCCTCGGTCAGCCAGGACTTCGCGGTGATCTCGGGGCCGGTGGGCGGGTGGACGGTGCGGACGTTGGCGGCGGGGCGGTTCATCGGGGCGTGTAGGTCGAGGTGAGTAGTCGAAGTGTGCGGGCGTCACGGGGACGACGACCGCGACGACGGCGGGGATGACGGCAGGACGACGGATGCGGAAGCGCTCCGGTGCATCGGTTGGTTGGTCCTGATAATGTGCAGATCGATGGCGTTATGCATGGACATGATGATCCTGTCAAGACAGTTCCGGACTGGTACCTCTGCATAGTGAATCTGGCCGGTCGGGAAGGCGCCGGTGGGACTGGAGTAATATCTAACTGAATGATTTACAATAAATATATCGTCCTCCGCCGCCAATGCGTACGTATGCCGGAGCACCGGACACGACAAGCACAGCCCTCGCCCCACGCCCTCTATCCGGATTGACGCTTGCGATAGTCTTGCTCGTCCACGCGGAGTGTGCGGCCGCGAAATCGCGGGAAGGGTAAGGAGTGAGCCGATCCGATGCCGACGAAACGCGCCATCCTCGCCCAACTGACCGCGAAGGAGCTCCGCGCCAGGGTCGACCGCCACGAGCTGCACGTCGATGACCGCCGCGTGAAGGCGCAGCTTGTCGACGCTCTGGCCGGCTCCCGGAAGGCCAGGCTCGACGAGATGCTGCCGGCGCTCTCGCGGCATCGCCTGAAGGAGCTGTGCCGGGTGTTCAGCCTCGACGATTCCGGCCGGAGCAAGGCGGATCTCGTCGCGCGTCTTGCCGGGCCGCTCCCAGCGCCGAAGGGCGACGGTGGTCAGGCGCCGCCGTCGGGGTCGCGGCCCCGAGCATCCCGGCCGCATGCACGACGCGATTCTCGGGGGGATGGTGACCGGGCGCCGCCGGCGGCATCCCGTCCGGCAGTGAAGATCCCGGACCCGCCGGCCGAGACCCGGACCGGGACCCAGGGCGCCACCACCGGACACGAGGCCGAGCTGTGGCGCATGGCCGATGCGCTCCGGGGCTCGATGGACGCGGCCGAGTACAAGCACGTCGTCCTCGGCCTCGTCTTCCTCAAGT
The DNA here is from genome assembly GCA_963666855.2 of Vicinamibacterales bacterium. Lineage (GTDB taxonomy): Bacteria > Acidobacteriota > Vicinamibacteria > Vicinamibacterales > UBA8438 > JAJEEA01. The sequence continues at coordinate 3,834 of CAXXTG010000109.1, forward strand.
ACATCTCCGACGCGTTCGAGGAGATGCACGCCCGCCTCGAAGCCGAGCGGGACGAGGGCGCCGACCCGGAGGACCCCGACGAGTACCGCGCCGAGAACATCTTCTGGGTGCCGCCGGAGGCGCGCTGGAGCCGCCTCGCGGCCCAGGCCCGGCAGCCTGCCGTCGGCCGGCTCGTGGACGACGCGATGACCGCGATCGAACGCGACAACCCGGCGCTCGAGGACGTGCTGCCCAGGGACTACGCCCGCCCGGCGCTCGACAAGCAGCGGCTCGGCCAGCTCATCGACATGATCAGCAACATCCGGGTGGGCGACGCGGACGCGCGCTCGAAGGACGTGCTCGGCCGTGTGTACGAGTACTTCCTCTCGCAGTTCGCGAGCGCGGAGGGCAAGAAGGGCGGCGAGTTCTACACCCCGCGCTGCGTGGTGAAGCTCCTGGTCGAGATGCTGGAGCCCTGGCGGGGGCGGGTCTACGATCCCTGCTGCGGCTCGTCGGGGATGTTCGTGCAGTCGGTGGAGTTCATCCGCGCGCACGCCACCGGC
>CAXXTG010000110.1:0-7609 GCA_963666855.2 Vicinamibacterales bacterium
GACGTAGGGAATGAGCCCATCCTCCCAGATGCAGAACAGACCGGACGGACGGTAGCCGGAGGGCACCGCGCGCCGCACGCCGGGCAGCCGCTGTTCGCCGACCGCACCGCGGTCCCATCGGGCCACCTCCTCCGCCGTCCCCAGGATGATGTGGCCATCGTGAACCGCCCACCCATCGATCACCTCGTACGGCAGCTCCACCCCGCGGATCATCGCGGTCCGAATGCGGGCTCCGTCCTGCGCCTGGACACCGGCAGCGACCATCAGCGTCGTCAGCGCCAACGCGGCACGCATTTTCATCATCCGCACGGTCCGTTACCTCCTTCATCGGCGTGTCGTCGCCCCCGGGACGCGCGGAATCCGCGCGGGCCGAACGCAGCCTCCGGACACGGCCCCGCAATGGGGGCTGCGCGGCCGGCGCGCCCGCCGGCGCGGCGATGCTCGGCCTCCAGCGGACCATTCGCCGCGCGGGCGGCGCGTCCCACCCCGCGCGGGCATAAGACCACCGGCATTGGCCAGTCAACAGCTCCGTGTCAGACACACCGCCGCCGTTCATAGGGATGGGGCTCGCAGCCTGGAGTCTGTTGTTGCCGTGGTCGATCCCGCACGTTGGCCGTATCTCGTGTGCCGAGTTCTGGCCGCCATCCGCGTTGAGCATAGCACGCGAGCCTCTGGTTCTGTGTTCGTATTGGACATATTCGGCGCGAGGTGGCCTTGGCGGCCTTGGCCCTTGCTGTCGCGATCAGTGGTAGCGGCGACATCTGGGCCGCGCCTTCATTGGAGGCTCCGCCGCCGTCGTCCGCATTGCCCCGCCGTTCCAGGGGCGGTGGCTCGTGGCGCAGGGAGGTCGCAGCCCCCTTCAGAGCCGCCATCTCTCCGCGTACAACCAGCGGTTCGCGCTCGATCTCATCCGGCTGGAGAACGGGCGCATGTCCACCGACGAGACCGGCAACGCGGTTTTCCATAGCTGGGAGCAGCCGCTCCGGTCACCCGTGGATGGCAGGGTCGTCGCGGCGCGCAACGACATGGAGGATGCCGAAGACATGAAACCTCGTGACCGACAACCCGGAGGGGAACGTCGTCGTCATCGAGCTCGACACGGGCCTCTTCGTCGTCCTGGCGCACCTCCGGCAGGGGGCGCTCCGGGTCGGCGAAGGCGACCGGGTTCGGAAGGGCGACCCGCTGGGCTTGGTCGGCAACTCGGGGAACACAACCCTGCCGCACCTTCATCTCCACGTGCAGACCCACGTCGACCTTTTGGAATCCCGACAACCGCTCGGTGCCTTTCGCGTTCGAGCCCGCCGGCCGCGCCCTGGCCCGCAACGACCGCGTCGACGGCGGCTCCTGAACCTCGGGGGCTGCCGAGCACGATCGGCGTCGTCTGCGACACCCCGGGATCGAGGCCCCGGGACCAGACGAGCCGCGGCTCCGCCAGGTTGCTCCGGTCGGTGGAGGTCATCGACGCCCGCCGGCCGCGTCCCACTCACCGAGCAGGAGGTCGGCCCGGAGCTGGTCGCCCGCGGCGACTCGACGCATCGCGTCCGGCACGCTGACCACCGCGCGAGCTGATTCGGGCTGACGCCCTCGCTTTCGATCGTCCCGAACCGGAACAGCCGCGAAGCCGCGAAGGGCGACCCCCCGCGCCGGGATCACCGTGCTGACGCAATCGGCACGGGAGCGGCCTCCGACGACTGTTATCAGATTGAGATAACCTATGGTCGATGACGCCGCCCGATCGCGATCCGGGTCTCGACACCCTGCTCGAGCTGCACGGTCAGACGCTGTTCGTGGACGAGGCCGGACACTGGGTGAAGTTCGTCGCGATACGTGTCGGGGTCACGCCTGAGCGGCCGCATGGGCTCAGCTACTCGCTGACGCTGCACGCCCCGGACGGCGCCAGGCTGGTCGGTTTCGACAACGCGCACGCGGTGGGCGGGCCTCGCGGCCCGGGAATGCGCAGGCGGCGCGAGAGCGACCACCGGCACGGCCTGCGGAACATCCGGCCCTATGACTACACGGATGCCGCGACCCTTCTGGAGGATTCTGGAACGAGGTGGATGTCGTGCTGAAAGAGAGGGGCTCCATCCCATGAAGACGCTGAGGATCGGCATTGCCGACTACGACCGGATGAAGGCGCGCACGATGGCGGTCGCACGCGGGGAGCACAAGCCGGCCGAGGGCGAGCCGACGGTCTGGTTCACCTCCATCGAGAGCCTGGCCAAGGTGCTCTCCGGGCGCAACCGCGAGCTCCTGGCGTTGATCGCCCGCGAGGAGCCGGGCTCGCTCACGGAGCTCGCGGGGCTCGCGGGGCGAAACAAGTCGAACCTGTCGCGGACCCTCAAGACGATGTCGCGCTACGGGCTCGTGGAACTGAGGGAGGGACGGCGCGGCACCGTGGTCCCGCGCGTCCCTTACGACCGGGTGAGCCTGGACGTCTCGTTGACGGCCACCCGCGTGTGAAGCCTTCGTCGCGGGTTCGCCTTCACCGTAGCGGATTGAGCACCCGTGGCGCCATGCGGGAGAGGCGCCGCGCTATCGCGGCCCGGATGTCCGCGCCGGTGTTTCGCCGCCCCCGCCCGGCTTCAGGTGCTCGAGGGTGAAGTCGAGCATCTTCTGCCGCAGGTGGGCGTTCTGGTCGGGGTCGACGATGCCGTGGCGCTGGCGCGGATAGAGCATCAGGTCGAACTGCTTGCCGGCCTTCTGCAGCTCGTAGGCGAACTGCAGGGTGTTCTGCATGTGGACGTTGTCGTCCATGGTGCCGTGGATGAGGAGCAGGGCGCCGTGGAGGTCGGCGGCGTTGAAGCGGGGCGAGCTCTCGCGGTAGCCGTCGGGGTTGTTCTGCGGCGTCCGCATGTAGCGCTCGGTGTAGATGGTGTCGTAGTCGCGCCAGTCGGTGACGGTGCCGCCGGCGATGCCCATGGCGAAGCTGTCGCTGTGGGTCAGGGCGTAGCTGGCCATGAAGCCGCCGTAGCTCCAGCCCTCGATGCCGATGCGGTCGGGGTCGACCCACGGCTGTTCGCGCAGCCACGCGATGCCGTCCTCGATGTCGGCGAGCTCCTGCTTGCCGAACTGCTGGTAGACGGGCCAGGTCGACACCGCGCCCTTGCCGCTCGCGGTGCGGTTGTCCATGACCCAGACGACGATGCCGTGCTGGGCGAGCAACTGGTAGAACAGGTTGGCGGTGCCGCCCCAGCGGTTCCGGACCTGTTGCGCGTGCGGGCCGCCGTAGGTGTGCTGGAACACGGGGTAGCGGCGCGAGGGGTCGAAGTCGGGGGGCCGGATGAGCATGGCCTCCATGACGAACCCGTCGCGCGCGGTCACCTGCAGGAACTCGGGGGACGACAGGCGGTAGTCGTCGAGGGCGCGGACGCGGTTTTCGGCGATGACCCGGGCCTCGTCGCCGTCGGCCTCGTGCAGGCGCACCTGAATCGGGGTCTCGACGTCGCTCCACGAGTCGAGGTACCAGGTGAAGCCGGGGCTGAAGCGGGCGGCGTGGGTGCCGGGGCGCTCGGACAGCCGGGTCAGGTCGCCCCCGTCGAGCCGGACGCGGTAGACGTCGCCGCCGATGGGGCTGCGGCGGGTGCCCGAGAAGTACACCCACCCGGTCTCCTCGTCGACGCCGTGCAGGGTGCGCAGCTCCCACTCGCCGTCGGTGACCTGGCGGATCAGGTCGCCGTCGGCCTCGTAGTGGTACGCGTGCTTCCACCCCGAGCGCTCGCTGAGCCAGAGGAACGTCCCGTCGTCGAGCCACCGGGGGTCGCCGTTGACGGAGACCCAGGCCGGGGTGGTCTCGCGGAAGAGGTGGGTCATCGCGCCGCCCGCGGGGTCGGCGAGGTTCAGGTCGAGCCAGGTCTGCTCGCGGTTCTGCACCTGGAAGGCGACCTCGCCGCCGCCGGGCGTCCAGCCCACCGAGACCACGAGCATGTCGGTCGGGGTGTAGCGGCCCAGGTCGATCCAGGTCGTTTCGCCGCCCGCGGCGGGGACGACGCCGAGGCGGACGAGCGGGTTGCGGTCGCCGGCCTTGGGGTAGTTGGTCTGCTCCAGGCCGAGGCGGTAGGGCAGGTGGTCGACGACGGTGAACGCCTGGACGGGGCTCTCGTCGGTCTGCAGGTAGGCGAGCCGGGCCGAGTCGGGGCTCCACCAGAAGCCCTTGAAGTTGCCGCGGCCGTAGATCTCCTCCTGGTACACCCAGTCGAGCTCGCCGTTGAGCAGCTCGACGCCGTCGCCGCCCTCGGTGAGGGCCCACTCGCGGCCGGTGTCGACATCGACGACGGCGAGGTCGTAGTCGCGGACGAACGCCACCAGGCGGCCGTCGGGGCTGAACGCCGGCATCGACTCGGCGGCGGGGTCGCGGGTCAGCCGCCGCACGCGCACCTCGTCGGCGCTCCGCCGGTCGAGGTGGTAGAGGTCGCTGGAGATGTTCATGACCGCGGCCGAGTGGTCGGCGTTCCAGACGAGCCGGGGGCTCCGCGCCGCGCGCCGCGCCGCCGCCGCGCTCATGCCGGGCAGGTCGGCGAGCGCCCGCTCGAGCGCCGCGCCGGCCAGGAACGGTTCGGCGTCGCCGGTCGCCGCGTCCACCGACAGCAGGCTCGTGCGGCCCGAAGCGCGTTCCCGCCGGAGGTAGTGGGCATCGTCGATCCAGGTCAGCCCGGTCGGGGCGTCGCCGTTGAAGTCGACCCGCCGGTCGGGGTGGTAGAGCGCGTCGATGGTCAGCGCCCGCTGCTGGGCCGCCGCCGGTCCGGCGGACGCCAGGACCGCGAGCAGCACGGCCAGCGCCGCGCCGGCCGCGCCCCGGACGCCGGCCGCGCCCCGGAGCCCGCGGCGGGCGTCCCGCGGCCCTCGGTCGACTCCGCGTTCCGCGCGGACGGTGCCGCTCTCCGGATCCGCGCTGCTTCGCGGCCGCCCATCCCGGACTTCTCGGTGCCAACGGGTCATCATCCCTCTCCTTGCCACGCGCGACCGGCGGTTCCATCGCGGTAAACTGGCGTATGCGAGCCCCTTGAATCCGGGGGCGGGCTGGAAGTCCCGCGCCCGGGGGCGGTAGACTGCCTGGCAGCCTCGGGCCGGCAACCGCACGAGTTGCCGGGAGCCCGTGGGGAAACCCGCGTCGCACCGCGCCCGGAGGGCGCGAACTGACGCCCAAGCGCCCGCCCGACAGGCACGGGAAGGGCGCGTGTTCGGGCGATGCAACCCCGGACTGCTGTGCACTCCGTCCGACCCACGCAGTCGGGCGGGACGCATCGTCGCTCCAGTGCGGCGGGCTTTCGCCACGGGCTTCTAGCTTAGCAGAGATGGTCGCGGCGACGGGCCGCGGCGGGGAGGTTCCATGCGGTATCAGAAATGGCTCGGAACGGCGGCGGCGCTGGTCTTGGCGGCGGCGGTCGGCGCGCCCGCGGCGGCCGCGCAGGAGGAGGGCGGGCGCCGCCACCTGCTCGAGCGCATCGACGACGCCTCGGTCGTGCAACTCTATGCCGACGGCTTCGAGGCGCTCTCGCTACGGGAGAAGACCCTCATCTGGCATCTCTACCAGGCCGCCCTGGCGGGGCGCGACATCTACTACGACCAGCGCTACGAGCACAACCTCGAGATGCGCGAGGTCCTCGAGGAGCTCGTCACCCATCCGGACGGGATCGACGGCGCGACCCTGGCCGCCGTCGAGAAGTACGCCAAGCTCTTCTGGATCAACACCGGCCCGTTCAACAACCTCACCGCCCGGCGGTTCGTGATGGAGACGACCCCCGCCGCGTTCGCCGACGCGGTCGGGGCGGCGGCCGCCGACGGGGCCGAGTTCCCCCTGCGCGACGGCGAGGACCTCGGGGCGATGGTCGAGCGCGTGACGCCGCTCTTCTTCGACCCCGATTTCGAGCCCATCGTCACCAACAAGACCCCCGCCCCCGGCGAGGACATGCTGCTCGCGAGCGCCAACAACTTCTACAAGGGCGTCTCGATGGCCGACCTCGAGACCTTCGACGAGGAGTACCCGCTGACCTCGCGCCTCGTGAAGGTCGACGGCCGGCTCGTCGAGGAGGTCTACAAGGTCGGCGGCAAGTACGGCGACGAGATCGCCGAGATCATCGGCCACCTCGAGGCGGCCGTCCCCTACGCGAGCGAGGCGATGGCGAAGGCGCTGCGCGCCAACATCGCCTACTACAAGACCGGTGCGCCGGTCGACCAGCGGGTCTACGACATCGCCTGGGTCGAGGACCAGGACTCGTCGGTCGACACCATCAACGGCTTCACCGAGGTGTACATGGACGCCCGCGGGGCCAAGGGGGCGTGGGAGGCCCTGGTCTTCTACGTCGACCCCGAGAAGACGGGGGCCATCCGCACCATCGCCGAGCACGCGCAGTGGTTCGAGGACCGCATGCCCTGGGACCCCCGCTACCGCAAGGCGGGGGTGAGGGGCATCACCGCCAACGCCATCGAGGTCGTCATCGAGATCGGCGACGCCGGCCCCCTGACCCCCATCGGCATCAACCTGCCCAACGACCAGACGGTGCGCGAGCAGCACGGCAGCAAGTCGATCTCGCTCGCGAACGTCATCGAGGGCTACGACCTGTCGCAGCCGGGCGGCTACCGGCAGGAGTTCGCGTGGACCGAGGAGGAGGCCGAGCGCTCGCGCGTCTGGGGGGGCCTCGCGAGCGAGATGACCACCAACATGCACGAGGTCATCGGCCACGCCTCGGGGCAGCTCGCGGAGCGGCTCGGGGGCTCGGCCCAGCCCTACCTGAACGAGCAGTACTCGGCCCTCGAGGAGGCGCGGGCCGACCTGATCGGCCTCTACTTCATCGCCGATCCGAAGCTCGTCGAGATCGGCGTGCTCCCGGCCGACGCGCACGACGACATCGTGCTCGCGCAGTACGAGGCCTACACCCGCAACGCCCTGCTCCAGTTGCGGCGCATACGCGAGGGGAACCAGATCGAGCAGGACCACATGCGCAACCGCCAGGCGATCGTCCACTGGCTGATGGCCAACACCGAGGCGATCGACCGGCGCGAGCGCGACGGCAAGACCTACTACGTGATGGTCGACGCCGACGCGTTCCGGGCGGGGGTGGCGACGCTCCTCGCCGAGGTGCAGCGCATCAAGTCGGAGGGCGACTACGACGCGGCGCGGACCCTGTTCGAGACCCACGGCATCTACTTCGATCCGGCCCTGCGCGACGAGGTCGTGGCCCGGGTCGACGCCGTCGGGCTGCCGTCGTACTCGGGGTTCGTGCAGCCGCGGCTCGAGCCGGTGCTCGACGACGCGGGGGAGATCGTCGACGTGGAGATCTCCTATCCGATGGACCTGACCGCGCAGATGCTGGAGTACTCGGGCAAACGGATGCCGTAGCGGCTATCGCAGCCAGCCCGGCGGCACGCCGGCCCGCCGCGCCTCGTCGCGCAGGTCGGCGACGGCCCGGGCGAGTTCGTCGGCCTCGGTCCGGGTCTCCTCGAGCTCGTCCAGCGCCGCCAGCCTCTCCTGCTCGATGGCGGCGCGTTGCGCGGGGTCGTCGCGGGCGGTGAAGTCGGCCCACAGCCGGTCGGCGCGGGTCTGGAGTTCGGCGGCGCGGCGCTCGGCCCGCTCGACGGCCTGTTGGGCCTCGGCCATGCGGTTCCGCCACCG
>CAXXTG010000111.1:0-25219 GCA_963666855.2 Vicinamibacterales bacterium
CGAGCTGCGGCCGGTCTCGACGACCGAGCGCATCCTCTTTCCGTTCACGGTCCTGCTGCTCGTGGTCCTGCTGCTGCCCGCGGCGTCGCCCCTCATCGGCATGCTCATGTTCGGCAACCTCCTGCGCGAGGCGGGGGTGGTCGAGCGGCTGTCGCAGACCGCGCAGAACGAGCTCATCAACATCGTGACGATCCTGCTCGGCCTGACCGTCGGCTCGCGCCTCGCCGCCGACACCTTCCTCTCCGTCGAGACCCTCGGCATCCTCGCCATCGGCCTCGTGGCGTTCGCGGTGGGCACCGCCACCGGCGTCCTCATGGGCAAGGCCATGCACCGCCTGAGCGGCGGCCAGGTCAACCCCCTGATCGGCGCCGCGGGGGTCTCGGCGGTCCCGATGGCCGCCCGCGTCGTCAACCGCGTGGGCCTCGAGTCCAACCCCAACAACTACCTCCTCATGCACGCCATGGGCCCGAACGTGGCCGGCGTCATCGGCTCGGCGGTCGCCGCCGGGTTCCTGCTGTCGCTGCTGGGGTAGCTCGCTTCCCCGCTTCCCGTCGCGCCCGCGAGGCCCGTTGAGCCAAATGCCGTGAATGGCGTTTTCGGGTCCATCACAACATCGTGGGCCTTGTGAGATGGCGGCTGACCTCCGGAAGCAGGTTGCGCGCGATCTCCACGCTCCATGGCTCGGATACGAGTCCGTTATCGATGTTCTTCGCCAGATCCTCCGCCTTTACGAAGCTGCCGCTGAGGGAGGTTCCTCGCCGCTCGTAGAATTCGGCGGCGCTCAGGGCGACCGCGACATCGTCCGTCGGCGCCCGCCACTCGTACACGAGGGCGAGATGACGTCTGGTACGGTCGCTGGCGCGCGTCCAAACGGCGCCGAGTAGATCGAGATCCCGCTCGTCTACGCTGAGTCGAAGCTCCTCCTTCAACTCGCGCTTGGCGCACTGAAGGATGGAGGCGCCGTTGTCCCGGTCCTCCACCCTGACATGTCCACCGGCCCAGATAACGATCTTGTCGTGGAGGGGGTTGTCCCGGCGCCGCTCTCGGCGCTTGAGTTGCAGGACGTGGCCGCTCTGGTTGCGGACGACGACCACGGGCAGCGCCTGCACCGCCCTCTGATCGGTTTCGACCGTGTTGCGACTCCTGAACGCCCCATCGCTCGAGAAAAGCTCGATCAGCCGGCGCGCCTCGTCCATGCCGACCCACACGTCACTGCCGAACCGAGACTGCAGAGAACCTACGTTCAAGAACAGAATCTGCTCGTCGAGGTGCTCCTCTATCAGGGTGACGACGAAGCCGGCAACGTGCTCGATGGTGCGACGGAGGTCGTGGTCCGAGGTGTCTATCTCAAAGACGCGGAATTGCCCTTGGAGACGTTCTGTGGTCGCCTTCACCGTCTTCAGCACGTTGGGCAGAACGTCGGCGTTCATGATGGATCTTCCCGTCGCGTCCGGTACGGGAAGGTAGCCCTGCTCGCGTTTCAGAGCTTCGGCCGGAGAAGTGGTCATCACGACGACTCCCGTGATCCGTTGGCTCCAGTCCTCCATGAGCAGGAACTGATCGATGATTTTTCGCTCCGCCGTACTGATGCGGCCGATGTGCTCCATGACGGCGAACCAGTTCACGGCATCGAATAACCCGCGGTCGAGGAACAGCACGTCAGGGTCGTCGGCACGTGGCGGAGCCTGTGTTTTCTCGAGGATCTGAGCCAAGGTCGTGCACGCGGTCCAAACGTTGAAGTTGAAGTGCTTCTTGTCCTTGACAGGGCACACGGACGCGCGCTCGACCACCGTCTCGACCCGGAAGCCGCAGCGCTTGAGGAACGTGTGCACGTGCGTGAGAACCGTCGTCTTGCCGGCCTTCGGCACGCCGGCGAACTCGATGACGACCGGTCGGCGTGCAGTGCAGAACCTGCTCGCGGCATCCTGAGCGCGCGACCGCAACGCGTTTCTGTCTGTCGTGTCGGTGTTCATCGCGTGGGCCAAGTTCCCGCTGGTGTTCCCGGAGACGGCAGGTCCGTTCGAGCGGTGAGAAGTTGCGCCCGCTCTCCCCGGCCGGTCGGCGGTTCGGGGAGAGCGGGGCGAAGCCAATCGGTCAGCGCCGGTCGAGCGCGAAGACGAACAGGTAGCTCGAGTTCTCGAGGTTGTCGTACCGCACCGGGTGCAGGTGGCGGCCGCTCGACTGCACCGCGACGTACTGCGTGGGCCCGATGGCGTAGGTGACGGGGGCGCCCTTGAGGGGGGTGCCGACGTTGAAGCGCCACAGCTCTTCGAGGGTCTCGTCGTTGTAGGCCACGAGCCAGCCGTCCTGCAGGGCCGTGAACACGAGGCCGCCGGCGGTGGCGGTGACCCCCGAGCGGATCTCGATCTCGGTGACCGCCTTGCCGATAACCTCGTGGTCGACCGCGTCGAACGCGGTCAGGGCCCCGTAGTAGAGGTCGCTGTCGTACTGGCGGCGCTCGCTGCGCTGGGGATCGATGTCGCCGTCGGGACGAGGCGGGGACCATGGCCGCGCCGGTCTGCTCGAAGCAGCCCTCGGTGCCGACGCCGTAGGCGATGTGCTTCACGGGGTTGTAGGCCATCGGCTGGTGGGCGACCCCGCCGTGCCAGGTCGGGCAGGCGCGCTTCATCTCGTCGCGGTCGCCGCGCATGGCGCGGGCCTCGGGGTTGTAGATCTGCACGTCGAGGTTCGGGTCGTACTCGACGGGCTTGCCGGTCACGGGGTCGAGCCCCGCCGTCCAGTTCAGGTCGTTGACGTACTGGGCGCCCTTGATGAAGCTGCCGTCGGTGCGGTCGAGGGTGTAGAAGAAGCCGTTGCGCGCGTAGTGCGAGACGACCTTGCGCATGCGGCCGTCGATCTCCAGGTCGTAGAGCATGTGCACGCCGACCTCGTCGTAGTCCCAGGAGTCGTTCGGGGTGTACTGGAAGTACCACTCGAGTTCGCCGGTGTCGATGTCGAGGGCGACGGCGCTGTTGGTGTAGAGGTTGTCGCCGGGGCGGAACTCGGCGTCGTAGCCCGGGAACGGGTTGCCGGTGCCGACGATGTAGAGCCTCGTCTCGGGGTCGTAGGACCCGGTCTGCCAGATGCCCCCGCCGCCGGTCTTCCAGGCGTTGTGGTCGTCCTTCCAGGTCTCGCTGCCGGGCTGGCCGGGCTCGGGCACGACCCACCAGCGCCACAGCTCGTCGCCGGTGTCGACGTCGAGGGCCGCCACCCAGCCCCGGGTGCCGCCGTCGCCGGCGCCGTTGTGCACGATGACCTTGCCCTCGGCGACGATCGGGGCGGTGAGGAACCGCTCGCGGCGGCCGAACTCGTTGACGCCGGTGATCTCGACGTCCCACATGATCTCGCCGTTTTCGCGGTCGATCGAGATGACCCGGCCGTCCGGCAGGTTCGCGAGCACGCGGTCCTCCCACAGGGCGATGCCGCGGGTGCGCGAGGTGTTGCCCTCGTGATCGACGCCGGGGTCGGCGATCCACACGAACTCGCCGTAGTTCGGGTTGCGGGCGTCGATCTTGTACACCGTGCCCCACCCGTCGCTGGTGTAGAGGAAGCCGTTGTCGACCAGCGGGTTGAGCTCGGCCTCGGGGCCGTTGCGCCCGGTGTCCTGCATGCCGCCGAGGGCGAGGGCCCACACCATGCGGAGGTCGGCGACGTTGTCGCGGTCGATCTGGGTGAGCCGCGAGTAGCGGGTGGCGGTGTAGTCGCCGTTCATGAGCAGCCAGTTCTGCGGCTCTCTTGCGGCGTTGATCAGCCGGTCGCGGTTGACGGTGAGGCTGTACTGGGCTTCGGCCGCGATCGCCGACGCGACCACCGCGAGGGCGATGGCGCAGACCGTCTTCACCAATGAGTGCTGGCGCATGCGGGATCCCCTTTCTGTTCGTTCCGATCCACGTAGCTTACACCGAAGCCGGCCCGCGGCCCCCGTCGCAGCTTGCCGCCCGGCGCGCGGGGACGTGGGGCGCCCCCCCGTCGCGGTGCGGGCGCGGCCCACCGGGCTCTTGGCCGGGCGTCGTCGCCCCGCCGCTCCGTCAGCCTGCTGAAGGACCTGGCGGTTTCCGTCGCGTCCCGGCCGTCGAACGCGAGCCGGCGGCGGTGGCGGACCGACCTGCGGTGCGGAGCCCGGTTTACGGTGCCGACCCTCAGCCGAATATGTCGTAGAGCGTCAGGAGGACGCCGCCGGCGATCACCGAGCCGAGCTGGCCGGCGGTGTTCGCGCCCATGGCGTGCATGAGGACGTGGTTGGTGAAGTCCTCCTCCTGGGCCACCCGCTGCACGAGGCGCCCGCTCATGGGGAAGGCGCTGATGCCGGCGGCGCCGACGAGGGGGTTGACCTTGCCGCGGCTCGCCGTGCACAGCACCTTGCCGAACAGGATGCCCGCGATGGTGTCGAGGGCGAACGCGAAGAGCCCGAGGCCGAGGATGAACAGGGTCTGGGGCTGGAAGAACGTCTCGGCCTGCATGAGGCTGCCGACGGTGAGGCCCAGGAAGATCGTCGACAGGTTGGCGAGCTCGTTCGACGCGGTGCTCGCGAGCTGGGCGACCACGCCCGACTCCTTCAGCAGGTTGCCGAACATCAGCGTCGCCACCAGCGGGGCCGAGGACGGCACGAGGATGCCGATGCCGATCGTCACCACGATGGGGAAGGCGATGACGGCGCCGCGCGAGACGGGGCGCGGGGCGTACTCCATCCGGATGCGGCGCTCCGCCCGGGTCGTGAACAGGCGCATCAGGGGGGGCTGGATGATGGGGACGAGGCTCATGTACGAGTACGCGGTGACCGCGATCGGGGCCAGCAGCTCGGGGGCGAGGAGCGACGAGACGTAGATGCTGGTGGGGCCGTCGATGGCGCCGATCACCGCGATCGACGCGGCCTGGTTCAGCGGGAACCCGAAGAGGGTGGCGAGGATGAGGGTGGCGAAGATGCCGAGTTGGCCCGCCGCCCCGAGGAGCGCGAACTTCGGCTGCGACAGCAGGGGGCGGAAGTCCATCATCGCCCCGATGCCGATGAAGATGAAGAGGGGGAAGAGCTCGGTGTTGATGCCGAACTCGATCAGGAGCTGCAGCATCCCCTCGGGCTGGTTCATCGGCGAGTTCGGCAGGTTGCCGAGCAGCACCCCGAAGCCGATGGGCAGCAGCAGGGTTGGTTCGTACTCCTTCGCGATCGCGAGGTAGATCAGCAGCCCGCCGATGCCGAACATCAGCAGCGCTTCGGGACCGATCGACGGGATGATCGAGGGAATCATGGAGACCGGTGGGCCGCCGCGGGGTGCCGTCGGCGGCGTCCTGAAAGCGGCCGCGGGGTGGTACCTCGCCCCGGACGTCCTGGAAGCTGGCCCTCTGGGTGTCGGCGGCGTCCTGAAAGCAGGGGCCGAGGGGCGGCGCCGGCCCCGCCGGGCGGGCGCTCCGCCGGTTGGTCGGCGCCCTCCGGGCGCGGCGCGACGCGGGGCTTCGCCACGGGCTGCTCAGGGTACGAAGGAAACGAGCGGCTCGCCCTGCGCGACCCGGCTGCCCTGGGCCACGTGCACGGTGTCGATCCGGCCGTCCCGCGGCGACCGGATGACGTTCATCATCTTCATGGCCTCGAGCGTGAGCAGCTCGTCGCCGCGGGCGACGGTCTGCCCGGCCGCGATCGCGATCGAGGAGACGACCCCGGGAATCGGCGCGATCATGCGGTCGGGGTCGCCCTGGGCGGCGGTCGCGGCGGGGGCCCCGGCGGGGACCGCCGGCCGGCTCTCGACCGGGCGCGGGGCCGGGTCGCCGAGGGGCACGTCGGTGCTGTCGGCCGGCTCCACGTCTACGGTGAAGGTCGTGCCCGACACCGTCGCGGTGACCGGACTCGCGTGCGGGTCGTCGATCTCCACGTAGTACCGCCGGCCGTCGACGGTGACCCGGTAGCGGCTCACGACCGCGCCCTCGTCCGGTGGGGCGTCCGGCCGCCGAGGCGCCGCGCGAGGTGCACGTACCGCCACTGCGACGGCGTCGGGTCCGGCGCCGCGGGGGCCGGCGCGGCGGTCGCGCGCGCCACCGCGACCGCGATCGCGACGGCGCGCAGGCGCCGCTCGCGTTCGGCGTCGGTGATGCGGCCGAACGTCGCCGGCTCCGAGCCGGGGACCGTCTCGAGCAGCCACTGCGCGGCGCGGGCCGGCCACTGCGCGGTCAGCAGGTACATCAGGCCGAGCAGTCCGGCCAGGGTCGCGAACAGGACGACGATGCCCCAGGCCGAGATATGCAGCACCGTCTCGAGTTGGGAGAGCATTACAGCGGAATGTTCCCGTGCTTCTTCGGCACGGTCGCGGTCTGCTTGTCCTTGAGGAAGTCGAGGGCCGCCGTCACCCGCGCGCGGGTCTCGCGCGGATAGATCACGTCGTCGATGTGCCCCGCCGCCGCGGCCACGAACGGCGAGTTGAACTTCTCCTGGAACTCGCCCTCGAGCCGCGTCCGCTCGGCCTCGCGCGCGGCGGGGTCGAGCGCCCCGAGCTGGCGGGCGTACAGGATGTTGACGGCGCCCTTGGGGCCCATGACCGCGATCTCGGCCGACGGCCACGCGAGGCACACGTCGGTGCGGATCATCTTGCTGCTCATCACGATGTAGGCGCCGCCGTAGGCCTTGCGCAGCACCACGGAGATCTTGGGGACCGTCGCCTCGGAGTAGGCGTACACGATCTTGGCCCCGTGGCGGATGATGCCCTGCCGTTCCTGTCCGCTGCCCGGGAGGAAGCCGGGGCAGTCGACCAGGGTCACGATCGGGACGTTGAACGCGTCGGAGAACCGGATGAACCGCGCGATCTTGTCCGACGCGTCGATGTCGAGGACCCCCGCGAGGTGCGCCGGCTGGTTCGCCACGAACGCCACCACGCGGCCCGAGAGCCGGGCGAACCCGACCACCGCGTTCGGCGCGAAGTCGGCCTGCACCTCGAGGAACGAGTCGCGGTCGGCGATGCGGCCGATGGCGTCCCGCACGTCGTACGACAGCTCGGCCGACTCGGGGATGAGCCCGTCGAGGGCCGCGGTGTCCGGGGTCAGGGCGTTGTCGGGCGGCAGGGCCGGCGGGTCGTCGACGTTGTTCGACGGCAGGTAGCCCAGCAGCCGCCGGGTCAGCGCGAACGCGCCGTTCTCGTCGTCGGTCACGAAGTGCGCGACCCCCGAGCCGGCCGCGTGGGTGGTGGCCCCGCCGAGGGTCTCGACGTCCACCTCCTCGCCGGTGACGGTCTGGATGACGTCGGGCCCGGTGATGAACATGAAGCTGTTGCCGCGGGTCATCACCACGAAGTCGGTCAGCCCCGGCGAGTAGACGGCGCCGCCCGCGCACGGCCCCAGCATGAGGCTGATCTGGGGCACGACGCCGCTCGCCTGGGTGTTGCGCCAGAACAGATCGCCGAACCCCGCGAGGCTCCAGACGCCCTCCTGGATGCGGGCGCCGACCGAGTCGAGGAGGGCGACGATGGGCAGCCCGCCGCTCGTCGCCGCCTCGATCAGCCGGCCCACCTTCATGGCCTGGACCTCGGAGAACGAGCCGCCGAGCACCGTGAAGTCCTGGGCGAAGATGGCGATGCGCCGGCCGTCGACGAGGCCGAAGCCGGTGACCACGCCGTCGCCGGCGTGCCGGTTCTTCTCGAGCCCGAAGCCGGCGTGGCGGTGCTCGACGTAGGGGGCGAGCTCTTCGAACGAGTCGGCGTCGAGCATGCGCTTGATGCGCTCGCGGGCGGTCAGCTTGCCGCGGGCGTGCTGCGCGTCGATCCGGTTCTGGCCGCCGCCCCGCCGCGCGGCCGCGCGGCGCTCGGCGATGGGGTCCCGGTCGGCGGCGGGCGGAGCGCTCGCCGGCGGCCGGTCGTCCGCCGGGGGCTCGCCGGTCGCGGGCGGCAGGTTCCCGTCGCCGACCGGAAGGGGTTCCGTCGCGGCGTCCTCGGCCGCGGCCTCGGGGGCCGGCGGCGTGGCCGGGCCGGGGGTTCCCGTCGCGGCGTCCTCACCCGCCTCGGCCGCGGCTTCGGGGGCCGACGGTGCCGAGTCGAGGGTTCCCGTCGCGGCGTCCTCGGCCGCGGATTCGGGGGCCGGCGGCGCGGCCGGGTCGGCCGCGGGGTCCGGTTCGTCTCTGGGCGCGGGCGGCTGCGGCAGCCCTTCCGGCCCGGTCCCGGCTTCCGGGGGCTCCGCCGCCTCGCCGACGGGCGCGGCCGAAGCACTGGCGGCGGAACGCAACTGACCGCTCGGAGCGTCCACGGCGTCGCGCGCCGCGTCCAGGCCCTCGGCCGCGGGCGGCTCGGCGCCGTGCTCCCGCTTCCGCGACCGCCGCCGCCGGTTCCAGTTGCGCAGCGACGCCAGCACCGTCCCGCCGGTGCCCGGCGCGCCGGCCGGCACCACCAGCTTCAGCGCCTCGCCGTCCGCGGCGGTCGTACGCTCACCGTCGCCGGGCGCCGTCGCCGGGGCCGGCTTCTCGTTCCGGGGCGCGTCGACGGGGGTCTCAGCCATGTCGGCTACCCATTATAGCGGGGAACGGGCCGCCGCACCTGATGGGCGGTTCGTCAACCCCGGGGGCGCGGTCGGTGGCGCGGCGGCCCGGGGATCCGCCCGCACGTTTTCGTCGCCGGGCGAACCGTTCCTTGAACAAGTCGATGAGCCATCGTACCACGACCCGTCGGGCGACGCCGGGCCGGCCGGGCTGGCGCCACGACACCAGAGTTGCGCCTTGCCGCTTCGAAGCCATGAGCGAGAACGGATCGGCTGAATCGCCCTGCGTCGCGAGGAACCGACGGCCATGTCACGAATCTGTCGTGCACCCGAAGCTGAAACCGGAACACTACCGGTGCCCGTGTTGTGCGATAATCGCGGAGGTTTCGTGACCCGCGCGCGTCGGCATGCGGCACGTGCCGCGCGGAGGTCGCGGGGAGTTAAGGAGCGTGCAGATGCCTCGTCGAGACACCGCGGCCGGAAGCTGGCTGGTCGTCGCGGCCGGTCTGGCGCTGGCGGCCCCGGGTCAGGCCGCGCAGGCGCCGGCCGCGTCGGGCCAGGCGGACGAATCGTACCAGGTCCCGCGGACGCCGGACGGCCACCCGGACCTGGAGGGGTTCTGGTCGAACCAGACCTACACCCCGCTCGAGCGGCCGGAGGGGTGGCGGCCGAGTTCTACACGCCGGAGGAGGTCGCCGCCATCGAGGGCGGGCGCGCCGCGCGCGAGAGCGCGCAGACCGAGCCCGGCACCATCCCCGACGTCCACTACGACTTCACCCAGTTCGGGCTCGACCGCAGCCAGGCGGCGCGGGCGCGGAACCTCCGCACCTCGATGATCGTCGATCCGCCGGACGGGCGGCTGCCGCCGGTCAACGCCGCGGGGCGGGGCACGGCGGCCGCGCGGGCCGAGGCCCAGGCCCGGCTCGGGGGGCGGTGGGACTCGGCCGAGGCCAACCAGCTCGACGACCGCTGCATCATGATGCGCGGGGTCGGCCCCCCGATGATGCCCAACGGCTACAACGCCAACTACCACATCGTGCAGGCGGCCGACCACGTGATGATTCTGTCCGAGATGATCCACGACGCGCGCATCATCCCGCTCGACGATCAGGACGCCCCGCCGGCGGGGGTGCAGCAATGGATCGGCCTGTCGCGGGGGCGCTGGGAGGGCGACACCCTCGTCGTGGAGACCTCGAACTTCAACGGCAAGAACCCGTTCCAGGGGTCCGGCGACCGGATGAAGGTGACCGAGCGCCTCACCCGCGTGTCCGACGACGTCATCGAGTACCGGTTCACGGTGGACGACCCGGGAACCTGGGACCGCCCGTGGACGGCCGTGAACCTGATGCAGAGGACGCGGGGGCCGCTGTTCGAGTTCGCCTGCCACGAGGGCAACTACGGGCTCTACAACACGCTGGTCGGCGCCCGTCTGGAAGAGCGGCTCGCGGCCGAGGCGGCGGCCGAGGCGGCGGAACAGACCGAGCAGTCCAGGGACAGGTGACATGGCGATGCGCACCCGTGTAGCGACGATGACGTTGACGGCCGCCGTCTCGCTGGCGGCGGCGTCCGCAATGGGCCAGTCGGGGGAGTACCAGGCGCCCCGGACGCCGGACGGCCGCCCCGACCTGAACGGCATCTGGCAGGCGATGAACTCCGCCCACTGGGACGTCGAGCCGCACTCGGCGGGGCCGAGCGTGGTGCGCGAGCTGGGGGCGCTGTCGGCGGTGCCGGGCGGCCTCGGCGTGATCGCCGACGGCGACGCGATTCCGTACACCCCGGAGGCGCTGGCCGAGCGGGACGAGAACCGCGCGAACCGGCTCGAGCGCGACCCCGCCATCAAGTGCTACCTGCCGGGCACGCCGCGCGGCATGTACATGCCCTTCCCGTTCCAGATCATCCAGAGCCGGGACCACGTCATGATGCTCTTCGAGTTCGCCGGCGCGGTGCGCACGGTGTACATGACGGACCAGATGGACGCCCCCGCCGACAGTTGGATGGGGTGGTCGAACGGGCACTGGGACGGCGACACCCTCGTCGTCGAGACGACCGGGTTCTACGGCCAGACGTGGTTCGACCAGTCCGGGAACCACCACAGCGAGGCGATGCGGGTGGTCGAGCGCATCACCCCGCGGAGCCCCGACACGCTCTGGTACGAGGCCACCATGGAGGATCCGAACGTCTTCACGCGGCCGTGGACGATTCGGATGCCCCTGTACCGGCGGGTGGAGGAGAACGCGCGCATCCTGGAGTTCCGGTGCGTCGAGTTCGTCGAGGATCTGATCTACGGGCACCTCCGCAAGCAGCCCGAAGATGACGGCCGGTAACCGTTCAGGAGGGAACCATGCGCACGAAGCTCGCTTGCGTCGTCGTCGCCGCGGGAGTGCTGCTCTCGGCGGTGCCCGCGTCGACCCACCACGCCTTCTCCGCCGAGTTCGACATCGAGAGGCCGCTCACCCTCACGGGCAAGCTCGTCCGGTGGGAGATGATCAACCCCCACTCCTGGTTCCACATGGACATCGAGAACGACGAGGGCGAGATGGTGCGGTGGATGATCGAGGGGGGCAGCCCCAACGAGCTCATCCGCAACGGGGTCACCAAGAACACCCTCGATATCGGCATCGAGCTGACCGTCGAGGGCTACTACGCCAAGGACGGGACGCCCAAGGGGGTGGGCAGGAACTTCCTGCTCGCCAACGGCGACCGGCTGTTCCTCGGGGGCTCGGCCCCGCCGGTCGCGCCCGCCGTCCGCTAGGCGTCTGCGCCGTATCGTCGCGCGTCGCGGCTCGGATTGCCGCGCAAGCAAGTCAGTGTTCCAGGCGTCCCGCGCCGCCCTTCCGGGGCGCGAACGCCTGGATGGTGAAGGTGAACAGGGAGACATCGATATGCGGACCATCATCGCGGCGGCGGGTGTCATCGGACTGGCGCTGGCCGGCGCCGGCGGCGCGGCGGCCCAGGACGTTCCGACCTACAACGAGCATGTCGGCCCCATCCTGCTCGACAACTGCGCGAACTGCCACCGGCCGAACCAGGTGGCCCCGATGTCGCTGCTCTCATACCGGGACGCGCGGCCGTGGGCGCGCGCCATCAAGGCGAAGGTCGAGGCGCGCGAGATGCCGCCGTGGTTCGCCGACCCGCGCTTCGGCGAGTTCTCGAACGACACCAGCCTGAGCGACGAGCAGATCGAGACCATCGCCGCGTGGGCGGACGCCGGCGCCCCCGAGGGCGCGGGGCCGGCCCCTGAAGCGCCCCGGTTCTCGGCCGCGGGCTGGAGCCATCCGTCGGGCGGGGAGCCCGACTACGTCATCGAGTTCCCCATCGCGTGGCAGGTCGACGCGGAGGGTGAGACGCCCAACTTCAACCTCTACACCCCGCTGCCGTTCGACGACGTGATGACGGTGTCGGCGACCCAGGTGCGGCCCGGCAACTACGCGGCCACGCACCACATCACCACCGGCCTCGTGAACATGCCGGCGGGCATGGTGCTCGGCCGCGGGCCGGCGTGGGCCGGCGGCCCCGAGGTCGACTACGTGCCGGTGCCCGACCCGGACGTCGACGCCGAGGAGGTGGCGAGGCTGACCGCGGACGGCCGCGCCCAGCGCCGCGAGCTGACCCCCGAGCAGCTCGAGGAGGCCGCCGCCCAGCGCGCCGGCTTCGGCCCCTATATCCCCGGCGTCGGCGCCGACGTGGCCCGTCCCGGCCAGGTGCGGGAGATCCGCGGCGACCTCTTCGACTACATCATCTGGAACCTGCACTATCAGGCGACCGGCAAGCCGGAGACGGCGCGGCCCTCGATCGGGGCGTGGCTGGCCACCGAGGAGCGGGCGCAGCGGGTCCGCAGCCTCAGCCTCAACGAGACCACCTCCGAGAACGCGCAGTTGGTCGCGCCGCCGCCGCTGACGCCCGAGGAGCGCCGCGCCAGGGCCGCCTCCCGCCAGGTGGGGCAGGGGCTGAACCCGCTGCTCGCGCCGATTCCCCCCAACGACGGGAACTGGACGGTGACCGGCATCGGGGGCTTCCAGAACGACGCCGTCATCCAGTCGATGTTCGTCCACGCCCATGTGCGGGGCAAGGACTTCACCTGGGTGGTGACGTATCCCGACGGCCGGGAGGAGATCCTGCTGCGGGTCCCCAACTACGACTTCGACTGGCAGTTCGAGTACGAGCTGGCCGAGCCCATCCGGGTGCCGGCGGGCACCACCGTGAAGTCGATCGCCCGCTACGACAACTCGCGCAACAACCGGCGCAACCCGGCCCCCCACAAGGAGGTCTACTGGTCGGAGCAGAGCTGGGACGACATGTACCTGACCAACGTCAACTACACGCTGGTCGACGAGACCCCGGCCGACGACGACTAGGCGTCTGCGCCGTCGTGGTGCACGGTGGCGGGACGGGGGCGGCCCATCGAGCCGCCCCCGTTCCGTTTCCGGGAGCCCGCGGCGAGGCCGCCGGGCTCTCGTTGCGGGCTCCGGCGCGCCGACGCGGACTGGGTCGCCGTGTCGGGCCCGCAGGCCGCGGGAGACGGGCGGCGGCGGAGCGCTGTCCGCAGCCTGGAATCGATCAGTGTTCCAGAGGCCCCGCCGACCCCCGGCGGGGCGCGCACAGGAGAAGTCATGCGGAACGCGGTTCTGACGGTTTGCCTGCTTCTGATTCTCGCTCCGGCCGGGGCGGCGCAGACCCCCGCCGAGCTGGAGGCCGAGCCCATCCTCAAGCTCCAGCCGGGCGAGACCGAGGTCGACGGCCAGTGCCTGACCGAGCAGGAGCTCGACCTCATCGCCGGGCTCAACGCCCTGCGCCGCCCGACCCTCGGGGTCGAGGGCGACAACGAGGGCGACGACCCCGCCCCGTTCGATCCGCACTACTTCGTCGGGCGCTGGGAGGTCGAGGGGGTGCTGCCCGACTCGCCCCTGGCCGAGTCGAGCGAGTTCGTGGGGACCGAGACGGTGCGGCACGTCGAAGGGTGCACCTACGCGAGCACCATCGAGGCGTCCACCTTCGACGGCGACGTGACGGTCGAGTCCACCCTCGTGTACGACCGGCGCATCAAGTACCTCGTGCGGCTCGAGGAGGACAGCCGCGGCTGGGAGCTCCTCAAGGTCGGCCGGCTCGGGGGCGACCCCGGCGGCTATTTCTCCCACCACTGGGAGGCGGCCCCCATCGAGCGCGGGGGCGGCCGCATCCGGCTCGCGGGCCGCACGTTCATGCTGTCGCCCTTCCACTACGACGTGCGCATGCGCATGTCCGTCGACGGGGGGCCGTTCGTCAACTACGGCACCCTGCGCTGGCGGCGTCTGGACGACGACCAGCCGTGAGTCTCGGCGCGGCTCTGACGTGCACCCGTGTGCAGCACGTGTGGGATTGCGCAGTTTGGGGCGGCCGGACTATATTCGGAAGCATGGTCGAACTGCTCACCGCGGTCGCTGCCGTAATCGGCGCCTTGGCCGGCCTCGTGAACTCGTGGCAGATTGCACGGTTGACCGGCCGCGTCGATTCCATCGAGCAGACGCAGCACCATGTCTTCGGAGCGTTGATGCACGGCCTTCCCAAACGGGACTGACCATCCGCGCGATGCTGTCGAGCAGGGTCGGCACCATCTCGTGTACGAGGTGGTGGACAACGCCATCGACGAGGCCCTGGCCGGCTTCCGCGACACAGAAAGTGACGCTCAGACGCTGATCCGTTCGTCCGGGTGACGTTTCCGCGCCTCATGGGTCGTGGTGCAACCCTGTTCCCTCCCTCCGCCGATCGAAGAGCCAGCGGACGTCCACCGCGAACGAACCTGAAAGCAGAACCAGGGTGACCGCCGCACCCGCGGCGGCGAGGCCGGCGGGCACCACGGGGGCGAGGCAGACGACGAGGGCGACGCCCTGGGCGACGCAGCCCGCCTTGCGGCGCAGCCGTTGCGGCAGGGGAGCCCGCAGCCACGGCAGCCGCCATCCGGCCGCCACGAACACGTAGCGCGGCGTGCCGAGCAGCAGGACCCAGGCGTCGAGCCGCCCGCTCCGCCACACCAGCGCGGCCAGCGCTAGCATCAGGAACGAATCGAGCTCCATGTCGAAGCGGGCGCCGAACGCCGTGGCGGTGCCGGTGCGCCGCGCCACCAGGCCGTCGACGCCGTCGAGGCACAGCGCGGCGGCGGCCATGCCGATGATCCACCAAAGGCCGGCGATCGAGAGGGGCTGCGCGTACGGCACGAGGGCGGCGAGCGGGAGGACGAGAGCGGCGCGGCCCACCGTGACCCGGTTGGCCGCGCCCAACCCGGGCCAGGGCTGCGGCGGCAGGAGGGCCTGGACGGCCGCGGCGAAGACGCCGTAGGCGGCCACCGCCGTCGGGAGGTACTCGCGCGGCAGCTCGAGCCGCCGAGCCGTGGCTCCGGCGACGAGCAGCAGCGGCACCAAGCCGAGGGCCAGTTCCGCGGTCACGCGGCCGCGTCCGGGGACGGGCGGACGGGCCGGGGCGCGGGAGGTCGTCGCGGGCATGTCTGATAAGGTGTCGGCGCTGGATTCGCGATGGCGGAGCTGCTCACCGCGCGTCAGTTCTGGATCGAGGCCCCCGGCCGCGGCGCCGTCGTGGACGCGCGCCTGCCCCCGCGGCGGGACGGCGAGGTGTCGATCCGCACCCTCTACACGGGCATCAGCCGCGGCACCGAGGCGCTCGTGTTCCGCGGCGGGGTGCCGCCATCACAGTATCAGGCGATGCGGGCGCCGTTCCAGGAGGGGGACTTCCCCGGCCCCGTGAAGTACGGCTACAGCAGCGTGGGCCGGGTCGTCGAGGGTCCGGACGACCTCGACGGGAAGGTGGTCTTCTGCCTCTATCCCCACCAGGACCGGTACAACGTTCCGCGGAGCGCCGTCACGCCGGTGCCGGCCGGGGTGCCGCCGGGCCGCGCGGTGTTGGCCGCCAACATGGAGACGGCGGTGAACGTGCTTTGGGACGCCCGCCCCGCGGTCGGCGACCGCGTCGTCGTCGTGGGCGGGGGCGTGGTCGGGCTGCTCTGCGCCTGGCTCTGCCGGGGGCTGCCCGGGGCCGAGCTCACCCTCGTCGATCCGAACCCCGCGCGGGCCCCGGTCGCCGAGGCTCTGGAGATCCCGTTCCGGACGACGCCGCCGGCGGAGGCCGACGCCGACCTCGTCGTCCACGCCAGCGGCCATCCCGACGGACTGGCCGCCGCCCTCGCGGTGGCGGGGGTGGAGGGCGTCATCGCCGAGGCGAGCTGGTACGGCGACCGGTCGGTGCCGCTGCCGCTGGGCGAAGCCTTCCACGCCCGCCGCTTGACGGTGCGGAGCAGCCAAGTCGGCCGGCTCCCGCCCGACCGCGCACCGCGGTGGGACCATGCGCGCCGACTCGTGCTGGCCCTGGCCCTGCTCGCCGACGCGCGCCTCGACGTGCTGATCACGGACGAGGACCGCTTCGAGGAGCTGCCGGCGATCATGGCCCGCGTGAGCCGGACGCAGGGGGACACCCTCTGCCATCGCATCCGCTACTGACCCCGCGTAGCCGACCCGAGTCGAGCGCAGTTGAGTTGGCACCCTCGTATCGATCATTGTTGGGACCAGAACCCATGTACAGCCTCAACGTCCGCGACCACTTCATGATCGCCCACAGCTTCGAGGGCGAAGTCTTCGGCCCCGCCCAACGGTTGCACGGGGCCACCTACGTCGTCGACGCCACGTTCCGGCGCGCGGAGCTCGACCACGACGGCCTCGTGGTGGACATCGGGCTCGCGGGCCGGTGCCTGGGCGCGGTCCTCGCGGACCTGAACTACCGCAACCTGGACGACGAGCCGGCGTTCGCGGGGCGGAACACGTCGACCGAGTTCCTCGCCCGGCACATCTTCGACCGGCTCGCGGAGGCCGCGCGGGACGGGCGTCTGGGGGAGGGCGCGCGCGGCCTCGCCTCGATCTGCGTCACCCTGCGCGAGTCGCACGTGGCCTGGGGCGGCTACGAGGGTCCCGTGTGAGCGCGGTCCGCCTGCACGTCGTCGTCCCCGGCCCGATCGACCAGCAGACCGGCGGCTACATCTACGACCGGCGGATGGTCGACGGGCTGCGGGTTGGGGGCTGGCGGGTCGACGTGCACAGCTTGGCGGGAGCCTACCCCGCGGACGACGCGGGGGCCGGCGCCCGGATGGCGGCGGCGCTGGCCGGCGTTTCCGACGGCGCTCGTGTGCTCATCGACGGGCTGGCCCTCGGGGGGCTGCCGGGGCCGGTTCGCGCCGAGCGCGCCCGGCTGCGTCTGCTGGCCCTCGTGCACCATCCGCTGGCCGACGAGACGGGGCTGGATGCGCGCCGCCGGCGGCGGTTCGAGGTTCTGGAGCGGGAGGCCCTGGCCGCCTGCGCGGGCGTCCTCGTCACGAGCGAGTTCACCGCGCGGCGGCTGCGGGCCTACGGCGTGGACCCGGCGCGGGTGCGGGCGGTCCGTCCCGGCACCGACCCGGTGCCCATCGCCGCCGGTCCGGAGCCCGGAGACCCCCCGCTGCTCCTGTCGGTGGGGTCGGTGACGCCGCGCAAGGGCCAGCGCGTGCTGGCGGCGGCCCTCGCGCGGCTCGCGGCCCTGTCGTGGCGCTGCGTCTGCGCCGGCAGCCTCGAACGGGACGGGGGCTATGCCGCCGAGGTCACCGCGTTCGTGCGCGAGTCCGGGCTTGCCGGGCGGTTCCGGTTCGCCGGCGAGTGCGGCGCGGCCGAGCTCGACCGGCTGTACCATCGGGCCTCGCTGTTCGTGCTGCCCTCGTACTACGAGGGCTACGGCATGGCGCTGGCCGAAGCGCTGGCGCGGGGCCTCCCCGTCGTGAGCACGACCGGAGGGGCGATTCCCGATACCGTGCCCGCCGATGCGGGGGCGCTCGTGGCCCCCGGGGACGAGACGGCGCTGGCCGATGCGCTGCGCCGCCTCCTCGCCGAACCGGGCGGCGCCGGGCGTCGCCGGACGCTCGCGGCGGCGGCGCGCCGCCATGCGGATGAGCTGCCCGACTGGCCCGAGGCCGTCCGGCGGTTCGCCGAGGCGATACTGACGTTGACGCCCGATGGAGACGTTTGACGCCGACTGGCTGGCGCTGCGTGAGCCGGCGGACCGCCGGGCGCGGGACGGGACCCTGCCGGAGCGGCTGTGGGCGGCGTGCCGGCGGCGCGGCTGGACCCGGGTGGTCGACCTGGGCAGCGGGACCGGCGCCAACCTGCGGTATCTCGCCCCGCGGCTGCCGCCGGGGCAGCGGTGGACCCTGGTCGATCACGATCCGCGGCATGTGGACCGGCTGCGGCGTCTCCACGCGCCGCCGGAGGTGGACGCGGTGTCCGCCGTGGCGCGCGACCTCGCGGCGGACGGGCCCGCGGTCGTGGAGGGGGCGCATGTGGTGACGGCCTCGGCCCTGCTGGATCTGGTGTCGGAAGCGTGGCTCGCGGGGCTCGTGCGCCGGTGCGCGGACGCCGCGTGCGGCGCGTACTTCGCGCTGACCTACGACGGCGGGGTGCGGTGGATGACGGCGTCGGCGGCGGGCTGGCGGGTCGACGACGATCCCGACGACGGTCTCGTGCTCGCCGCCGTCAACCGGCATCAGCGCGGCGACAAGGGCTTCGGTCCCGCCCTGGGGCCCGCCGCCGCCCCGCTCGCGGCGCGTCTCTTCGGCGAGGCGGGGTACCGCACGCGGCTCGCCGCGAGCGGCTGGCGGCTCGAAGCGGCGGAGCGCCGGCTGGCCGACCGGCTCGTCGACGGATGGGCGTCGGCCGCGGCCGAGCTGCGGCCCGACGCGGCGGACCGCGCCGCCGCGTGGGCTGCCCGCCGCCGGGCCGCCCTGGCCCGCGGCTCGTTCCGGGTGACGGTCGGGCACCGCGATCTCCTCGCGCTGCCGGGTGGCGCCGAATGAGCGGACGCGCGACGCCGGGGGCCGAGCTGCCGCGGCGCGGCCCGGGGCGCCTCCCCCTCGCCCTGCGGGCGGCGGTCAGCCTGGGGCTGCTCGCCGGCCTCGCCGTGTGGCTCGACGCGGGCGCGGCGGCGTCGCGGCTCGCGTCGATGCGGCCGTCGTGGGTGCTGGCCGCCCTCGCCCTCTCCGTGGCGCAGGTGGCGGTGCTCGCCTGGCGGTGGAGCTTCACCGCCCGCCGGCTCGGCGTCGACCTGCCGTGGCCGGTCGCGTGGCGCGAGTACTACCTGTCGATCTTCCTCAATCAGGTCCTGCCCGGCGGGGTCCTCGGCGACGTCGCCCGCGCGTGGCGCCAGGCGAGGTCGCAGGTCCGGGCGCAGGCGCCGCGGGGGCCGGCGGTGCGGGCGGTGGTGTTCGAGCGCCTGTCGGCCCAGGTGGTCATGACCACCGCGGCCGGCGTCTCCCTCCTGTTCCTGCCCGTCACGGTGGCCCCGGGGTCGCGGCCCGCCATGATCGGGGCCGGATTGCTGGCGGCCGGGCTCGCCGTCGCCACGATCGCATGGATGCGCCGCCAGTCGTCCGAATGGTCGCTGTTCGGACCGGTCCTGGCCGAGGTCGGGGCCGCGCACCTCACGCCGGGGGCGTTCGCGGCGCAGCTCGCGAGCGCGGTGGCGGTCGTGGCGACGTATCTGGCGACCTACGTGCTGGCGGCGCGGGCGGTGGGGGTCGAGACGCCGCTGCCGGTCCTCCTGCCCCTCGTCGCCCCCGTCCTCATGTCGATGCTGATCCCGGTCACGGTGGCGGGCTGGGGGCTGCGCGAAGGGGCGGCCGCCGTCCTCTGGGGCGCGGTGGGGCTGACGGCGGCCGACGGCGTGGTCGTGTCGGTCGCCTACGGGCTCCTGGTGCTGGCCGGCAGCGCGCCCGGCGCCGTGTTCCTGGCGTTCGGTCTCCGACGCGGGCGTCCCGGCGCCGGAGCGCCGGGCGGACCGGTGCCGGGCGGGGAGGCGGCGCCGTAGAACGGGTTGGGGCCCGAAGTCAGGCGGGATGGTCGCCGGGGCGAACCGCGCCGTGACTCGGACCTCACGCGGGTTGAAGTCGGGGCGCCGGCCGCGTCAGCGCAGGTCGAAGTCGAACAGCACGTCGTCGCCGAGCGGGAACCGCCGGCACGGGGGGCGCAGGGCGCGGTCGAGCGAGGGGACGGGCGGCAGCGTCAGGGCGGGCCGGCCCGACCCGATGAGCAGCGGGGCGACGGCGACGTGCAGGCGGGTCAGCACGCCGGCCGCGAGGAACCGTGAGACGGTCACCCCGCCGCCCTCCACGAGGATGCGCTGCAGGCCCCGCGCCCGCAGCGCGGCGATGATCGCGGCCGGGGCGACGCCGCCGCCGGGGGACGCCGGGTCGGCCGGCAGCTCCAGCGTGTCGTCCCCGGTCCCGGCGCCGGCGTCGCCGGCCGGGGCGCGTCGGACGACCAGGGTCGGCGCCGCGCCGTCGCGGAACACCGCGCGGTCGGCGCCGAGGCGCCCGTTCGGGTCGATGACGACGCGGACGGGATTGTCGCCCTCCGCTTCCCGCACCGTCAGGCGGGGGTCGTCGGCGGCGACGGTGCCGGCGCCGACGACGACGGCGTCGACGAGGGCGCGCAGCCGGTGCAGGCGCCGGATGTCGGCCGGACCCGTGATGTAGTGCGAGTGGCCCTGCTCGGTCGCGATGCGGCCGTCCAGGCTCTGGCCGATCTGGCCGATAACCGGATCGGATTCGAGCTGCAGCGGCAGGTAGAGGTCCAGGAGGTCCCGCGCCGCGTCGCTCGGCGGGGCCGAGGTCCGCCAGGCACCGCCCGGGTCGATGTGCAGCCGTACCGCGCCTCTTGCATTATGATCTTCCGGAACGGCGCGGTTCGTCGCACTCTTGTCGCGAGGCACCGCGCGCAGCAGTCTCCAGGCGGTGTCTTCGGTCATGAGCGGCGGCACCGGTCCGGTCCTCCATCGTCACCCCGGGGCCCGCACTTCCTCAGGGCGTGGGCGACAAGAAGTGGTTCGAAGCATGTACGACGCGGAACGCGGGTTGTTCGACCTTCGACAGGGACGGCCCCTCTACGTCAGCGGATCGTCCGATGCCCGGAGCGAACCGGGCGCCCTGCTGGCGACGGTGGACACGCTGAGCCAGCGCACCCTCGAGACTCTGGGCCGGCTCGACACCGCGCCGCGCCTCGTCGTGACCCATCACCGGGCGAACGCGATGGGCCTCGGCAACGGCGGTCCTTCCCGGGACGTGAGCCTCGGGCTGAACGGCGCGACGCAGCCGGAGCAGATCCTCCATCTGTGCATCGCGGCGGGCCGGTTCGACGCGCCGGCTCTCGATCCCCGGCCGGCCACCACGCCGGAGTCGAGCGGGCTGACGCTGGCCCGGCTGGCGGGGCTGCTGCCCGCGATCATCGGGGTGTCGTTGAACGGACGGGGAGCCGACGGGATCGGCCAGGGGTTGGCCAGCGGCGAGATCCTCTCCGTGACCACGGCGCAGGTCGAGGCCTTCGCCGCCGACGAGCGCGTCGAGGTCACCCACGTGAGTGACGGTCCCGTGCCCCTGGAGCACGCCGAGGACGCCCGCTTCATGGTGTTCCGCGAGGGGAACAGCTTGCGCGAGCACGTCGCGGTCATGATTGGCGACCCCGCGAAGTGGCCGGACCCGCTGCCGGTCCGGCTGCATTCCGCCTGCCTCACTGGCGACCTCTTCGGCAGCCTCCGCTGCGACTGCGGCGAGCAGTTGCGCGGGAGCCTGCGCGTCTTCACCGCCAGCGGCGGCGGGGTGCTGCTCTACCTCGCCCAGGAGGGGCGCGGCATCGGGCTCGGCAACAAGATGCGGGCCTATTCCCTGCAGCATACGGGCCTCGACACCGTGGACGCCGACGAGGTGCTGGGGTTCGGCGACGACGAGCGGGGCTACCACGCCGCGGTCGAGATGCTCCGGCACATCGGCGTCGAGCGGGTCATCCTGCTGACCAACAACCCCAACAAGGTCGCGGCGTTGCGCGACGAGGGCATCGACGTGGTCGAGCGCAAGCCGCTGTTCGGCACCCTGAACCGCCACAATCTCCCCTACGTCAAGGCCAAGGTAGACCGGGCCGGCCACTGGCTCACCGACATGCTCGCCGGCGCGCGGAGTCCGGACTAGCCCGGAAATCGTCGCCGAACGCGACCGCAAGGTCGCGCTGCGGCCTCCGATTGCCGCCCAACCAACCCTGCTAGGAGTCTGCACCGTTCTACGGCGCAGACTCCTAGCGGGCAGGCTCGGGCCCGGCGCGGTCAGTCGGCCGCCCCGAACAGGTCCTGCATCACCAGGTAGCCGGCCATCCGCATGCCCAGGCCGGCGTAGGTGGCCTGCGCGACCCCGTTCTCGCGTTCCACGTAGAGTCTCAGCCCCACCACGCCCGGATCGGAAGCGGCCAGCCCCTTGAGATGCGCGTACAGCGCGCGGCACACGCCCCGCCGACGGTGACCGGGGTGCACGTACACGCTCTGGATCCACCAGATGTCGCCGTTGCGCCAGTCGCTCCACTCGCGCGTGTGCATCATCTGGCCGACGACGCGCCCGTCGCCGCAGGCGAGGTAGTACGAACCGCGCGCCGCGTCCGACAGCACCGCCCGCACGCCTTCTCTCAGCGTTCCGCGATCGAGGAGAATGCTCTCGCTCTCCTCGGCGAGCCGGACGTTGAAGTCGACGATCTCGTCCAGGTCGCCGAGGGTCGCCTTCCGAATGGTGAGCTCCGTCATGGAAGTTCTTCCCGTCGGCGACGCCCGGCCGCGGACGCCGCCGCCGATGTCCCGCGCATCGAGCGCACGTCGTAGTCGCGGCCCGCGAGCGGCCCGCTTCTCGTCCAGAGTGCGGTCCCGCCGTCGGCGAAGGTTCGCACGCGGAGGGACGGGTGTCAACGTCGGGCGTGATCGAAATCGCCCCTGAACCGCCCCCATCGCGCGGCTCGTCCCGCAACGCCCGCCGCCGTGATATATGCTCGTCTCGTGCTCGACTGGCTCACCCCCGCGCTGCTGATAGCCCTGTTCGCCTGGATCCGGCGCGACATGATCGTATTCCGCCGCGAGGTACGGTCCGACATCGCCGATGTACGTCGTGAGGTACGGTCCGACATCGCCGACGCGCGCCGCGACATCGCCGATGTGCGCGACTGGGTTTCCCGCCTCGAAGGGCGGATCGACGGCTGGCAGGACCGGCACCACCCGCCGGCCGCATAGACGGGCCGGCCCGCCCGAGAACAGCGCCGGGCCGTGTGAGAGCGTCCGCTGCCGCGCCGGCGCAGGACGCGCAGTCGCATCACCGGTAGGCGGCCGGCTTGTACCCTCAGAACTGTCGCCCTCTCGGCGACGAGCGCGGCGAGCTTGAGTCAGAGAGCGCGCCAAGGGTCCGGCGTCGCTCCATCGCGCCGACCAGCAGTGCACGCAGAGGCCGAACGAGCTGCTCGCGGGTTGAACGCCGGCGCAACACGGTCTATCATGGACACGTGCAACGCCAGAGGTCGGTCGACGGTGTCGGAATGAACGGCCTTGAGCACCGGAGTCGCATCGTCGTCGGTCCCGAATTCCGCCCGGTGGCTCCGGCGGGATCTCGTGTGCCCGGCCCTAGACGCGCTCGACGCCGGTTTCGACGTCGCTCACCGCTGGTGCGTTCGAAACTCGAGGTATGCCGCCGAGGTCAGCCAGCTCCGTGCCCTGGCCCGTGTCCGGGCATGGTCATCAGCAGGTGCCGGTGCTCCTGACCGGCGACAGCTACGGGAGAAACACGAAGAACCTCAAGCAGGAGGCAGAATGGAGGCGGGGCAGCAGTGGTTCGGTCCAGTGCCGGGAGGTTTTCGGGTGGATGAGCAGACAAAGGTTTTGGTCTGGCAGAAGGGTGTCGTGATTCCGGGCTACGATCCGGCACGATGGCGCCGTGATATCTATGGCAATGCGCTCTCATTCACGGCGTATGGCGACCGGAACTCCGATTATGGCTGGGAAATTTGCCCTATCGCTTCAAGAGGCACCCACGCCATCGCCGATCTGCGTCCTTTCCATTTCCGACGAGATACACAGCATGATAGACACGGTGCGCTGGCTTGATAGCGTTGATTTCATGGTTTACCCAATTGCGGGAACTAGCTGGAACGCTGTCCCGGGCGTGTACATTTTCGCTGGACAACGATGGCCAGGCGGCCACTGGTACGCCATCTACGTGGGACAAACCGAGTCATTCGCCAGCCGCCTCGCCAGTCACGAACGTGAGGCGGAAGCACTTCAAATGGGCGCGACAGCGGTCCATGCACGCGTGATTCCATCGGAGACAGAGAGGCAGGTTCTAGAGCAGCGATTAGTCGAAACGTACCAGCCTGAACTGAACGTCCTCTACAGAAATACGTACGGAGGCACGCCACGATAGGTTCTCACTGGGACAGACGAAGGTCTTATCTGATCGGCGCTTTCTCAAATGCTTGAGACCATCTTTGGAGGCGTAATCGCGACTGCTGTCGCGGCTGTCATTCGTTGGGCTTGGCAGCGCTGGTCTGGATCAGAACCAACAACGCTATCTCTGTTGACGCCTCTGCCCGCTGAAAGGCCTCTACCACCGGAGTCACCACCAGCGCAAACACCACCGCATGTTCAGCAGCAACCACCGGAAACGGCAATTTGGCTCCGTCGAACATTCATTGTTTATGAAGAGCCTTGGCCGCAGAAGTGGCTCGACGTACCGGGGCTATATGTGCTCGCTTATCGGGACCCAGAGTCAAATCAGGGGTGGGCACCACTTCTGTTGGCAGTAACAGGCTCCTTCCAGGCCGAGCTTCCCAAGCCGCCCCGCTGGCCGGAGGCGCAGCGAAGGGGTGCAACACACCTCCATGTACATCGGGCCGCGCCAGGCAAGGCTCTACGGACTTTCCGCGAGCGCTTCGTCCAAGAATTTCAGCCTCCGCTCAACGTTGAAGCCACTCAAAAATAGCCAAGCATAAGAGCCGGGGTACCCTAAACCAACGCCGAGAACAACTCCCGGCTGAGCACCCCGGGAGCGCCCCCAGGAGCGCCCCCCGGAGCGTCCCCTGGAAGCGACCCTGCCCTGCACGTCGCGCCCGCGGTACG
This sequence comes from Vicinamibacterales bacterium, assembly GCA_963666855.2. GTDB lineage: Bacteria > Acidobacteriota > Vicinamibacteria > Vicinamibacterales > UBA8438 > JAJEEA01. Next base: position 24,412 of record CAXXTG010000111.1, read on the forward strand.
CTCCGAATCCAGGCCGCAGTCGATCGCGCGGAGCCACGGTCGGCACGACGTCCGGGCGAGAGGGTTAGCGGGGTGAACGCGGAGGGGAAACAGTCGATCAAATGTCCGAACCCCGTCACTACCTCCGCTGCATGACCTTGTGGACGCGGTTGGTGGTGCGGGCTGCAGCTCGACGTTCCGAGCGGCGGTCCGCACGAAACGCTTTGGGCGTCACGTCGCGGAACTGCCCTACCATGACGTGCGCGGTCTCCGGGTCCGGACGACGTCGCGCGGGTGGGCGGTGAGGATGACGAGGGCGCATCGGGAGGTGTGCGGAGGCGGCGCTCGTGCGCGGCAAGGCGGACGAGACAATAGCCCGTACCTGCGGACCGATTACCTCAAGGAACGGTCCCCCTGATGCAGCGGTGGGCTGGACTACGTTCTGTCGCGGGCGACCCCGGGGAGGGGGCACGATGAGCCCGGGTGGCAGCATGACGGCACCTACCGCGGGGTCGCCGCGGAAGGGGCGTCGAGAACGGGACCGACGGGCGCGCCGGGGGGCGACGGCGGTCGCCGTCCGACATCCGAGCACACAGCCGGGCGGGATCGGTGTCCAACATCCGGTCCCACATTTTTGCTGCGTAGGGGAGCAGCGACCGATCGTTGAGCGCCGGCAGTGGTACGCCCGCGGGGACGTCGGGGGTCCTGGAGGTGCGCCCGCGGGGCGCCGATCAGTCTTGTGGGAGTCTCCCGTTCCGGAGAATCCACCGTCCACGGCGAGCCGGTCGCGGTCGGCGTCACGTCAGGGCCGCGAGGGAAAAGCCGCGGG
>CAXXTG010000112.1:0-4950 GCA_963666855.2 Vicinamibacterales bacterium
TCCGGTTGCGCAAGGCGGACGGCGAGTGGACTCTGGTGAGCCCCATCGAGGCCCGCGCCGACCTCGGGGTGACCGACGGCCTCGTGGGCCGGCTCAGCAACGGCCGGATGGCGGCCATCGAGGAGGAGTCGGCGGCGGCGGACGCCTTGGAACCCTACGGGCTCGACGACCCGCGCCTGACGGTGACGGTGGGACTGGGCAGCTCGGCCGCGACCCTGCTTCTCGGCGGCACCACCCCGGCGGGGACCGTCTACGCCCGCGACGGGGCGCGCGATCTGGTGTTCACCGTCGAGGAGTCGCTGGCCGGCGAGCTCGAGCAGGGCGTCGACGAGTACCGTCGGAAGGACCTATTCGCGTTCCGTCCGTTCAACGCCACCGCCCTCGAGATCGAGCACCAGGACGAACGCTGGACGTTCGCTCTCGAGGAGGCGGCCGGGGAGGAAGAGACGGACACCTGGCGCCGCACCGCGCCGGACGCGGGGGACGTCGAGCGCGCCGACATGGACGACCTGCTAGCCAAGCTGTCCAACCTGCGCGCCGAGTCGTTCCAGCCCACCCGCGAGGACACCGGCCTCGACGCCCCGGCCGCCACGATCGTCGTCACCTTCGACGACGGAGAGCGGGAGCGCGTCGCCGTCGGCCGCACCGGCGACGACGTGTTCGCGGTAAGCGGCGACGAGCCCGGCGCCGCCCGGGTGAACACCCGGAGCTGGGACGACGCCATCGAGGCCCTCGACCCCCTCCGCGGGGACGGCGGCCCCCCCGCGCCCTGACCGCCGCGTTCCCTACGGCGCAGCCCCTTCTTCGGGCATCAACGCGAACGTCCACATCGAGCCGCCGGCGGGCACCAGTCCGCGGGCGTAACGGTTGGCGAGCCCGCCCCCGAGGCCCGACGCCACCGTGATCTGCTGCCGGCCGTTCAGGGTGTAGGTGACCGCGGTCGCGTTGACGCTCGACCCGGTCTGGAACTCCCAGAGGGTCTCGCCGGTCTCCTCGTCGAGGGCGACGAACTCGCCGGTGATCTTGCCGGTGAAGAGCAGCCCCCCGCCGGTCGCGAGCACCCCGGCCGAGCTGGGGAAGTCGTGCATCGGGATCTCCCACTTCTTCTCGCCGGTCAGCGGGTCGATGGCCACGATGTGCCCGAGCAGGTCCCCCGGCTCGACCACCGGGAAGCGGTTGGTGACCCCGGTCGAGCTCGCCCCGAGCACGAACTCCTGCGGTTCGGGGAGGAGCCGCTGGATGCGGGGCACGTGCCACGTCGTCGAGTAGATGAGGCCGGTGTCGGGGTTGAAGGCGATGGGCACGGCGTTGGTGCCGCGCGACGGCCAGATGTAGACCTCCTCGCCGGCGAGGAAGTCGCGGTAGAGGTCGGTCAGCGCCGGCCGGCCCGTCTCGAGGTCGATGTGGGTGGCCCAGTTGACGAAGACGTAGGGGTGGGCGGCGATGAGCGAGCAGTCGGTGCGGTCGACGGTGTAGAGGAAGCCGTTCTTGTTGGCCTGGATCATCACCTTGCGCATCTCGCCGTCGACCTCGAGCTCGGCCAGCACCTGCTCGTCGATGCCGTCCACGTCGTACACGTCGTTGGGGGTGTACTGGTAGTAGCAGTGGATCTCGCCGGTCCTCGGGCGGATCGCGAGCACCGTCGACGCGTAGAGGCTGTCGAGCCCGCCGCGGGTCGCCGGGTCGTAGGGCTCGGCGTTGCCGGTCCCCCAGTAGACGAGGTCGAGCTCGGGGTCGTACGAGCCGGTGCGCCACGTCGGCGCCCCGCCGTACAGGTACGCGTCGCTGTCGGCGGGCCACGTCTCGTGGCCGGGCTCGCCGGGGCCGGGGATGGTGTAGCGCCGCCACAGCTTCTCGCCGGTGGCGGGGTCCCAGCCGTCGAGGAACCCGCGCGTGGTCGACTCGCCGCCGGCCATCCCCGAGATGAGGACCCCGTTGGCGATCATGGGGGCCCCCGTCGCGTAGTAGCCCTCGGCCCCGTCCGCGAACTTCTCGTTCCACAGCTCCTCGCCCGTCTCCATATCGAGGGCGAGGACGTGGTTGTCGACGGTGACCCGGAAGAGCCGGCCCTCGTAGATCACCGGGCCGCCCCGGTTGAAGCTGCTGCGCCGCCGCGCCCCCTCCTCGAGGACGACCGGCGTGCGCCAGATCTGCCGGCCCGTCTCGAGGTCGATGGCGAAGGTCCAGCTTCCGTTGATGGCGTAGAGGACCCCGTCGTGGATGGCCGGGGCGGCGAGTTCGCCCGACTGGTTCATCAGGCTCGTGCTCCAGATGGGCACGAGCCGGTGGATGTTCGACTTGTCGATCTGGTCGAGGGGGCTGTAGCTCTTGCGGTCGTAGCCCATGCTGTGGACGAGCACGTCCCCGGGGGTCCGCGCGTCGTTGATCAGGTCTTCCGCCGTCTGGGCGAACCCCGGGCCCGGCCCCATCCCCACGAGGAGCGCGAGCAGTCCAGCCGTCTTCTTCATGATCGACCTCCCGTCGACCCGCGGCCGCCGGCCGAGCGGCGCCCGCGGAGATCCCGGCGCGTGCGGCGACACCGTCCTCCGCGCGTGCCGGCCATCATACGGGGTCGCGGCGGGACGGTCCAGAGGCGGCCGCCCGGGCGACCGCCTCACGTTGATGCCACCTTCGCTTGCGGTTACCATGCGCGGGAGGGCGGTCGGCCCGGCGGTTCGACGACCGCCCGGCAAGGAGCGCGCCAATGCAGACCTCCGCCACGGCACACGCGATCCGGACCACTCTGCTCGTCACGGTCGTCGCTCTGGCCTGCGGCGCGGCGGCCCCGGCCCAGCCGTTCCGCCTCAACCAGGGCGACTTCCCCAACGTCCGCTTCCCCGACGCCCGCCTCGGAGAACCCCACCTCGTGGCCTACGACGACGGCGACGTCGTGGCGAGCGCCTCGTACCGGTACTCGCAGCGCCATCACGACTCGCCGTGGCTGGTCATCACCCTCGAGCTGGCCGCCGCCGAGGCCCTGACGATCCGCCGGGAGGACATCGCCCTGGTCCGCCCCGACGGCACCGCGGCGTCGCCCGCGACCGAGCGCGAGCGGGGTCGGGACCCCGACGGCCTGCTCCGCCTCCTGAACGACCGCGCCGACTGGCCCGACACGCTGACCTTCGCCTTTCCCCGGAGCCGGATCGACTGGGGCTTCCGCCGCTTCGACTTCGGCACGGACGGCTCCGACCGGATTCCCGACCGCGTCCTCCGGACCGAGGCCCGGGGCGGCGTCCGCGGCGACGTGTTCTTCGTCTCGCCGGACGGACGCTGGCCGTCCGGCGTGCACGCGTTGATCGTCACCGTCGACGAGGCCCGCGTCGTTCGGCTGCCGATCCTGCTGAGATAGCCCCCGCCGCCACGCGGCGTCCGACGCGGAGCGGACCGGTTGCGCTTGGCGACCGAACGATCTAGAGTCTGTGCGCCTTGGCGTCTCTGCGCCGGGGCTCCGGAAACCCACGGACAACGGTCCGGCCCCGCCCCCCCGCGGGGGCACGCCGGAATCTCAGGAGGACGCATGGAGAGCAAGGCATCGGCCGTCTGGAAGGGCAACCTCAAGGGCGGCAGCGGCGCGATCTCGAGCGCGAGCGGCGAGCTGTCGGACACCGCGTACACGTTCGCCACCCGGTTCGAGGGGAGCGCCGGCACCAACCCGGAGGAACTGATTGCGGCCGCCCACGCGGGCTGCTTCTCGATGGCCCTCTCGGCCCAGCTCGGCGAGGCGGGGCTGACCCCGGACCACGTCACCACCGCCGCCACGGTGACCCTGGAGATGCTCGACAGCGGCCCGACGGTGACGAAGATCCACCTCGAGACGACGGCGCGCGTCCCCGGCGCGAGCCGGGAGGCGTTCGACACCGCGGCCAACAACGCGAAGACCGGCTGCCCGATCTCGAAGCTGATGAACGCCGCCATCTCGCTGAACGCCGTCCTCGAAAGCTGAGTCGGACTTCCCCGCCCCCCTGCGGTCGGTCTGGGGCGTGCCCGCGCCCGGGCCGGCCGTTGCACGTCCCCGCTTCCGCCGGCGGGATCTGGATCTGGCCGCCGGGCGCGCCCGCGTCCGGGCCGCCGGTTGTCTATCGCACCAACAACGGATCCGTCAGGCCCGCCTCGGCGAAGCCGCGGGCGCGAAGGCCGCCGGGCGTGCCCGCGCTCGGACCGTCGGTTGTCCTTCACGCCAACAAGGGATCCGTCAGGCCCGCCTCGGCGAAGCCGCGGGCGCGAAGCTGGCAACTGTCGCAGCGGCCGCAGGGGCGGCCGTCGGGGGCGGGGACGTAGCAACTGTGGGTGAGGCCGTAGTCGAGCCCCAGCGAGGCGCCGCGGGCGACGATCTGCGCCTTGGTCCAGTCGATCAGGGGGGCGTGCACGCGGAAGCGCGCGCCCTCGACGCCGGCCCTCGTGGCCAGCCGGGCCGTCCGCTCGAACGCCGCGAGGTACTCGGGGCGGCAGTCGGGGTAGCCCGAGTAGTCGAGGGCGTTGACCCCGATGAAGAGGTCGGCGGCCCCGAGCGCCTCGGCCCAGCCGAGGGCGAGGGACAGGAGCACGGTGTTGCGGGCCGGCACGTAGGTCGAGGGGATGCCGGGGCGCTCGGGCGGCCGGTCCTGCTCGACGGCGCCGTCGCCGGTCAGCGACGAGCCCCCGAACGCGGCGAGGTCGACGTCTATCTCGAGGTGGCGCGCGACGGCGAGGTCGCGCGCCACCCGGCGCGCCGCCTCGAGCTCGCAGGCGTGGACCTGGCCGTAGCGGACAGTCAGCGCGTACAGCGCGAACCCGTCGGCGCGGGCGATGGCGGCGGCGGTGTACGAGTCGAGGCCGCCGCTGAGCAGCACGACGGCCGGGCGCCGCGGTGAATCGACCATGGCGTGATTCGGGTGTCCTACACGCCGCGCGTCCCGGCCCCCCACAGGTACTTGTGCAACTGCACCTGCAGGCGCACCGGCAGCCCGTCGG
>CAXXTG010000113.1:0-3302 GCA_963666855.2 Vicinamibacterales bacterium
CGGCCGCCACGTCGGGCCGGGTATCGAGAAGGATGCCGGTCTCGTTGCAGGCCCAGCCCGAGCCGCCGGCGCAGTGGCCCGACTGGCGGGCCGCCAAATAGGCGCAGGCGCCGGGGCGGTCGTCGGCGCAGGCCCGCTGCCAGAACGGCAGCCACTGGCCGGGGTGATGGTCGCCCACGCCGCCCGTCGCGCTCATGACCAAGAAGACGGCAACCCACGCCGCCAGGTAGGCAAGCTGCCGCCACCTCGGCGCGGGGGCGCGGCCGGAGCCGCGGGGGGCCTGGTCGCCGCTGATCGGGGTGCGGCCGGAGCCGCGGCCGGCCGCGCCGCCGAAGGCGGGGGCACGGCCGGGAAGGGGCTGGCCGGAGCCGCGCGCGGCCTCGCCGCCGAGGGGGGGCCCCGCCGCGACGAGCCGCCCGAGCGCCCCGGAACGCGCGAGGCGGTCGAGGAGGCCGACGGACAGGTTCAGCAGGGGCACCGGCAGCAGCTTGTCGTAGAAGGTGGGGACGCCGGCGCGGCCGAGCAGCGCGTAGCCGGCCACGACCCCGGCCCCGTAGAGGGCGCCGAACAGCAGGCGCCCCCCGTCGGTGCGGGGGGCGGTGGAGGGATCGGTGAACAGCAGGTGCATGCCGAGGAAGACGGCGATGGGGATGTACGCGTCGTAGAAGTAGTAGACGCCGGTCGCCTGGAAGTAGACGAGGCCGAAGAGCCACGTCGAGGCCACCGCGGCGAGGGTCATCGACGCCACCCCGAAGAGGACCTGGCCGGGGAGGGCGGCGAGGAAGATCCAGACGTACATGTGCGGCGGGAAGAACTGCGAGACGGCGATGTCCCGCGCCCGCGTGAGGTCGCTCGTGCCGGTGGCGATCAGGGCCGCCGCGAAGACCGCGAGGGCGAACGCGGCGGGGTTGAAGACGTGGACCCGCCGGCCGTCGCGCTCCCACCGGATGAGGGCCTTGGCCGCGAACGCGAACGCGACGAGCAGGAGCTGGAGGTGGAACCGGCTTTCGTCGAACCAGAGGAACAGGTTGATGCTGAAGACGACGGGGACGGGGCCGAAGCCGAGCCGGCCGGCCTCGCCCCGCGACCACGCGAGGAGGAGGTCGAAGGCGTAGGCGAAGAGGACCTGGGCGGCGATGAGGACGGCGGCGTCGCGGACGGGGGGCCAGTGCCAGCCCCAGTAGAGGAAGACCGACGCCTGGGCGCAGGCCTGGACGTAGTGCTGGGGGCGGGGGGCGACCTCGAGCGCCAGCCGCCGGCCGCCGCGCACCGCCCACAGGCAGAGCCCGCCCCCCCACGCCGCGAGCAGCGCGGCGGCGCCGAGGAGGGACGCGGCGACGACGGGATGCCGGTCCGCCCCGGCGGGGACGCACGCGAGGAGGCCGAGCACGAAGCCCGCCGCGAGGGCGAAGCCCGCGGCCGGCGAAAGCGCCCGCGGGCCGTTAACTGCGGTAGTCGTAGAGCGCGTCTCCCGGCGCCGTTCTGCACGCTTACTGCCCACCGGCAGTCGACGCGGGCGTCGGCCGTCGGCCTATTGGCTTGGCAGTAGCCGTCGCTGAAGCCCCACGGCTTGAACTGGCGCCAGTCCAAGTTGCGGAGGCCGCGGCGCCCCGCGGCCTCCGTCTTCCGGGTCGAGTCGGCTACGAGCCCCACCCGTAGCCGATGCGGGTGTAGTAGTAGCCGCCGTTGAAGCCGAACGGCCCGAACTGGCCGTAGCGGTTGCCCACGCCGGTCGACGTCGCCCGGATTATCGGGTCCGGGTACGTGTTGAAGACGTTCTGCGCGCCGATCGACAGCGTGGCGTTGCTGAACGGGAAGCTGATCTCGAGGTCGACCAGCGGCTTGCCGGCGTACAGGTCGTACATGTACGACAGGGCGCTGCCCAGCGCCGAGCGGGCGTCCTCCCGATCCCAGTAGGAGCCGTAGTAGTGCAGGCGGGCCATCAGGGTCCAGCGGTCGGCGGCGTGGTTGACCCCGATGTTCCAGCGCGACCTCGGCAGCCCCAGGGTCAGGGACGTGACGCGGTCCGCGTCGAAGTGCTCCTCGCTGAACTCGGTCACCGCGGTGTCGGTGTAGTTGAAGATGCCGCTGAACGTCGTCCGTCCCCCGATGGCGGGCGGGGTCCAGGTGGCGACGAGGTCGAGCCCCTGCGTGCGGGTCGAGAAGTCGTTCACGAAGAAGCGGAACGCGGCCAGGTTGCCGGCCTCGACGATGCCGTCGGCGAGCAGGGTCGTGACCTCGTCCGGCGTGAGGTTGTAGTTCCTGGTGATGGTGAGCCGGTCGGACACGTTGATGCGGAAGAAGTCGGCGGTGAAGGTGAACGGCCCGGTGTCGACGACCGACCCGAGCGAGTAGTTGATCGACTCTTCCGGCTGCAGGGGCATCCCGCCCCGCAGCGCCGCGACCGGCGAGGTGGACGGAATGGTGCCGTTGTTGATCAGGTCGTTCAGCGCGTAGTCGAACTCGGTCGTCACGTTCAGCACGTTCTGCTGGCCGGGGGTCGGGGCGCGGAACCCGCTGCTGACGGCGGCGCGCATCGCGAACGTGTCGGTGAAGCCGTACCGCCCCGACAGCTTGCTGTTCATCGTGGTGCCGAAGCTGTCGTAGAAGTCCTCGATGCGGACGGCGGCCCCGAGGTTCCATTCGTTGGCGGTGCCGTGGACCTCGATGTCGCCGTACGCGGCGACGTTGGCGCGGTCCCACGTGCCGGCGTTCTCGGGCCGGGTGCCGTTGTAGCCGTTCGAGGCGGAGCTGAAGCCCTGTACGCCGTACGGGCCGATCGCCCACGACGCCGGGTCGCCTTCGCCGAGGTGGTACTGCTCGTTCCGCCACTCGAGGCCCCCGGCGACGTTGATCATGTCGCTGGCGGCGTACGACATGTCGGCGTTGAGGCTGGTTTCGGTCTGCTGCAGCAGGTTCGGCTCGAACCGGGTCGGGCTGTCGGGGCCGAGCGAGGCGTTGACGGTGTCGAAGATGAAGGTCTGCACGTGGTTCCGGCCGGTGCTGCCGCTGATGTCCCAGTTGAGCCCGGTCGCCGTGGTCCCGCGCACGCCGGAGACCAGCGAGTAGTCGTAGACGTCGCCGCCGAACTGCGGCGTGAACCCGCCGGGCAGACCGTCGTCCGGCGCGCCGAGGAACGGCTGGTGGAACGTGAAGCAGTTCGGGTTGTTGCGGACCGCTGCAAAGGCGGCGGGGTCGGGCGTGCCGTTGGTGACCGCGACGGTCGGACAGTTCGCCGACCCCCAGGCCCTGGGCTTGCAGCACGTCGCCGACCAGCAGCGTCTGGCCGCCGTCGATCGAGT
>CAXXTG010000114.1:0-13585 GCA_963666855.2 Vicinamibacterales bacterium
CTCGACGAGGCCCCCGCCGTCGACGAGATCGTCGAGGCCGTCCGCGGCTTCCGCGGCCGTCCGCAGGAGCTCGACCTGCCGGGCGCCCCGGCGCGGCCCGTGCTCTACATGGACGAAGAGGACCGCCCGCAGCCGCGGCTCGACGCCGACCGCGACCGCGGCATGACGGTGTGCGTGGGCCGGCTCCGCCCCTGCCCGGTCCTCGGCTACAAGTTCGTGGCGATGGGGCACAACACCGTCCGCGGCGCGGCGGGGGCGGCGGTGCTGAACGCGGAGCTGCTGAAGGCGACGGGCCGGCTGTAGACTGAAGGGCGCGCAGGCAGGTGCCTTCAACTCGAGCCTGAACTGGTTTTTGCGGGCTGGTTGCGTCGTCGGCCCGCGGCGTCCTGCGCCTGGAGACGTTCAGTCGTCTCGACGATCAGTTGCGCGACTCGACTCTTCGCGTGGTTCAGGACGTCCCCGCCGCCGGTTCTCGCGGCTTCCCACGTCTTCGTCGGGTCTTCTTCCGGCCGCGGTTCGTCGTATTGCAGCCTTCCGCCGTATGCCGTCAGGATGTCCAGCGCCTTCCGATCCTGGACGGCATTGATCCGTTCGCCCCGCTGTTCGACGTCGTCCCAGAGGTCGTTCAGCGTGTGCTTGTGGCGGACCCGTTCTCCCTGCGCGATGATCAGCGCCTTCAGGGCGTGCTCCATCGACGCCTGCAGTTGTATGCACCGCATCGACGGGGTGGTCTCCGGATCCTGGGCGAATCGCCAATGTTCTTCGGCGTGTCCGAGCAGCCGGGTCGCCTCCTCCGGCTCGAACCGGGTCTTCTTGACCATGTCGCACCCGTTCCACACGTACGTCGGGCCTGTCCCGATCGGATCGAGGAGCCCGTTCCGCGTGTAGACGGTCCGCCCTTCTTCCAGGGCGATTCCCTGAATTCGAGTCGTGCTGTGGCGCCCGGCCTCGGCGGTGGCCCGGCTCATCAAGATCAGGTCGATGTCGTAGGTCTCTCCGTCCCGCGCCTCCCAGTGTTCCCGGTGCGCTCCGGGCTTGTCCGGCGGTGGTTCGGTGATCACCAGCAGATCGAGATCGCTGTCGCCGGTCATCTCCTTTCGGACGCCGGAGCCGAACAGGATGATCTGGTCGGGATCGAGCCTCGACACGACCCGGTCGATCGCGGCCTGCAGGCGCGCCGGGTTCGGCGCGTCCCCGCCATGCGCTTCCATGCGGAGTAAACCCGGCTCCTTCGGGGCCCGAGGGGTTTCCGTGGAACGAACCCGTCCTGACAGCGGGCGAACCGTGCGCCGACCGGGGGGGCGGGTTCCGGCCGAAGGACGGCGGCCGCCCCCCCCGATCGGGTCAGTCCGCGGCCGGCGGACGCCTGGTGTGGTCCACCAGCAGGCGCATGGGGGCGTCGCTGGCGAATAGCGACGGCACTTCGCCGGGGCCGGCGCCCGGCTCCAGGGTCGCCGTCACCTGCAGCTCGCTGCCCGCGGGCAGGTCGAGCGGCTCTTCGAGCCAGTAACGCGTCGGCCAAGCGGGGTCCGGCTCCCTAATCAGCAGCAGCGGCTGTCGCGATCCGTCCGGCAGCACCCCTTCGACTTGAAGCTCCCGGGAGCCCACCGCGACCTCCGGCAGCAGGGCGAGCAGGGTGGTCTCGTCGTCGAAGACGTGGCGGAAGGTCAGCTCGCGGCCGGCCGGCTCGGCGGCCGCATCGACGACCGTCTGCTCGATGGCGCCGGCGCCGCCGTCCGCGAGATGCAGGCCGAGCCGCGTCCGGTCGGTGAACGCCTGCCCCTCGGTGATCCAGGTCTTCTTGTAGAGGATCCGCGCCACGAGGTCGGCCCCCGCCGGCAGGGGATAGCCGATGCCCTCGAGCACCTCGATCTGCTGACCCGGCCACCACACCGCGACCGGCTCCGGGCTCTCGAACCCCGAGGCGAACCCCGGTCCCGCGTCCGCGGCGTCGGCGGCCCGGGCCCCGCCCGTCGTGTCCACGTACACCGAGACGTGGCGCACGACGGCCCGGCTCTCGGGCAGGACGTCGATCGCGCGGATCGACCGGTCGGCGCCGAGATCCGTGGGCAGCACGAAGTACCGGACCGTCTCGGACGTGCCGGCGTCGAAGACGAACGGCTCGGGGAGGGGAATCGCCACCGTCGGTTCGTCGAGGTTCCATCCCGTGTTCGGCGGCGGCGCGGGCGGGGTCAGGTGGCGCGGACCCTGCGGGTACCCGCCTGCCGACCACTCCAGCAGCATGTCCATCTCGTGGGCCGGCAGCACGTGGCCGTTGCTGAAGCTGCCGAAGCCGTCCTCGGCCTTCCACGGGGGCATGCGCAGGCCGAGGATCTCCTCGCGGATCGACTGGGTCCACGGGTACGCCTCGCGGTATGTCAGCAGCGACATGGGGCCGATGCCGCCCTCGACGTGGCAGCTCCCGCACTGGCGCTCGAAGATGGGGTAGATGTGCTCGTTGTAGGTGAACCGCGACGCGATCGGGGTGTGCCCGCGCGTCACGCCGCCGAGCAGCACGATGGCCCCGACGGCGGCGAGGCCGATGGCGGTTGGCGTATGCCGTCGCATGATGATCCTCCCGAAGCTGCAGAGGCGCCGGCGTCACTGGATGTCGTAGACGGCGTTGATCTCGCCGACCGCGCCCCCGAAGACGGCGTAGGCGTTGTCGACGTTGTTCTTGTTGCCGAGGTCGCCGTACCAGTCCAGCAAGTAGGCCGATCGCACGAGGTGGCGGACCGCGATCCGGATCTGGTCGCCGCTCGCCGCCGGCAGGTCGGTCGCCGCCCGCTGCAGGGCGAGGGCCAGCTCCTTGGCCTGCAGGGCGGGGATGAATATCTCGGTGAACGCCCCGCGGGCGATGAGGTCCTGAATCTGCTGGTCGCGCGACGCGATCTCGGTCGCGATCCCGAACGCCGTGTCGGGGATGTCGGGCAGGATGCGCTGGGCCAGGGGCACCGCCTCGGGCGTGTCACCGCCGAAGACGGCGGGCGGGAGGGCGTCGGCGACGGCCTCCTCCGTCGTCAGCGCGCCGAAGATGAAGTCGAAGCGCTCGGCCGGGAAGTCGTCCTGGAAGATGACCTTCGCGGCGAACTCGGCCGGGGCGTCGTAGTTGGGGTCGGACGTCGGGATGAGGGCCTCGAGGAACGCGCCGTCGGGGCTCGGGAAAAGGTCGAACGCCCTGACCTCGACGAACTCGTCGGTGGCCTCGTCGTACTCCTCGAGGGTGACGGCGCGGCCGGTCCAGGTGCTGACGTCCACCGGCTCGCGGTAGTTGTCGGTCGCGTAGAGCCGGAACAGCCCCGGCTCGGGGAACGTGCCCTCGATGTGGTGGAAGCTGTCGGGGGCCATGAACACGGTGCCGCCGTGCTGGGGGCTGTGGTCCATGTGGGCTCCCGCCGCCGCGTCGACGACGCCGCAGGTGAGCATGAACGCGCCGTAGTAGGGGTTGCGGACGGGGCCGTCGCGCTGCACCCAGGCCGACCCGTTGTCGTACATCGGGCAGTAGGCGCGCGCGAAGCCCTGGGGCAGGGCCTGCTCGGCCAGCGACTCCGAGAGCGGCTTGAAGCGCGCGCGCATCTCCTCGATGCCGCCGGCCTCGAGCGCGTGCATCGCGAGGGCCCGGGTCGCCTCGTCGGTGATGGCGGCGAACTCCTCGAGCTCGGCCCTCGCGGTCTCGAAGTCGTCGGCGGCCAGCGCCTCCTGGACCTGCACGTACTCGTTCAACTGGGTCGGGAAGTCGGCCGGCGCGGCCTGCATCGCGGCGGCGGCGACCGCCGTTGCGGAGAGAACCGCAAGGAACCCGGAGAGAAGGAGGAAACGTCTCTGCATGGCTGGTACCCTGGCCCGGATTCGGTCGCGGGAGCCGGACGGGAACCCGCCTCGACCCATCGACCCTTCCTGCCGATAAATGTCTATGGTGGAGAGTATACAACGCGGAAAACGGCCCGGACAATCGGCGCCCGGCCCCGACGACGCGCCGCCGGAGGTGATCGGCTTCCTCGACGAGATGCGCGTGTCGCGCCGCCTCTCCCCGAACACCGTGCTCGCGTACCGGCGCGACCTCGCGCGTCTGTGCGCCTTCGCCCGGCAGTTGGACCTGCCGCCCGCGGCGCTCGACCGGGGCCGCCTCGAGGCGTTCGTGCGCGAGCTCATGGTGTCGGGGCTGTCGCCCCGGTCGGTGGCGCGCCACGTCGCGAGCGTGCGGGGCTTCTACCGGTTCCTCGTGCTCGACGGCCGGCTGGCGGCGAGCCCCGCCGACGACGTCCACGCGCCCCGCGCGTGGCCGGCGCTGCCCCGGTTCCTGTCGCTCGACGAGGTCGACCGCCTCCTCGAGCAGCCCGACACCGGCGCCCCCGCCGGCCTGCGCGACCGCGCCCTCCTCGAGCTGCTCTACGCGACCGGCATGCGGGTCAGCGAGCTGGTGGGCCTGCGGGTCGGCGACGTCGACCTCGACCGCGGCCTGCTCACGTGCCTGGGAAAGGGCGCGAAGGAGCGGATGGTCCCGGTGGGGGAGGCGGCGGCGGCGTGGACCCGCGACTATCTCGCTTCGGGGCGGCCGGTCCTGCTGAAGCGCCGCCAATCGGTCCACCTGTTCCTGAACGCGCGGGACGGGGGAGTCCTGACCCGGGTCGGGTTCTGGACGATCGTCAAGAAGTACGGCCGCCAAGCCGGGCTTCCGCGGGAGCTCAGCCCCCACACCCTCCGCCACTCCTTCGGCACCCACCTCCTGGAGCGGGGCGCGGATCTGCGCGTCATCCAGACCCTGCTGGGCCACGCCGACCTCTCGACGACGCAGATCTACACCCACGTCCTCGACGCGCGGCTGCGCGCGATCCACGACGAGTTCCACCCCCGGGCGTGAGGCCGTCCGACTCCTCAAGCGCGCCACGCGCCGCACTGGGCGACTCCACCCCCGGGCGTGAGGCGGTCCGATACCCACGTCCTCGATGCGCGGCCGAGGCCGATCGAACGAGTTCCATCCCCGGGTGTGAGCCGTTCCGCACCGTGTCCCCGGCGCGAGGCCGGGGGCGGGCCACGACGGGATTCGCCGGCCGGCGTGAGCCGTGCCCGCCTCGCCGGCCGCGTTGATTCGCGCGGCGGGTCGATGGTATCGTTAGCGGTTGCCGATGCGGGCGGCGGGTCGGCTGTACGCGCCGGCCGCCCGCAGTCGCCCCGCACAAGCGCTTCCGCGGACCACGGCGGCACCGGTCACCCGGCCGGCGCGGTCGCCGGCCGCCCGCAACCATCACGCAGCAAGGAGCACGCCACATGCGCCGGACCGGGCACTATCTCTTCACGTCGGAATCCGTCACCGAGGGCCATCCCGACAAGATCGCGGATCGGGTCTCGGACGGCATCGTGGACGCCGTCCTCGCCCAGGACCCGACCGGCCGCGTCGCCTGCGAGACGCTGCTGACGACGGGGCTGGTGCTGATCGCCGGCGAGATCACGTGCGCCGGGTCGCCCGATTTCACGGCGGCGGCGCGGGACGCGATCCGCGAGGTGGGGTACACGCGCGCCAAGTTCGGGTTCGACGCCGACACGTGCGCGGTGCTGTCCTCCATCCACGAGCAGTCGCCGGACATCGCGATGGGGGTCGACCCCGGCGGCGCCGGCGACCAGGGCCTGATGTTCGGCTACGCCTGCCGCGAGACCGAGTCGTTGATGCCGCTGCCGATCTCGCTGGCCCACGACCTGTGCCGCGGCCTGTCGCGGGCCCGGCGCGACGGCGTCATCGACTACCTGCGGCCCGACGGCAAGTCGCAGGTGACCGTCGAGTACGACGGCGACACGCCGGTGCGGGTCGACACGGTCGTGGTGTCGAGCCAGCACGGGGACCACGTCGCCAACGACCGCATCCACGACGATGTGACGACGCACGTCGTCCGGCCCATCATCCCCGCGTCGCTCCTCGACGAGAAGACCCGCGTCCTCGTCAACCCGACCGGCCGTTTCGTGACGGGCGGGCCCGCAACGGCGACGCCGGCGTGACCGGCCGCAAGATCATCGTCGACACCTACGGCGGCGCGGCGCCCCACGGCGGCGGGGCCTTCTCGGGCAAGGACCCCACCAAGGTCGACCGCTCCGCGAGCTACATGGCCCGCTACGTGGCCAAGAACTGCGTCGCGGCCGGCCTCGCCGACCGCGTGCAGGTGCAGTTGGCCTACGCCATCGGCGTCGCCGACCCCGTGTCGGTGCTCGTCGACACGTTCGGAACCGCCAGGATCGACGAGGATCGCATCGGCGAACTGGTCCGGGAGCACTTCTCGCTGACGCCCAAGGGCATCATCGACACCCTCGATCTGCGCCGGCCCATCTACCGGCAGACGGCCGCCTTCGGCCACTTCGGCCGATGTGAGCCCGACTTCACCTGGGAGCGGACCGACAAGGCGGAAGCCCTCCGCGGCGCGGCCGGGCTGTAGGCGCGCGCCCGGACGCCCTCCGGCTCGCGCGGCCCACCGGGCGATGGACCGCCTCGGCGGTCCGATGATTCAGACAATTGCGCGCCGACCGGCCCGGGGCCCGAACTCGTCGACGGCCCGCCGCGCGCCGGTTCAGGTCCGCGCCGCCAGCAGCAGGTAGACGGCCGAGCCTCCGAAGAGCACGTTGGGGGCCCAGGCGGCGAGGAGGGGAGTCAGGACGCCGGCGCTGCCGACGGCGGCGAAGATGCTGACGACGACCCAGTAGGAGAGGGCCAGCATGAGGCCGATGCCGATGCCGGACAGCGCCCCGTGCCGGCCCATGGTGACCGCGAAGGGCACCGCGATCAGGGTCAGGATCAGGGTGACGAGGGGGAAGGACAGCTTGCGCTGCAGCTCGACCCGCAACGGCACCACGTCGAACCCGCTGGCCGAGAGCTCGCCGATGTATCGGTCCAGCTCGCGGTAGTTCATCCGCTCGGCGTCCGGCCGCTCCGTCGCGAAAGACGCCGGCGGGGCGAGCGGCAACGGGAGCAGAGCGCCCGTCTCGAACGCGCCGGGGCTGCGGTCCGCCCCGAACTCCCGCACCCACACGTCCCGGCCCCGCCACTCCGCGTCGTGGACGGCCGTCTCCGCGAACACCCGCTCGGCGAGGCGCCATCCGTCCTCGGCGAACCGGTAGGCGGTGACCCCGTTCAACGCGACCGCGACGGGGTCGAAGTGGCGGTAGTTGTAGATGGCGCCGTCCTCGTCCATCAGCCAGCGCCGCTGCAGGATGTCGACGTACTCCGGGGCGCCCCCGCGGATGACGCGGCGAAGCTCGTTGGCCCGGCGGTTGGCGTCGGCCAGGAAGCTCTCGCTCATGCCGAAGAGCGCGCCGCTCCAGACCATCGCGAAGAGGAAGAGGGGCAGGGCGGCCCGGTAGAGGCTGATGCCGCACGCCTTCATGACCGTGAGCTCGCTCGTCTTCGTGAACAGGCCGACCGTGATCAGCGTGGCCACGAGGGCCGAGATGGGCAGGACGTAGTACACGAACTGCGGGGTGGCGTACCAGAAGTACTCCAGCACCATGTCCAGCGTGGTGTCGCCCCTGAACAGGCGGTCGGCGATTTCGAAGAACGTCACGATGTAGAAGATGCCGAGCAGCCCGACGAACGAGAGGGCGACCAGCTTGAGGTACTGCTTGGCGACGTAGCGATCGAGCAGGCCCACGCCCCAGCCGATCCCCCGGCCCAGGCTCACCCCCCGTCCCGCGCCCGCATCGCCGGCGGCCGCGCCATCGCCGTCCTGCGGCGGCGGCGATGGCGGCCGGCCCCGCCGGCCGGGCAGGGCGGGCAGGAGGCGGCGCTCCCCGAAGCGGGCGCGCCACACCACCAGCGCCACCCCGAACGCGCCCAGCGCGATGTTGCAGATCCACACCGCCCAGTGGGGAGACAGGAGGGCGCCCCGGGCCAGCCCCTGCCCGCCGTACATCAGGATGTAGTACGCGAAGATGACGCCGATGCCCAGGGCGAAGCTGGCGAGCTTGCCGTCCCTGCGGGTGGTGACGCCGAGACCGAGGCCGATGAACCCGAACACGAGGCAGGCCACCGGAAACGAGAATTTCTGGTGGATCTGCATGATGGGGTTGTGCGGCGAGGCCCCGCTCGCCTCGATCGCCGCCGCGCGCGCCCGCAGTTCGGCGATGGTCATTTCCGGCAGCCCCCGCGCCAGGGTGCCGGCCTCGAAGACCTCGTCGGCGTCGAGGCCCAACACGATCTCGTCGAAGCGGTTCACGTTGTAGGTGCCGGGATCGGCCGGGTCGACGTCGTGCGCGGCCCCCGACGCCAGGACGATGTCGACCTGCCGGTTCTCCGGGTCGAGCACGATGCGGCCCTCGTCCGCCACGTAGACCACCGGCGCGTCGGCTTCCCGGGTGTCGGCCAGGAAGACGCCGGACCAACCGGTGCCCTGGACGTCCACTTCGTTGATGTAGAGGACCATGCCGGGCAGGCCCTGATAGAAGGCGCGCGCCTTGATGTCGTTCGCGGTCCCCGCCGCAACGGTCCGATAGACGATCTCTCGGAACGCCTGATTCGAGTCCGGCAGCAGGACGACGAGGGTGTAGCACGTGGCCGCGGCGGCGACGACGGTCAGCACGAGGACGGGGCGCAGCAGGCGGTAGATGCTCACGCCGCACGCCTGCATGACGACGATCTCCCGATCTCCCGACAGCCGGCCCAAGCCCATCAGCAGACCGCTGAGCACCGCCATCGGAATCGTGATGCCGAGCCCCTGCGGCACGAGCGTCAGCATGAGCCGCGCGATCGTCCAACCGTCCACGCCCCTGGCCATCAGGTCCTGGGCCTGACGCATGATCGGGTCGATCATCGTCAGGAACGTGAAGACCAGCAGACTCAGGAGGACCGGCGACAGCGTCTCCCGCAGAACGTAGCGGTCGAGCAGACGGAACATCACCCCGAGATTGTACCAGTCCGCCGCCCGGGAAGCCGCACCGCAAACGGCTGCCCGGCGGCTCCTTGATCGGAACCGCCGAGCCGCCGAACTCCCGCCAACACCGCCCACAAACGCCGCGCCGCCAAACCCCTTGATCGGACCCACTTCGTGGGTCCGATAAGGGGCGTTATGTTAAGTTTGGTGTGTTTGGAAACGCCCGGTGCGGCGGGCGCACGCGCCGTCCGGTCACTCCGCGCGCCGCAACTCTTCGATGATCTCGGTGAGGGCCGAGATGATCTCGTCGCGCTCGACCTCGGACTTCCGGAACTTCAGGCTCAGGTTGAAGCTCTTGGCGGGCGGGACGTACTTGAACACGAAGGCCCGGGGACGCCCCGGCTTCCGCTTGTCGCTCTGGCGGGCCGCGACGGCTCTCGCCTGCTCGCGCGTCGCCGGCGCGCCGTTGCGGGTCAACTGCTCGACGAACGCGACCATCTTCTGCGGGTCGCCCTGCCTAACCACCTGCAACAGCAGAGACTTGGAGGTGATGTCGGCCAGCCGACACAGCTCCCGGACCTCTTCCGGCATGGCGTGCAGCGCGAGGGATTCGGTCACCGAGGTGCGCGACCTGCCGATCCGCCGCGCCAGGTCCTCGTGACGGAAGCCGTGATCCCGGACCAGCGTGTGCAGCGCCTCGGCCTCCTCGAAGGGACTGAGATCCTTGCGCTGCAGGTTCTCGATCAGCGCGATCTCGATCATCTCGTCGTCGGCGACGTCGCGGATGACGACGGGCACCTCGGCGAGGGCCAGCCGGACCGCGGCCTGATAGCGCCGCTCGCCGGCCACGATCTGGAACCGCCCGCGCCGCTGCCGCACGATGAGGGGCTCGATGATGCCCTTCTCGGCGATCGAGGCCATCAGCTCCGACAGGTCGCCCATGACCTGCCGGGGCTGGTCGGGGTTGGGATCGATCTGGTCGATGGGGACCACGCGGCCGAGGGGAACGCCCGCGGAGGCGGCCAGGGCCTCCACGTAGTGCTGGTCGTGGCGCATCTTGACTACGCTCGGGAGTCCTCTTCTAGGCACGGTCGATGACCTCCTCGCACAGGCGGTAGTAGTCCGACGCGCCCTTCGAGTCGGGCGCGAAGGAGAAGATCGACTCGCGGTACGCGGGGCTCTCCTCCAGCCGCACGTTCTTCGAGATGACCGTCTTGAACACCTTGGTGCCGAAGACCTTGTTGATCTGGGCGCGGATGTCCCGGCCGAGGGAGGTGCGGCGGTCGTGCATGGTGATGAGCACGCCGATCATCTCCAGGCTCGGATTGGCGCGGGTCCTGACCTTCTCGATGGTCTCCAGCAGGTCGTCCGTGCCTTCGAGCGCGAAGTACGACGACTGGATCGGGATCAGCAGATGGGTCGCGGCGACCAGCGCGTTGACGGTGAGGAGGCCGAGGGTCGGCGGGCAGTCGATGACGACGTAGCGGAATCGGTCCGCGAGGGGGGCCAGCAGGTCCTTCAGCTTGAAGTGGGCGTCGAGTTCGCCCACCATGCGCGCCTCGAGCTTGGCCAGCGAGATCTGGGCGGGCGCGACGGACAGGTTCTCCTGCTGCTCGGCCGGCAGGACGATGTCCTCGAGCGAGCAGTCCCGCTCCGCGAACGCGTCGTAGACCGAGCGGGTGATGGTCGTGCGGTCGATGAACGAGAGCGTGCTGTTGCTCTGCGGGTCGAGGTCGATCAGCAGGGTCCGTCCCTGGCGGAGCGACAGCGCGGCGGCGAGATTGATCGCGGTGGTGGTCTTGCCGACGCCGCCCTTCTGATTGGCGATCGCGACGATCATGGCGAGCGGCTGCTGGCGGGATTCGCGCCGGGGATCCGGTGGGACGCTCGGTCCGACCGCGGCCCCATTGTAGGAACGGTCCCGACGGGGTGTCAAGGAACGCGGCGGTTCACATCTTGTACTTTCCCCAGATCGTCGGGATCGAGGGCCTCCAGCCACTTCTGAAGACGCTCGGAGTCGCCCTTGTCGGGCGTGATGTTCAGCGACTTCGCGCGGTCGATGACGGCATCCTCGGCGAAGATGGGCGCCCGCACGCGCAGCGCCAGCGCGATGGCGTCGCTCGGTCGGGCGTCGATGGCCACCGGCTCGCCCTGCGCGACGAGGTGGATGACGGCGTAGAAGGTGTTGTCCTTCAGGTCGCTGACCACCACCTTGCGGACGTCCGCCCTCAGATCGTGGATGACGTTGCGGAGCAGGTCGTGGGTCATCGGCCGCGGGGGCGACACGTTCTCGATCTGCAGGGCGATGGCGTTCGCCTCGAAGACGCCCATCCAGATCGGCAGGACCCGCTGACCCCCGGCGTCGTGCAGGATCACGATCGGCATGTTGGTGATGGGATCCACCATCAGCCCCTTGATGGACATCTCGACCTGCATCGGTACCTCCGCTGCCTCCGGGCGCTACCCCGCCGCCCCCGGGAGCGCCGTGGCCGCGCCGCGCCCGGGCGGCGGGGCCGCGTGATCGGCCGGAGGACCGGCCAGCTCGCCCCGGAGGCTGAACGGTCCGCTGTCGGTGACGCGGACGCTGACGAGGCGGCCCATCAGGTCCCCGGAGGCCGTCCCGCCGGAATCGGCGCGGAAGTTGACCACGGTGTTCCCGCCGGTGCGGCCGGCCAGCTCGGCGGCGCGCCGGCGGCTCGTCGAGTCGACCAGGACCTCGACGACGTCGCCGACCCGCCGGCGGTGGATCGCGGACTGAATGCCCTTCTGCAGTTCCTGAAGGGCGACGATGCGCCGCGTCTTCTCGGCCGCGGGCACGTCGTCGTCGAGCCGCTTCGACGCCAGGGTGTTCGGCCGCTCGGAGTACTTGAACGAGAACATGCTGTGGTACCGCACCCGGCGGGTCAGGCTGAGGGTGTCCTCGAAGTCGCGGTCGGTCTCGCCCGGAAAGCCGACGATGACGTCGGTCGACAACGCGATGTCCGGCATCGCCGCCCGCAGCCGGTCGACGAGGCGCAGGTAGTCGTCGCGCGTGTGGCGCCGGCGCATCCGCGCCAGCACCGCCGTCGACCCCGACTGCACGGGCAGGTGCAGGTGCGGGCAGACCTTCGGGAGGGCGCGCATGGCCGCGATCATGCGGTCGGTGACGTGGCGCGGGTGCGGGCTCGCGAACCGGATGCGCTCGATGCCCGGCACGTCGTTCACCAGCTCGAGCAGCCCCGCGAAGTCGCAGCCGGGGCGGTCGGGGGCCGTGTAGTGGTTCACGATCTGGCCGAGGAGATGGACCTCGCGGTGGCCCTCGTCGGCGGCGTGCCGCACCTCGTCGACGATCTCCGCCGCCGGCCGCATCCGCTCGTGGCCCCGCGTGTACGGCACGACGCAGAACGCGCAGAAGTCGTTGCAGCCCTCGATGACGGTGACCGCCGCCGTCACCGGGTTCGACCGGCGGGCCACCCCCAGCGGGAACGACACGTTGTCGTAGGGGTTGACGTCGACGCGCTCCGGCCGGCGGGCGGTCAACCCGTCCACCATGGCCGGGAGCCGACTCAGCGCCTGCGTGCCCACCACGAGGTCGACGCGTTGGCCGCGTTCCAGGAGGGCGCGGCCCTCCTGCTGCGCGACGCAGCCGGTGACGGCCACGACCGGGCGCCCGCCGCCGGGGCGGCGGGGCACCATGCCGAGTTCGGTGTACAGCCGCTCCTCGGCCCGCTCCCGGACGCTGCAGGTGTTGATGACCACGAGATCCGCGTCGTCGACGGCCCCGGCCGCCTCGTAGCCCGCCTGGTCGAGCAGGCCGGCGAGCCGCTCCGAATCGTGGACGTTCATCTGGCAGCCGAACGTCTCGATGAAGTACTTCCTCGCCACGGGTCGCCTTTCCTGCCCGGCGCGCGCCGCCTGGCGGCGCGCCCGGCCGCCCAACCCAATCCTTCAGGAATCCGCGCCGTTCTGCGGCGCGGACGCCCGGTTCCATGCCGGTCCGCGCGCCGCCGCGCTACCGGGTTCTCCCCTTCCGCGTCGGCGGCGCCGCCCCGGGGTTCCCGCCGCCGGCGCCGACCTGCGCGGCGCTCCCCTTCCGCTTCCGCGCCGCCGCCGGCGCCAGCAGTTCGCGCGCGCTCTCCAACACGGTACCCGAGACCCGCGTCCCGGTCATCATGCGCGCGATCTCCGAGGCCCGCGACTCGCCGTCGAGCCGGTCGACCGCGGCCAGCGTCCGGCCGCCGCGGACCGCCTTCGTGACCCGGTGGTGGTTGGCGCCGTACGCCGCGATCTGCGGCAGGTGCGTGATGCAGAGCACCTGGTACCGCCCCGCCAACCCGTGCAGCCGGGCCCCGATCCGTTCGGCCGCCTCTCCGCCGACGCCCGCGTCGACCTCGTCGAAGACCAGGGTGCGGCCCGGCGCGTCGGTGGAGATGACGGTCCGCAGGGCCAGCATGAGGCGGGAGAGCTCGCCGCCCGAGGCGATGCGCGCGAGGGGCCGCACCCGCTCGCCGGGATTGGCCGAGAAGTAGAACTCGGCCCGGTCGACGCCCCGGTCCGTCCAGGCCGCCCCGCCGTCCGCCGCCTCGTCGAAGACGACCTCGAACCGCGTCCGCGCCATCGCGAGGTCGCCCAGGCCGCCCTCGACGGCCCGCGCCAGCCGGTCCGCGGCCGCGCGGCGGCGCTCGGACAGACCGCGGGCGAGACCGGCGTAGGTCTCCCCCGCCCCGGAGGCCGCCGCTTCCAGCGCGCCGAGGTCG
>CAXXTG010000115.1:0-26601 GCA_963666855.2 Vicinamibacterales bacterium
ATCCTTGAGGACCGAATAGCCGCCGCACATGTCGCCGTAGAGCGTCGCGTAGCCGACCGACATCTCCGACTTGTTGCCGGTCGACAGCACCATCGCCCCGGTCTTGTTGGACAGCGCCATCAGCGTCAGGCCGCGCGCGCGCGCCTGGATGTTCTCCTCGGTGGTGTCGGCCTCGGTGCCGGCGAACGGCCCGGCGAGCATGGCGTCGAAGGCGGCCATCGCCGGCTCGATGGTGATCGTGTCGAGCCGGGCGCCGAGCAGCTCCGCCGCCGCCGCGGCGTCCTCGAGGCTGGCCGCGGACGTGTAGGGCGACGGCATCATCACGCAGTGCACGCGGCCGGCGCCGAGCGCGTCGACCGCGATCGCGGCCGTGAGCGCCGAATCGATGCCGCCCGAGAGGCCGATGATGACGCCGGGGAAGCCGTTCTTGTCCACGTAGTCGCGAAGGCCGAGCATCATCGCCCGGTAGATTCCGTCGAGGCCCTCGGGCGGCGGGGCGCGTCCGGCCAGCTCGCAGCTCCAGCCCGCGCCGGCGTGCGTCCAGCGGGTCGTCAGGACGTCCTCGCGCCACGCCGGCGCCGCGGCCAGCAGCGCGCCGTCCGCGCCGACGACGAAGGACGCGCCGTCGAAGACGAGCTCGTCCTGGCCGCCGACCTGGTTGACGTAGATCAGCGGCAGCCGGCATTCGGTGGCGCGCGCGACCGCGAGCGCGAGCCGGGTGTCCCACTTGTCCTGCTCGAACGGCGACCCGTTGAGCACGGCGAGGATCCCGGCGCCGGACTCCTGGAGGCACTCGGCGACCTCGTCGGTCCACATGTCCTCGCAGATCATGACGCCGATGCGCACGTCGCGGAAATTCACCGGCCCCGGGAGCGGCCCCGCGGAGAAGACCCGCTTCTCGTCGAACACGCCGTAGTTGGGCAGGTCGTGCTTGACGCGGACGGCCGCGATTTCGCCGCCGTCGAGCAGCAGCGCCGCGTTGCACAGCCTGCCGTCCTCGAGCCATGGAGCGCCGACCAGCATCGCCGGCCCGCCGTCGCCGGTCTCGCGCGCGAGCGCCTCGACCTCGCGCCGGACGGTCTCCTGGAAGATCGGCCTGAGCACGAGGTCCTCGGGCGGGTAGCCGGAGACCGCAAGCTCGCTGGTGACGACGAGCTCGGCGCCCTCCGCGCCTGCGCGCGCGCGCGCCGCGCGCAGGCGCGCGGCGTTGCCGACGACATCTCCGACGGTCGGGTTGATCTGCGCAAGCGCGATGTCGAGCGTGTCGGGCATCCCGCGACGATTGCGGCCGGCGGCGGCGCCTAGGCGGCGTTGCGGCCGGCGGCGCCCCGTCCGTTTCCGCGGCGCTGCTCCTTGAGATGCTCGCTCACGAGGAAGGCCAGCTCGAGCGACTGCGACGCGTTGAGCCGCGGATCGCAATGCGTGTGGTAGCGGTCGGACAGGTTCTCGTCCGAGATCGCCTGGGCGCCGCCCGTGCACTCGGTGACGTTCTGCCCGGTCAGCTCGACATGGATGCCGCCGGCATGGGTGCCTTCGGCGTCGTGGGCCGCGAAGAAGCCCTCCACCTCGCGCAGGATGCGCTCGAACGGCCGGGTCTTGTAGCCGTTGCTGCTCTTGATCGTGTTGCCGTGCATGGGATCGCAGGTCCAGACGACCTTGCGGCCTTCGCGGGTGACGGCGCGCAGCAGCGGCGGAAGCTTCGCCTGCACCTGGTCGTGCCCCATGCGGCTGATCAGCACCAGCCGTCCGGGATCGTTCCCCGGATTGAGGATGTCGATCAGCTCGAGAAGCCCGTCGACGGTCTGGGACGGGCCGATCTTGATCCCGATCGGGTTGGAGATGCCGCGCATGAACTCGACATGGGCGCCGTCGGGCTGGCGGGTCCGGTCGCCGATCCAGACCAGATGCGCCGACGTGTCGTACCAGTCGCCGGTCATCGAATCGACGCGGGTCATCGCCTCCTCGTATCCGAGCAGCAGCGCCTCGTGGCTGGTGTAGAGATCGGTCTCGCGGAGCTGCGGGGTGTCTTCCGACGTCAGGCCGCAGGAGGCCATGAAGGTCATCGCCTCGTCGATCCTGTCGGCGAGCTCGTGATACCGCTCGGCCTCCTTCCCGGAGGCGACGAATTCGAGGTTCCAGCGGTGCACCTCGTGAAGGTCCGCATAGCCGCCCTGTGCGAAGGCGCGAAGCAGGTTGAGGGTCGCCGCCGACTGGTTGTAGGCCCGCAGCATGCGTTGCGGGTCGGGCGCCCGGCTCGCGGCATCGAACTCCATGGCGTTGATCATGTCGCCGCGGTAGCTCGGCAGCGTGACGCCGTCGAGCTTCTCGACGTCCGACGAGCGCGGCTTCGCGAACTGTCCGGCCATGCGTCCGATCTTGACGACCGGCTTGCCCGAGGCGAAGGAGAGCACCACCGCCATCTGCAGGAGCACGCGCAGCATGTCGCGGATGTTGTTGGCCCGGAACTCGGCGAAGCTCTCGGCGCAGTCGCCGCCCTGCAGAACGAAGGCGCGGCCTTCGGCCGCCGCCGCGAGCTGCCGGCGCAGCCGCCGGGCCTCGCCGGCGAAGACCAGCGGCGGGTAGTCGCGGAGTTCCGTTTCCACCGCCTGCTGGAGGCGCGGTTCGGGGTATTCGGGAACCTGGACGATGGGCTTGTCGCGCCACCCGTCGGGCGACCACTGGGCCGTCATGGGTTCGTTTCCCTGGCTTGTTGCTGCCGAAGCGCCGCGTATACGCGCTTTGGCCGGCGATTTCCAGTGCCGGAGGCCGCGCCGGCGCGGGCGGGCGCCTAGTCGCCCGCCGGTTCCAGCCGCAGCGAAACCGAATTCATGCAGTAGCGCTGACCGGTGGGCATCGGGCCGTCGGGGAAGACATGGCCGAGATGCCCCTCGCACCGCGCGCAATGGACCTCGGTGCGCCGCATCAGCATCGACCAGTCGTTGCGCGTCCCGACGGCCTCGTCGTTGATCGGCCGGTAGAAGCTCGGCCAGCCCGTGCCCGAATCGAACTTGTGCGCGGACGAGAACAGCGGATGTCCGCAGGCCGCGCACACATACGTGCCCTCGTCCTTGCAGTCGTTGTAGACGCCCGTGAACGGACGCTCGGTGCCGTGCTGGCGCAGGACGTGGAAGGCCTCCTCGGAGAGCTCGGCCCGCCACTCGTCCTCGGTCCTGGAGATCTTGTCGACCATGGTCGCCTCCGGTTCGCGCCGCCGCGCCCTCAGGCGGGCCCGAAGCAGCGCTCGAGCACGTCGCCGAACTCCCGCAGCGCCCGCGCGCCGTCGCCCGAAAAGCTCGATCCGTGCATGCAGGCGAGCGTCGCCGGGCCGAGCGTGGTGCTCGTCGACGACGTCACCACGACGGGGGCGACGCTGGAGGCGTGCGCCCGCGTCCTGCGCCGCGCGGGAGCCCGCGAGGTGCGGGCGCTCACGCTGGCCCGAGTCGTTCGCCGAGCGCCGCCATGATCGCTTCCGCGACCTCGCCCTTGGCCCGGCTCCCGTCCACCCGGATCCAGCCGTCCCGCTCCGCCTGCCGCAGGTAGCTGGCGCGGACCCGCGCGAGCAGCGCGACGTCGCGCTCGTAGCGGTCGAGCCCGACCGACTTCCGGGTCGCGGCGAGCTCCGGGGGGATGTCGAGCAGGACGGTGACGTCGGGGGGCGGCAGGAACCGCTGCATCGCGGTGAGCCATTCCACGTCCAGGTCCTGCGCCTCGCCGTAGGCCACGCTCGAGGCCACGTAGCGGTCACAGACGACGATGATGCCCGCCTCGAGCCACCGCAGCAGGTCGGCCCGGCGCTCGTGACGGTTGGCGACGTACAGGAGCTGCATGACGTCGGGGCCGTAGTCCCGCTCCCCCTGCAGCGCGCGGGCGATCTCCTCCCCGATCGAGGTGCCGTAGTCCGGGAACGACTCGAGGCGCGCCCGCCGGCCGTCGGCGCGCAGCGCATCGCGCAGGAGCTGCCCCTGCGTCTCCTTCCCCGCCTGATCGAGTCCTTCCAGCGCAATCAACATCGGCAACATCCTCAACCCGCCGGCACTTCGCCGGCGAGCTGCTCGTCCATCGTCTGCCGGCGGCGCACGACCCGCCAGGCCGATCCGTCGACCAGGACCTCGGCCGGCAACGGATGCCGGTTGTAATTGGACGCCATGGCGGATCCATAGGCGCCGGCGTCGAACACCGCGACGAGCGCGCCCACCGCGGGCGGCGGCAGCTTCCGCTCGACCCCGAAGACGTCGGAGGTCTCGCAGATGGGGCCGACCACGTCGCAGGTCACCGGGTCGCCCCCGTCCTCCTCCACGAGGGCGATCCGGTGGTACGCCCCGTACAGCGCGGGCCGCATCAGCTCGCTCATGCCGGCGTCCAGCACCACGAACCGGATTCCGTCGGACCGGGGCTTCACGTCGACGACCGACGCCACCAGGACGCCGGCGGGACCGACGACGGCGCGTCCCGGCTCGACGATCAGGCTCAGCCCCGACGGGCGCACCGCCTCGACGAGGGCCGCCGCGTACTCCTCCACCGGCGGCGGCTGTCCGCCCCCGTCCCCGTCGTAGGCGATGCCCAGCCCCCCGCCGAGGTCGAGGTGCTCCAGCCCGACCCCGTCGCCGGCGAGCTCGCGCGCCAGGTCGACCACCGCCGCCGCCGCCCGCCGCAACGGCCCCAGCCCGAGCATCTGGGAGCCGACGTGGACGTGGAGTCCGGTGAAGCGCAGCCCCTCGCGGCGGGCGGCGCCGCGCACGATCGCCCGCGCGTCGCGGATCGGGACCCCGAACTTGTGCCGGCTCAGGCCGGTCGAGATGTGGGGATGGCTGTCGGCGTCGATGTCGGGGTTGACGCGGAGGGCCACGCGGGCCTCCGTCCCCCGCCGCCGCGCCGCGGCCGCCACCCGCTCCAACTCGCCCGCCGATTCGGCGTTGATCGCCTTGACCCCCAGCCCGACCGCCCGGTCGATCTCGGCCGGCGTCTTCCCCACCCCCGTGAACACGACATCCCCGGGGACGAAGCCGGCCCGCAGGGCCACCTCGATCTCGCCGCCCGAGTTGGCGTCCACGAGGCCGCCGGCGGCCCGCACGACCCCGACCACCGCGAGGTTGGAGTTGGCCTTCAGGGCGTAGTGGACGGCGTGGGGCCAGGCGCCGAACGCGGCCCGGAAACGGCGGACGGTCCCGCGGACGGCGGACGCGCTGTAGACGTAGACCGGGGTGCCGACCTCGGCCGCGATCGCCGCCAGCGGCACCCCGTCGCACCGCCATCCCCCGCCGCCCCGAACGAAGTCCGACATGGAACGCGCATTGTACGGCACGGCGGGGGCGCCGGGGGCGCCGGCGCCCCCGCCCGGCGTCCCGGCCGCCCCTCCGCCCGCCACGCGTTGACCGCCCCCGGCACCGCCGCTATACTCCGGCGAACCGCCTTCGCCGGCCTGCCAGCGACCCATGCTCGCGAGTTCCGTGCCCTCCTCGTCCGAATCGATCGACGAGCTGATTGAACGGTGCCTCGCGGGGGACGAACGCGCCTGGGAGCGGATAGTCACCCAGCACCGGCGCAAGGTCTTCAACGTCGCCTACAAGTTCGTGGGCCGGCACGACCTGGCCGAGGACCTCACCCAGGAGATATTCCTGAAGATATTCCGGGCCCTCGACACGTTCGACCGGCGCGCCAACTTCCAGACGTGGCTCATCAGCGTCAGCCGCAACCTGTGCATCGACCACTACCGCAGCGTCCGGAAGGAGCGCGAGCTGGTGGATCGGAACGTCGACGCGGAGGACGTCCCGCCCGTCAGCCGCGAGCCCGACGCCCTCGCCGCCCTGGAGCGGGGCGACCGCCGGATGCTCCTGCACCGGGCGCTGGAGCAACTGCCCGAGACCCTGCGCACCGCGGTCCTGATGCGCGACATTCAGGAGCAGTCCTACCGCGACATCGCCCGGGCGCTGGACCTCCCCGAGGGAACCGTGAAGTCCCGCATCAACCGCGGCCGCCGCGAACTGGCCCGGCAGATCCGCCGCCTGACGGCCGAGGCCGAGGCGCGGAGCGCCCGCGGCCGGGCCGGGAGTGACCCATGAAGCTCACCACCGAACAGAACGGCGACGTCGCCATCGTCCGCGTCGGCGAGGAGCGGCTCGTGTACCCCCTGCTGCCGGCGTTCGCGGACACGGTGAAGACGATGATCGAGGGCGGCGCCCCCAACGTCCTCATCGACCTGTCGCCGGTCGTCTACGTCGACAGCGCCTCGATCGGGTGCCTGATGGACCTGTACCGGAAGTCGTCGGCGGCGGGGGGGACGCTGAAGCTGGCGGGGGTTCAGAAACGCGTCGAGACGATGCTGACGATGACGGGGGCGCAGCACTTCATCGGGATCCACGGCGACGAGCCCGGCGCGCTCGCGGCCTTCGGGGGGTGACATGCGCAGCATCACGACGACCGGCGGGACCGCGCTGGCGCTCGACGGCGATCTGCTGGCGATGCTCGAGACCCTCTACAAGGAGCTGAACGCCCGCTACGCCCTCGATCGCACGTTCGAGGACACCGTCCGCGAGATCGCCCACCTGCTCGAGCAGATGACCGACGAGGAGCGGCGCGCCTACCTCGCCGAGAGCCTCTTCCTCAACACCGTCACCTACGAGAACGAACGCCTCGGCGCGTACATGCGGAAGGTGACCAAGGAAGCCTGACGGCGGGGGAAAGCCGGGCGGCGGGGTCAGCGGGCGGCGAAGTCGGGGGCCTCGGCGGCGACCGCCGGCGGCGAGTGCTCCGGGTCCGGCGACTCGACGATCCGCCACGCGTCCGCCTCGGCGAGGATCTTCTCGGCGAAGGCCGTATGCAGCCCGTGACCGCCGCGGTGCGCGACGAGGTGGCCGATGACGGGGCGGCCCACGAGGGCGAGGTCGCCGATGGCGTCCAGAATCTTGTGGCGGACGAACTCGTCCTCGAACCGCAGCCGGCTGTTCAGGACGCCGGTGTCGTCCAGCACCACCGCGTTCTCGAGCGACCCCCCGAGGGCGAGGCCCTTCCGGCGGAGCATCTCGACCTCCTTGAGGAACCCGAACGTGCGGGCCGGCGCGATCTCGTCGGCGAAGGTCGCCCGGGTCACGGTGACGGTGCGGCTCATGTGCCGCAGCAGCGGGTGGTCGAAGCTGATGCTGTAGCTCACCTTGAAGTGGTCCGACGGGTACAGGGCGATGCGCTTGTCCCCGCGCGACAGCGACACCGGCCGGAACACCTTGAGGTAGCGCCTCGGCGCGGCCAGCTTCCGCAGCCCCGCCTCGTGCAGCAGGTACACGAACGACGCCGCGCTCCCGTCCATGATCGGCACTTCCGGCTGGTCGAGGTCGACGACGACGTTGTCCACGCCGACGCCGACCAGGGCCGCCAGCAGGTGCTCGACCGTCCGCACCGTCTCGGCGTTGCGCGACAGCCCGGTGGCGTAGTGCAGCCGGTCGACGTTGTCCACGGTCGCGGGTATCTCGACCCCGTCGAGGTCCGCCCGGCGGAACCGGATGCCGGTCCCGGCCGCGGCCGGCCGCAGCGACATGGTGACCTTGCGGCCGGAATGCAGCCCGATCCCGGTGCAGGAGACGGAACGGCGGACGGTGTGCTGGGCATCAGTCACGGAGCGGCGACCTCCAGGCGGGCGGGGCGGACGGCGGAGCGACGGGACGCCTTCCAGCAGGTTCCCTTGAACCGGTTATCGGCACGTTCCGCGGGTTCATGCACGATGCGCCGGTGCCACCGTAACACAGTTGTCACGCGCGGCGCCGCCGGCGCGGCGGTTCCGCCGCGGCACGGCCCCGCCGCCGGCCGGCCCTCCCCCGCGCGCCGGCTCACGAGGCGAACAGCTCCGCCAGGCATCGGCCGGTCGCGGACGCGGGCTCGGCCGCGACCTCCTCCGGCGTGCCCGCCGCCACCACCCGGCCGCCGTCGTCGCCGCCGTCGGGACCGAGGTCGATCACGTGGTCCGCGCACTTGATGACGTCGAGCTGGTGCTCGATGACGACGACGGTGTTCCCCTGGTCGACCAGCTTCTGCAGCACGTCGAGCAGCTTCCGGGTGTCCTCGAAGTGCAGCCCCGTCGTCGGCTCGTCGAGGATGTGGACGGTGCGGCCGGTGCTCCGGCGCGACAGCTCCTTGGCCAGCTTGATCCGCTGCGACTCGCCGCCGGACAGGGTCGTGGCCGACTGCCCCAACGCGACGTAGCCGAGCCCGACGTCCTGCAGCGTGCGCAGCTTGGCGGCGACGGCGGGCACGTTCTCGAGCAGGGGCAGGGCCTGGTCGACGGTCAGCGCCAGGACGTCGGCGATCGACGCCCCCCGGTACCGGACCTCCAGCGTCTCCCGGTTGTAGCGGCGCCCCTTGCACTGCTCGCAGGTGACGTAGACGTCGGGCAGGAAGTGCATCTCGATGGCCTTGACCCCGCCCCCCTGACACGCCTCGCACCGCCCGCCCTTGACGT
This sequence comes from Vicinamibacterales bacterium, assembly GCA_963666855.2. GTDB lineage: Bacteria > Acidobacteriota > Vicinamibacteria > Vicinamibacterales > UBA8438 > JAJEEA01. The sequence goes on from CAXXTG010000115.1 coordinate 8,447, forward strand.
TGAACGAGAACCGCCCCGGCCGGTACCCGCGCGCCCGCGCCTCGGCGAGCATCGCGAACAGCTCGCGGATGTGGGTGAAGAGCCCGGTGTAGGTGGCGGGGTTCGAGCGGGGGGTCCGGCCGATGGCGGTCTGGTCGATCTGGATGACCTTGTCCACCCGGTCCGCGCCGTCGATGCCCCGGTGGGCGCCGGGCGGCGCGGCGGCGCGGTACAGGTCGCGGGCGAGCGCCCGGTACAGGATGTCGTTGACGAGGGTCGACTTCCCCGAGCCGCTCACCCCGGTGATCACCGTGAACAGCCCGAGGGGGATGGCCGCGTCGACGTCCTTGAGGTTGTTGGCGCGCGCGCCCCGGATGACGAGGTCGCCCCGGAGCGGGGGGCGGCGGACGCGCGGGACGGGAATGCCCAGCTCCCCCCGCAGATAGCGTCCGGTCATCGACGGATGCCCGTTCGCCGTCAGCTCCGCCGGCGTCCCCTGGAACATCACCTCGCCGCCGTGGACGCCCGCCCCCGGCCCGAGGTCGACCACGTAGTCGGCGGCGCGGATGGTGTCCTCGTCGTGCTCGACGACCACCACGGTGTTCCCGAGGTCGCGCAGCCGCCCCAGCGTCGCCAGCAGCAGCCGGTTGTCCCGCTGGTGCAGGCCGATGGAGGGTTCGTCGAGCACGTACAGCACGCCGGTGAGGTTGGCCCCGATCTGGGTGGCCAGCCGTATCCGCTGCCCCTCCCCCCCCGACAGGGTGGCCGCGCTCCGCGCCAGCGTGAGGTACCCGACGCCCACGTCGTTGAGGAACCGCAGCCGGTCGCGGATCTCGCGGAGCACGCGGCCCGCGATCAGCTCCTCCCGGTCCGACAGCTCGACCGCGGCCAGCACGGCGTCCGCCTCCGCCAGCGGCAGCCGCGTGTACTCGGCGATCGTGCGCCCCTTCACGCGCACCGCCCGGCTCTCCGGCCGCAGGCGCTCGCCGCCGCAGGCGGGGCACGGCTGCAGGGCGCGGAGGGGCTCGAGCAGCTCCTGCTCGGCCCACGTCCCCGTCTCGTAGCGGCGCCGCAGGTTCGGCAGGATCCCCTCGAAGTCGCGCCCGAACGGCTCGCGCCGCCGCCCGCCGCGCCCCCCGGCCCGCGCCGCGGAGGGAGGCGGGCCGTGCAGCAGGGTGTCGCGGTGCCGGCGGGGCAGCCGCTCGAACGGCTTGTCCAGATCGATGCCGAAGTGCCGGCTCAGCCCCCCGAGGGCCTCGCGGACGAGCTTCGCGTCGCCGTCCGCCCACGGGGCGATCGCCCCCTCCCGCAGCGACTTCGCGCCGTCCGGCACGATGCGGACGGGATCGAAGTCGTCGACGGCGCCGAGGCCCTGACAATCGGCGCAGGCGCCCTGCGGCGAGTTGAACGAGAACACCCGCGGCGTGATCTCGGGCACGCTCAGGCCGCACTGCACGCACGCCAGCCGCCGCGAGAACAGCCGGTCGCCGCCGGCCAGGGTGTTGACGATCACGACATCGTCGGCGAGGCCCAGGGCGAGCTCGATGCCGTTCCGCAGCCGGCGCTCCACCCCGGCGCGGACCACCAGCCGGTCGACCAGCACGGCGATGTCGTGGTTCCGGCGGCGCTCGAGCTTGATGTCGTCCTCGAGCGGACGCACCCGCCCGTCGATCCGCGCCTTCACGAAGCCCCGCGCCCGGAGGGCCGCGAGGTCCTTCTTGAACTCGCCCTTCCGGCCGCGCACGATCGGGGCCAGCACGTTGATGCGCTCGTTGGTCGGAGAGTCCAGCACCATCTCGACGATGCGGTCGACCGACTGCCGCGTGATCGGCCGGTCGCACTGCGGGCAGTGCGGCACCCCGACGTTGGCGAACAGCAGGCGCAGGTAGTCGTATATCTCGGTGACCGTACCCACGGTTGACCGGGGGTTCGAGCCGGTGGTCTTCTGCTCGATGGAGATGGCGGGCGAGAGCCCGTCGATCAGGTCGACGTCGGGCTTCTCGACCTGCTCGAGGAACTGGCGGGCGTAGGCGGACAGCGATTCCACGTACCGCCGCTGCCCCTCGGCGTAGATGGTGTCGAAGGCGAGCGACGACTTGCCCGATCCGGACAGCCCGGTGACGACGACGAAGCGGTCGCGCGGCAGGCTGACGTCGACGCTCTTGAGGTTGTGGACGCGGGCTCCCCGTACCTCGATGCGATCGTGAGCCATCGCCGTGATCAGGACCTGACCGGGCCGCGCTCAGGGGGCCGGTCCAAACGCATGATGCTATCACGGCGGGGCGGACCCGGGGAGGCGCTCGAACCGGTAGACGCGGTCGTCGGACGCCACCACCGCGCCGCCGCTCCGGTCGAAGGCGACGCCGACCAGGGACGGCGCCGCCACGACCTGCTCCGCCTCGCCGGCGCCCCGGACGCGGTAGAGGCCGCTCGCCCCGGCCAGGGCCTCGACGACGTGCAGGCCGCCCCGGACGTCGAAGGCCAGCCCCTGGGGCCGGCCGAACCCCCGGTGGACGGTGGTGACGGTCCCCGCGGGATCGATGCGGTACACCGCGTCGCGGGTGGCCAACGTGGGCGCGGTCACGTAGAGGTCGCCGCCGGGGGCCATGCCCAGGTGGAACGCGGCCACGCTGGGGGGCAGCGTGGCGAAGGACGACACCTCTCCCGACGGGGCGATCTTGAAGATCGTGCCGGAGCGGTCGCCCACGAACAGCGTGCCGGCCTCGTCGAACGCCAGCCCGCAGGCCACGCCCAGCTCCGCCGCGAGCTGCTTGCGCCGCCCGTCGGCGTCGACCCGGAACACCGCGCCGTCGAAGCGGCTCGACACGACCAGCCGGCCGAGGGGATCGAGGGCGAGGGAGGTCGGGTTGGTGATGCCGGTCACGAAGGGTTCGCGGAAGCCGTCCCGCCGGAGCCGGAACACCGACACGGGCGCCGACTCCCCGCGCGTCCCGCTGTAGGTCATGAACAGCGTGCCCTCGGCGTCGATGACCGGGCTGTCCACCTGGTGCACGCCGGTGGCGACCTGCGCGCCGACTTCGAGCAGGGCGGCCGCGCCGGGCGCGGTGCCGAGCCGCACCGGCATGGAGCCGCCGACCGCCTCCGGCGGAACGAGACAGTCCACCCGATCCCGGCCGGCGTACACCACCTGCGCCGGCTGGTCCCCAATCCACGCCGGGGGCAGCCCGCCGCCGTCCCCGCCGACGCCGGGGCCGTGGACGGCGACGCGCCCCCCGGGGACCGCCGCCGGCGGCTGCAGGGACGTGATTCGCGGGCCGGACGCCTGAGGCATGAACGGCGGGAAGGCGCTAAGCCGAGTCCAGCTCGACGTTCCAGTAGAGGTAGTCCCGCCAGCTCGCGGGGGTGTCGCGCAGACCGACGGCGATGCGCACGGTCGCGGGCCGCACGGGGCGCCGGGGCGGCCGGATGACCCGCATGCCGGCCTCGGCGGGGGTGCGTCCGCCCTTGCGCCGGTTGCACGCCACGCACGCGGTGACGATGTTCTCCCAGTCCTTCCGCCCCCCGTAGCGCACCGGGACGACGTGGTCGAAGGTCAGCCGGTCGGCCGGGAAGCCCCGGCCGCAGTACTGGCAGACGTGGTCGTCACGCGCGTAGATGTTGGCGCGCGAGAACGGCACCAAGTTGAAGTGGCGCTTGATCGTGATGTAGTCGAGCAGCCGGATCACCGAGGGCAGCTTCACCGTCAGCGAGACCGAGCGCACCTCGCGGTCGTACACCGACAGCACCTCGACCTTGCCCTGACACCAGAGCTTGATCGCCCGCCGCCAGTCGACGACCTTGAGCGGCTCGTAGGTCGCGTTGAGCAGCAGAGTGTGCTCCATGGTTTCGCTGCCCTTCGGGTACGCCGGCGCAAAAGTACGATTCTGCCTGAAGCCGGCATGCCGTGTCAAGCCGCCCGGTCCCGTAAAGCCTTGCCGCGTAACAGGTTATGACACGGCCGAGACCCCGCCCCTATCGTCCCGGCGCCGGGTGCCGACAAATAGAAGACGATGCGCCGCTTCGCCTGGTGTCCGCTGCTTCTCGTCCTCGCCGGGTGCGCGATACGCCCCGGCGCGACGCCGCAGCCGTTCCCCAGACCCCACCTCGCGCCGGCGGACCTCCCGGTCCCCGGCGGCCGGGGCCGGCCCGCGCCCGACGCGGTCACCTCCACCGCCCTCGAACACCTGGGCGCCCCGTACCGCTGGGGCGGAAGCACCCCGCGGGGGTTCGACTGCAGCGGGTTCACCTACTACGTGTTCAGCCGCCACGGCATGGAACTGCCGCGGGTGGCGGCCGACCAGTACCGGGTCGGCAAGCGGGTCGGCCGCGGCGCCGTCCGGCCCGGGGACCTGCTGTTCTTCGAGACCATCTCCGAGGGGCCGTCGCACGTGGCCCTGGCCCTCGACGGCGACCGGTTCGTCCACGCGCCGTCGAGACGGGGGAAGGTCCGGGTCGAGCGCCTCAGCTCGCGGTACTGGACGAGCCGGTTCCTGGGCGCGCGCCGGGTGCTCTAGGCGGCCCCGCGCGCGTCAGGCGCCGGCCGGCGCGGCCGCGAACTGCTCGATCTGCTCGCGGATCTCCTGCGCCGCGCCGGGGCCTACCGGCGACAGCGGGCGGCGGGGCCGCCCGCCGACGTAGCCGAGCTCGCCGAGGGCCGCCTTCAACCCCGGGATGCCGTGCCTGGTGGTCAGCAGCCGCGCGAGCGGGACGACCCGCCGCTGCAACTCGCGCGCCTCGTCGTGGCGTCCGGCCGCCATGTGGTCGTATATCCGCACGCAGGCGTCGGGGATGGCGCACGCCAGGGCGAGGATGCCGCCGTCCGCGCCGAGGGCGAGACTGGCGTAGAACGTCGGCGCCGACCCCACGAGCACGCTGAAGCCGTCGCGGGCGACCCCGATCAGGTCGCCGACGTAGCCCATGTCGGGGCCGGACTCCTTGAGGCCGACGATGTTCGGATGGTCGACCAGCGCCGCGACCGCCTCGACCGGCAGGGTGACGCCGGTGAGGGCCGAGAAGTTGTACAGCACCACGGGTACCGGGGACGCGTCGGCCACCGCCGCGTAGTGGCGCACGAACGCGTCGGCGGTGAGCTGCTTCTTGAAGTAGGACGGCGTGCGCACCAGCACCGCATCGGCGCCGGCGTCGGCGGCCCGGCGGGCGGCGGCGGCGGCGGCGCGGGTCGATTGCCGGCCCGTGCCCGCAATCAGCAGGCGGTCCCCGGGCACCCGCCCGCGCGCCTCGCGGATCAGCCGGTCCGCCTCGTCGTCGTCGACGAGCGGCGCCTCGCCGGTCGACCCGAGCACCACGACGCCGTGCAGGGGCGTATCCATCCAGCGGTCGATGTTGGCGCGCCAGGCGGCCAGGTCGATCGCCTCGTCGTCGGCGAACGGAGTGGGAATCGGGGCGAGGACACCACGGATGGTCATGACTGCAACTTTCGGTGCACGGGGTGGACTGACGGAACAGGCTACGGTAGCGACGACGGGCGGCGGTTGTCAACGGGATCCGCGGCCGAGGGTCTTCGCGGGGGCCGTACAAGGCAGGACCCGGCGGCACCGTTCGAGACGGGCTCGGCCGGGTCGGTGGAGGGCTCACGGGCGGATGAGGCCGCGGCGACCGCCGATTGGCTACCGGCGGGCCCCGGCGCGGGGGGCTGGGTGATGTGACGTTCACCCCCGGGCCCCGCCCCGCGGGCGCGGCAAGCCGGGGTGACGAATGCCCATAGGCTTATGCAAAGGTCCCGCCAACTTTATGCCACACCGGCCAGAGAACCCGTAAGTCGTTGCCGGAAAAAGACATGAAACGATCAATTCCCGTCACGCCACGCGGCGCGGGGCCCGCGCGCCCCCCACCGAAGGGAACCACCGCTCGCCAACGATGTCGACGCCGCCCTCCGACAGCTACACATTTGACACTTGCCGGATTCCTGCCGCCCCGCACGTCTGCGACCGACCCGCGACGAAGCAGGCGATGCGGCGGGGGGCGGATGCCGCGGGGGGCGGATGCCGCGGGAGCGGACGCGGCGGGGGGCGGATGCCGCGGGACCGAATGCCGCGGGGGGCGGATGCCGCGGGAGCGGACGCGGCGGGGGGCGGATGCCGCGGGACCGAATGCCGCGGGGGCTCCCGCCGCCGGCCGGCGCCGAACGCGCGGTTGGGGCGGCCGGCGGCGGCCGCCGCGGCCGGTCACGGCAGGATCACCGCGGCCGGTCACGGGAAGGCCCGTCCGGCCGCAGCGGATGCGTGAGGATGCGCGCCTCCTCGACGACGCGCCCGCCGATCAGATGCCGCTGGATGATCCGCTCGAGCACCGGCGGGTCGCACGCGCGGTACCACGCGCCCTCCGGGTAGACGACGGCGATCGGCCCGCCCTCGCACACGCGCAGGCAGTTGGCCTTGGTGCGCAGCACCCCGCCCCGCTCCGACAGTCCGAGTTCGCGCAGCCGCCGTTTCAGGTAGCTCCACGCGGCGAGCCCGCGCTCGTGGTCGCAGCACTTCGCCTTGGACTGGTCGGCGCAGAGCAGAACGTGCCGCCCGGCGGCGGTGACCCCGACCGCGGCGGCGGCGCGCCGCTGGCTCTCGACGGAGCCCCTGCCCGAGTCGGGTTCGTTCATCGGCGCTCGTACGGCGGCGGGGCACGCGCCGGCACCCACTCGGCATTCGCCGGGCGCGGCGGGAACCCCGCGGGATATGGCCCGACACCGCCGCCCGGGACGGCGGGGCGGCGCCGGCCGGAGACGGCGAGGCGGGCCGAGCCGGGAGGCCGCGGCGGCGGCACTGGAACGAGCCGCGCGACCCGCGTAGCATAGCACGCCATGAGCAAGCGCCCCGCCGCCGTCCTCGACCGCGCCATGACCGTCTTCCTCGCCGCCGTCGAGCGCGGCGGGAACGCGCTGCCGCACCCCGGCACCCTGTTCGCCATCCTCGCGGGCGTCGTCGTCGTCATCTCGGCCATCGCGGCCCGGACCGGCGTCGAGGTCGTCCATCCCGGCACCGGCGAGCTGATCCGGCCGGTGAGCCTGGCCACGGTCGAGGGGCTGCACCGCATCCTGACCGAGATGGTCACGAACTTCACGAGCTTCGCGCCCCTCGGCACGGTGCTCGTGGCGATGCTGGGCATCGGGGTCCTCGAGAGCAGCGGGCTGATCGCCGCCGCCCTGCGCCTGCTCGTCCTGTCGGCGCCGAAGCGGCTGCTCACGTTCGTGCTCGTCCTCGCGGGGGTCCTGTCGAACACCGCGAGCGAGATCGGCTACGTGCTGCTCGTGCCCCTCGGCGGCATCATCTTCCTCGGCGCGGGGCGCCACCCCATGGCCGGGCTCGCGGCCGCGTTCGCGGGGGTGTCGGGCGGCTACAGCGCCAACCTGCTCCTCGGCACCATCGACCCCCTGCTGGCCGGGCTCTCCGAAGAGGCGGCCCGCATCGTTGACGACGGCTACCGGGTCAACCCCGCCGCCAACTACTACTTCATGGTGGTCTCCACGTTCGTCATCGCGGGGGCGGGGACGTGGGTGACGGAGCGGGTCGTCGTCCCGCGGCTCGGCCCCTACGAGGGATCGGCCGAGACGAAGGAGGGCGACGCCGACGTCATGCGCGCGCTCTCCGACCTGGAGAAGCGCGGCCTCTACTGGGCGCTGGCCGCGACCGGCGTCTTCGTGCTGTTCCTGCTGTGGGGCACGGTGCCCGCCGACGGGTTCCTGCGCAACCCGGACGACGGGGGACTGCTGCGCTCGCCCTTCCTGTCCGGGATCGTCGCGTTCATCTTCCTCGGCGGCCTGCTGATCGGCGTGGCCTACGGGGCGGCCACCGGCGCGTTCCGCAACGACGCCGACGTCATGAACGGCATGGGCAAGACCATCAGCACCCTCGGCACGTACCTCGTGCTGGTGTTCTTCGCGGCCCAGTTCGTCGCCTACTTCAACTGGACCAACCTGGGCCTGATCATGGCCGTCAAGGGCGCGGAGTGGCTGCGCGGCTCGGGCATGGGGGGCATCCCCCTCATGCTCAGCTTCGTGGCGCTCTCGGCGATCATCAACCTGGTCATGGGCAGCGCGTCGGCCAAGTGGGCGATCATGGCCCCCGTGTTCGTCCCCATGTTCATGCTGCTGGGCTACTCGCCCGAGCTCACCCAGACCGCGTACCGCGTCGGCGACAGCACCACCAACGTCATCGCCCCGATGATGTCCTACTTCGCCCTCATCGTCGCGTTCTTCGAGCGCTACGACCGGCGCTCGGGCATCGGCACGGTGGTCGCCACCATGCTCCCCTACACGCTGACGTTCCTCGCCTGCTGGTCGGTGCTCCTGGTCGTCTGGATGCTGCTCGGCCTCCCGGTGGGGCCGGGGGCGGGACTGCGGATCGAGCCGTAGGCCGGCGCGGCCACCGCACGCCGGGCCGGGGGACGTCGAGTCAGCCGCGCGGACCCGGGACGTCGATGCCGGCTCCGATGAGCACGCCGACCTGAAGCAGGAGGGCTCGGTACCACGAGCGGCCGGCGCGGGCCGGGCGTCCGCGCCGTAGGCCGGCGCGAACTCCCGGAGGGTTGGCCGGGTCCCACGCGGAACCGTCGGCGGCGGTCGGCGCGGCTACCGCACGCCGAGCCGGCTCGAGCTGGCCCCGACGTAGGTGTAGTGGCTGCGGTGCTGCACATCCACGGCGCCCCGGCCCCGCACCCGCACGATCAGCCGGCGGGTCCGGATCGTCGGATCGGGATTGGTCAGGGCGAAGCCGAGGATGTAGAAGTCGCTCGTCTCGGCGTCGATCTCGCGGAACACGTCGTCGAAGTCGTTCCGGTTGATCATGGCGCGGCCGCCGGTCTGCTCGGCGAGCGACCGCAGGCTGTTCTGGGTCGTGAAGTTCCACTCGGTCGTACGAGCCCCGACCGGTCAGGAGGAAGTCTGCGGCCCCCGGCATCGCGGCGGACCAGGCCGCGGGGGTCGACGGTGTAGAACGCGGCGTTCGCCCGGTTCGCGGCCTCGGCGAGCTCATCGATCCGCCTCGCGAGGTCCCCGTCGCCCTCCAGGCCGTCCACGTCGCCGAGCGGAGCGTCCTGCCGCAGGAGGCGCGCGATGCCCTGGTTCACCATCCCCGGCTCCCCGCCCGCCTCGCCGTGGTACCCCCGGCGCTCCGACAAGAAGGGATTGAGGTCGTAGCCGCTGCTGAAGTAGACGACCACCTTGCGCAGGTGCTGGACCTGCTCGAGGCTCTCGACGACGTTGCTGATCGTCGTGAACGCGACCCCGGCGCGCGCCATCAGTTCGGGGGTGTACCCCGGCACCGGCGCGAAGTTCTGGATCAGCTCGTTGGGATCGAACCCGTCGCCGGTGATGCGCTCGGCCGTCGAGCGGAGCAGGCCGCGGTCGGTGGTGACCTGGACCGCGATCGCCGACGGCCCGGTGGACACGACGGCGAACTGGTCGCCCTCGTGAATGAGGTTCTCGGCCATCTCCACGAACGCCGTGCGGGCGCGGGGGGTCAGGCCCGCCGGGATGTGCAGGTCGTCGACGAGAATGACGAAGAGGCGGCCCGTCAGCTCGTCGGGGGGGCGCGGCGGCGGGGGCAGGAGGAGCCCGTTCTGCGCCCGCAGCCCCGGCGCGAGCTGCTCGCTGACGCGCCCGCCCTGCACGCGGACGAGCGAGGCGACCTCGCGCACCTCGCCCTCGTCCACGACCACGAAGTCGCGCGCGATGAGATCGTCCAGGAAGAGGCCGTTCCGGTCGCGGGGGACGACGACCAGCGTCACCAGGGTGACGCCGGACCGGAAGGTCGGGTCCGGCTCGCCGGCGCCCGGCCGGTCCGTCGGCCGGATCGTCTGCGTCTGCGGCTGCGCGGCCGCCGGCACGGCCAGCAGCGCCGCGGCCAGCGCCGCGGCCAGCGCCGGCAGCGGTCGCGGCCGGGCTCCCGAAGTCATCGATCTCGCGGTCATGGTCATCGTCCTCTCAGGCCGCCGACGGAAACACCCTGCCCGGTCGCCCGCGCGGAACCGCGGAGGGGGGCCGCGCGCGGGCCGGGCGGCAACATGGTCTCGATCACCGTCCCCCGTCCTCCGGCCAGACGAGGTCGGCGCGGATTCCCGGCAGGTTCCCGGCGGTGCGCACGACGGCGTAGAGCTCGCCGGCCCGCAGACTCTCGAGGTCGCGGGCCGACAGGGGCAGCCGGCCGGCCGGGCGGGCGCGCCCGGTCCCGCCCAGCCGGTGGACGACCGGTCCCGCGCCGCCTCCCTCGACCGCACGGTGTAGATGGCTGAACAGCACGTCCCCGTCCAGAACGCCGTACACGGAGATCGAGTAGACGAGCTCGCGGCGCGCGGCGTCGAGCTCGAACCGCCCGCGCAGCGCCGCGCCGTCGGGGGCCGACTGCTCGACTTCGATGACCACCGGCGGCGGCGGCGCGACCAGGCTCGGCGTGCTGTGGGGCGGGCGTCGGTGGCCGGTCGCCTGCTCGAACGCATAGGCGAGCCGGATCAGGTCCGACTCGGCGAACTCGCGGCCGATCATCTCCAGGCCGACGGGCATGCCGTCGGCGGCGTACCCGGCGGGGACGGTGATGGCGGGCAGCCCCGAGACCGCGCTGAGGGCGCAGTTGCTGCCGGGCTGGGCCATCCCCACCGGGAGGGCGGTCCGGCGGATGGTCGGATAGACGAGCGCGGTCAGGTCGTGCTCGTCGAGCAGGGCCACGACCGCGGCCCGCGCCGCCTCCCGCCGCGCCAGCCGTTCGCGGTAGTCGTCGGTGTCGAGGGTCTCCACCTCGAGCGAGGTGCGGAGACCGTTGTCGATAATCTCGTGGTACAGCCCCAGCTCGACCAGCTCGGCGAGCGAGCGCACGGGGGCGCCGGGGGTGTCGGCGAGATAGGCGTCGAAGTCGCGCCGGAACTCGAGGCCGATCACCGACGCGTCCTCCAGGAACGACCCGAGGTCGGTCTCGCCGATGTCGACCATCTCCGCCCCCGCCGCGGCCATCGCCTCCGCCCCCGCCTCGATGACGGCGCTGACGGGACGCTCGGCCCCGGAGCCGCCCAGCAACTCGTCCAGCACCGCGAGCCGCGCCCCCGCCAGCCCGCCGGCGTCGAGGGCGTCCCGGTAGGAGACGGGAATCCGGCCCTCGCTCCGGGCCGTCGCCGGGTCGGCGGGGTCGGGGCCCACGGTGGCGTCGAGGGCGATCGCGAGGTCCTCCACCGAGCGCGCGAGGGGGCCGCCGATGTCCTGGGTGGTCGAGAGGGGCACGATGCCGTCGCCGCTCGCGAGCCCCCGCGTCCCCCGCAGGCCCACCAGGGCGTGGTGGGCGGACGGGATGCGGATCGACCCGCAGGTGTCGCTCCCCATGCCGACGGCGCCGAAGCTCGCGGCGACCGCGGCGCCGGTACCGCCGCTCGACCCGCCGGGGTTGCGGGCGGGGTCGTAGGGGTTCCGGGTCTGCCCGGTGAGCGAACTGACGGTGGTGATGCCGCGGGCCAGCTCGTGCATGCTCGTCTTGCCGATGATGATCGCCCCCGCCTCGCGCAGGCGCCGCACCTGGGTCGCGTCGTCCGGCGGCACCGAGGTCGCGAGGCCGACGGCCCCCGCGCTGGTCGGCATGTCCCCGGTGTCGTAGTTGTCCTTCACCACGACGGGAATGCCGTGCAGGGGGCCGCGCACCCGCCCCGCCGCGCGCTCGGCGTCGAGCCGGTCGGCCGCGGCGGCGGCGTCCGGGTTCAGGACGACCATGGCGTGGAGGGCCGGTCCCTGTTGATCGTAAGCCTCGATGCGGGCGAGGTAGCCCGCCACCAGGTCGCGCGACGTCACCGTGCCGGCGTCGAGGGCGGCGCCGAGCTCGGTGATGGACCGCTCCATGACGTCGAAGGCGGGGCGGCCGGGCGCGTCGCCGCCCCCGCCGCACCCGGCGCCGGCGGCAATCAGGAACAGGACGAACGCGATGGTCAACGCCGGGCAGCCGAACCGGCTTCGCCGCGCACCCGCGCGTACCGTCATCTGTGGCCTCCTTGTTTCACGACCGCGGACGGTGATGGTACACCAGACCATCCCGCCCGCCTCGGAACGGCGGCCGCGACGCCGCGGCGTTCGACCGCGGCGTTCCCCGCCCAGGCCGCGCGCGGGCCCCGGATCACGGGCGACGCCGCGCAGGTACAATGGCCCGATGACGACCCGCTGGGCGGCGGCGACGGCGGCGGCGATCCTGGTGGCGGCGGCGGTGGTGGCGCAGGATCCGGCCCCGGCGCCGGGCGGCGGATCGATCCGGGCCGGCGACCTCGAGGCCGACGTGCGGTTCCTGGCCGCCGACAGCCTGCGGGGCCGGCTGACCGACACGCCCGAGAACCGGATCGCGGCCGACTTCATCGCCACGCGCTTCGCCCGGCACGGCCTCGCGCCGGCGGGGACCGACGGCACCCACTTCCACCGGTTCGATCTGCTCACGACCGCCCTCGGCCCCGACAACGCCCTGAGCGTCGCCGGCATCGGACGGTCGGACCCCGCGCTCGGCGGCGACTTCTATCCCGACCCCGCCAGCGCCACCGCGGGCGCGGCCGGGAACGTGGTGTTCGTCGGGTTCGGCATCGACGCCCCGTCGCTCGGCCACGACGACTACCGCGGGGCCGACCTCGACGGCACCGTCGCCCTGATGCTCGAACACGAGCCGGGCGAGTTCAACCCGGACAGCCCGTTCGACGGCACGGTCCGTTCCGAAGAGTCGCGGCTGGTCCGCAAGGTCCTCGCCGCCCAGGCCCGCGGCGCGGCCGCGGTGCTGGTGGCCCCCGCCCGCCACAACCGCGGGCGCGCGCGGGGAACGGCCCGGCCGATGGACGCGGTGTGGCCGTCCCGGCCGCCCCGCGTCCCGCGCTACCGGCTCGCGAGCTGGGTCGGGGCGGTGGACGTGCCCGTCGTCCACATCTCGGGCGACCTCGCGGAGCGCATCGCGGAATCGGCGGGCCGGTCGTTCCGCGACCTGGCGGAGGCGGCCGAGCGGCCCGGCGGGGTCGCGGCGGTCCCGCTGGCGGGGCCGCGCGTCGAGGTGGCGACCTCGGTGCGGCGGACGACGGTGGCGAACCGCAACGTGGTCGGGCTGATCGAGGGCGCCGACCCCGACCTCCGCGACGAGTGGATCGTCATCGGCGCCCACTACGACCACGACGGCGCGAGGGGATCAGTCATCTACAACGGGGCCGACGACGACGCGTCGGGGGTGGCGGCGCTGATCGAGATCGCCGAGGCGTACCGGGCGGCGGCGCGTGAGGGCGACCGGCCCCGCCGCTCCATCCTGCTCGCGGCGTGGAACTCGGAAGAGCAGGGCCTGCTGGGCGCGTGGGCCTACACCGAGGCGCCCCTGCACCCGCTCGCGCAGACCGTGGCGGTCGTGAACATGGACATGATCGGCCGCGACGAAGAGGTCCCCGAGATCGGCGGCCTCCGATTCCGGGGCCTCGCGCCGCAGACGGCCGAGGAGAACCGCAACGCCGTCAACGTCCTCGGCTACAGCCGCTCGCCGGACCTGCGGCGGGCGGTCGAACGGGCCAACCGCGCGACGCGCCTCGACGTGCGGTTCCGCTACGACGACAACCCCTCGAACCTGCTGCGGCGCAGCGACCAGTGGCCGTTCCTGTACCGCGGGGTCCCCGCGATCTTCGTGCACACCGGGCTGCACCCCGACTACCACACCGAGCGCGACACGCCCGAGAAACTCCGCTACGACAAGATGGCCCGCATCGTGCGGATGGTCCACCAGTTGAGCTGGGACCTCGCCGGCGACGCGGACCGCCCCGCCTACGTGCGGCCGTGACCGGCCCGCCGGGACGGTTCCTCGGAAAGCCGCCGAACTCGGCAGACCCGGCCGAAGCCCCGTTCGACGCGCCGGTCTCGACCTACGATGGGCTACCCCGCCGCAGCCCGCCGTCGGCACCTTCACCGGGCCGGGGAAACCGACGGGCCGGCGGCATCCGCCACGACGCGCCGGTCATCGAACGTGCAGGCGCGCCGCAGGCTCAGCTCAAGCAGGGCGAGATACCGGCGGCGCGGGATCTCGACGGCGCCGAACTGCGCCAGATGGGGCGTCACCCACTGCACGTCGAGCAGCCGGTATCCCCGGTCGCGGAGCCGGTCGACCAGGCAGCTCAGGGCCACCTTCGACGCGTCCCGCACCCGGTGGAACATCGACTCGCCGAAGAACGCCCCGCGCAGGCTGACGCCGTAGAGGCCGCCCGCGAGCCGGTCGTCGGCCCACACCTCGACCGAGTGGGCGTGGCCGGCCCGATGCAGCAGGCAGTAGCTCTCGCGGATCTCGTCGTCGATCCAGGTGCCGTCGTCGTCCTCCCTCGACGCGCAGGCGTCGACGACGTCGCGGAACGCCCGGTTGACGGTGCACCGGAACCGCCGCTGGCGCAGCAGGCGGGCGAGCCGGCGGGAGACGCGGAAGCGATCGAGGGGAATCACGCCGCGCCGTTCCGGCGAGAACCAGCGGACGCCGCCGTCGACGGCCATGGGGAAGTACCCGGCGCGGTAGGCGCCGAGGAGGGTCGCGACGGGAATCACGATACGCCCACCAGCCCGGGTGCCCGGCGTCGTGCAAGCCGGTCATCAGGCCGACCTGTCGCAATGGGAATCACGATGCGCCCGCCAGCCCGGGAGCCGCCGTCGGCGGCCGATCGCCGCCCGGCCGGCCTCCGGCGGCGGCGCGTCGTTCCTGGACTCGGAAGCCCCACGCCTTACAATAGGCGGCGGTCGGAGCGCGGCGCCGGAGATGCGCCGGACGGAGCCGGCGGCCCGCCGCCGGGATCGGGGCGCGACGCGCATCCCGCCGGCCGACCCCGCCGGCCCCCGCGCCGGTCAACGCCCGCGGACAGACGAAGACACCCGAGGACTCGATGCAGGCCAGCAGCGTCCACAAGTCGGAGGCGGTCACCCGGGGAATCCGGGTCAGCGTCACGTCACGATTCTCCCATCTCGAGCCGCAGCAGAACCGGTGGCTCTTCACCTACACCATCCGGATCGCCAACGAGGGACCCGAGACGGTGCAGCTCGTCAGCCGGCACTGGATCATCACCAACGGCTCGAACGAGGTCGAGCAGGTGCGGGGACCCGGCGTGGTCGGGCAGCAGCCCACGCTCGCGCCCGGCCAGTCGTTCGAGTACACGTCGGGCTGCCCGCTGTCGACGCCGTTCGGGTCGATGCGCGGCACCTACCAGATGGTGACGGCCGACGGCGCGACGTTCGACGCCGAGATCGCGGAGTTCGCGCTGACCGAGCCGTACACGGTGCACTGACGGTCGGTCGGGCAAATGCCCACGGCCTTCCGTCACGCCTGCCCGAGCGGGGCCTACCGCCGTCGGGTCCACGCCTCCTGCCGCGTCGCGGGTGCCCATCGGCGCGCTCTTCGCACGTGATCCGCCCGCCACCGGCTCTGCGCCACCCTACCGCGTTGCGGGTTCGAGGCCGAGCTTGGTCAAAGCGCGACCGAATGGCACCCGGGTTGACGCCCGAAGAGCGCGGCCAGCTCTGGAACCCCTCGACCCTGACCGTACTGTTGGCGCAATCGCTCGTCATCTTCAGCAGACCACTTCCCGTAGGCGTTTCGGCTACTGTCAGCGTAGCGTCGGCAGACCGGATAACCCGCCGGCCTGACGAGGCCGAGGGGATACTCCACTATCCGCTTTGTCGACCCTCCGCCCCCACCGCCGCGAGGCGGACGCCGGCCCCTTCCAGCTTCGCCCGCACCGCCGCCGCGAGGTCCCCGGCGCCGGGGGTGTCGCCGTGCAGGCAGATGGTGTCGCGGCGAAGCCGGACGACCTCGCCGGTAACCGCCTCGACCTCTCCCTGCCGCACCAGGCGCAGCGCCCGCGCCGCCACCGCCGCCGGGTCGGTGATCACCGCCCCCGACTCGCGCCGCGACACCAGCGAGCCGTCGGCGCGGTAGGCGCGGTCGGCGAACACCTCGGCCGCGGTCCGCAGGCCGTGGGCCTCGCCGGCCGCGACGAGGCACGAGCCCGAGCCGCCGAAGAGGATCAGCCGGTCGTCGACCGCCCGCACCGCCCGCGCGATGGCGTCGGCCAGGGGCCGGTCGCGCGCCGCCCGGTTGTACAGCGCGCCGTGCGGCTTGACGTGCCGCAGGCCCGCCCCCTCGGCCGCCGCCGCCCCGGCGAGGGCCCCGATCTGGTACACGACCAGGTCCTCGAGCTCCCGCGGGTCCATCGCGACGTCCCGCCGGCCGAAGCCCATGAGGTCGGCGTAGCCCGGGTGCGCCCCCGGGCTCACCCCGCCGTCGACGGCCAGCCGCACGGTGCGGCGCATCACCGACGGGTCGCCGCCGTGGCAGCCGCAGGCGACGTTGGCGGAGGTCACGTGCCGCAGCATCCCCGCGTCGTCCCCGATGACGTAGGGGCCGAACGACTCGCCGACATCGGCGTTCAGATCGATGCGCTCCATGAGCCGGATCATATCCGTTAAGATCAGGCCCCGGCGGACGCCCGGCCGGCGGACGCCGCGGACAGCCGAGAACGGACAGCGCGAGAACGGACAGAGACAGAGGAAAAGCCGATGACGGACCGGGTGAACGCGGGCGGGCTGCAGGTGGACAAGAAGCTGTACGACTTCATCAACGACGAGGCGCTGCCGGGCACCGGCATCGCCGCGGAGACCTTCTGGTCCGGCTTCGACCGACTCGTGCACGACCTCGCGCCCCGCAACCGCGAGCTGCTCGACACCCGCGACGAGCTGCAGCGGCGCCTCGACGCCTGGTACCGCGAGAACCGCGACCAGCCCATCGACCTCGCCGAGTACAAGGCGGTGCTCCAGGAAATCGGCTACCTCGTGCCCGAGGGCGGCGACTTCGCGGCCGAGACCGCCGACCTCGACCCCGAAATCTCGACCATCGCCGGCCCCCAGCTCGTCGTCCCCGTCACCAACCCCCGCTACGCCCTCAACGCCGCCAACGCCCGGTGGGGCAGCCTCTACGACGCCCTCTACGGCACCGACGCGATTCCCGAGGACGACGGGGCGGAGCGGACGGCCGACTACAACAAGGTGCGCGGCGACCGGGTGATCGCCCACGTGCGCGGGTTCCTCGACCAGGCCGCCCCCCTCGCCACGGGCAGCCACGCCGACGTCACCGCCTACGCCGTCGCGGACGGGGCCCTCGCGGCCACGCTGGAGGACGGGACGACCACCGGCCTCGCCGACCCGGCGCGGTTCGCCGGCCACCGCGGCGACGCCGCCGCCCCGTCGTCGATCCTGCTGAAGAACAACGACCTCCACATCGACATCGTGATCGACCGCGCCCACCCCGTGGGCCGCGACGACAAGGCCGGCGTCAAGGACGTCGTCCTCGAGGCGGCGACCACGACGATCATGGACCTCGAGGACTCCGTCTCGACGGTCGACGCCGACGACAAGGTCGTCGCCTACCGCAACTGGCTCGGCCTCCTCAAGGGCGACCTGACGGACCGGTTCGAGAAGGGCGGCCGCCTGGTCGACCGCGCCCTCAACGCCGACCGCACCTACACCGCGCCGGACGGGTCGGAGACGACGCTGAAGGGCACGAGCCTGATGCTCATCCGCAACGTCGGCCACCTCATGACCAACCCCGCGATCCTCGACCGCGACGGCAACGAGGCCCCCGAGGGCCTGCTCGACGCGATGATCTCGACGGTCATCGCCGTCCACGACCTCAAGAACCGGAAAAACAGCCGCGCCGGGTCCGTCTACATCGTCAAGCCGAAGATGCACGGCCCCGAGGAGGTCGCCTTCTGCGACCGGACCCTCGCGCAGGTCGAGGACATCCTGGGGCTCGACCGCCACACCCTGAAGATCGGCATCATGGACGAGGAGCGGCGCACCACCGTCAACCTCAAGGAGTGCATCCGCGCCGCCAAGGACCGCGTGTTCTTCATCAACACCGGCTTCCTCGACCGCACCGGCGACGAGATGCACACCGCCATGGAGGCGGGCCCGATGATCCGCAAGGCGGAGATGAAGTCGGCCCCGTGGATGACCACCTACGAGGACTACAACGTGGACGTCGGCCTCGAGTGCGGCCTGCCCGGCCACGCCCAGATCGGCAAGGGCATGTGGGCCATGCCCGATCTGATGGCGGCCATGCTGAAGGCGAAGATCGGCCACCCCGAGGCCGGCGCCAACACCGCGTGGGTGCCGTCGCCCACCGCCGCCACCCTGCACGCCACCCACTACCACCAGGTCG
>CAXXTG010000116.1:0-13242 GCA_963666855.2 Vicinamibacterales bacterium
GATGGCCACGGTGCCGAGCTGGAAGAACTCGTTTCCCTTGTAGTCCACCAACTGCCGGACTTCGAACGTCGCCGGATCGACCTCGGCCACGCGGGCGGCCGACAGCTCGCAAGGATCGAGGTCTCCACACTGGGTCAGGTGGCCGGCGACGATGACCTGGCCGTCGGGTCCCCAGCGCACGTTGTCGACGTTGAAGCCGACCGGAATCGGGTCCACGCGCGGCGGACTCTGGCCGCGCGACAGCCGCACCAGGGCCCGATCGCTCCAGCCCCCGATGTAGAACCACTGACCATCATCCGACGACACGAGACCGTTGGGACCGGGCATCCGGCTGCCGGGCACCTCGACCCAGTCCGTCGTCGGATGCCATTCCCAGAGCTCCCCGCCTGCGCGGTCGAAGTTCGTCGCGCCGAGATAGCCGTCCGGCAGCGCCGTGATGGAGTTGATGCGGGCGGTGCCCTCCGGCGCCGGGATGCATCCGATCCACTTCATCGTGGGCACGGCGCCGCCGACGTCCAGCGCGAAGACCTCGATGGCCTCGCGGGCGCCATGACCGACCACGTAGAGCGTATGCACATCGCCGGGGCCCTCCCGCAGGGTCAGTCCGTGCGGCTGGAACACGTCGTTCGGACCGGGGCAGGCGCGATAGGTGTCGCGGTCGTGCTCCGGCGGCAGCGCCCCCGCGGGAAAGATCTCCCGGGCGCTGTGATCACGAAGGTCCACCGCGTAGACGGGACCCTCCGAAGCGGAGTACCGTCCCGACGCGATGACCCAAGGAGCGTCCGGAACCCGGTAGAGATCTTCCGGATTGGTCGTGCCGCAGACGAACTTCACATCGCCGTCGGGATCGCAGGCCGGAGGGGTCTGGGCACCGAGAGGCTGCCCGCCGACAAGACCCAACACCGACAAGAGGAGCACGAGCACTCGCAACATGGCGTACCTCCAGACTTTCGCAACGCACCGGAGTATACCAACTGTCGGCCGGCGCCCTAAGCGCCCCGGGGCTGGAGCGAACAGCGGCGCCGCCCGGAACCTCTCCAGCGCTGCAGGCGCGACCGAGCCGACGAGTCACCGGCGGGCCGCCGCCACGCTCGCCTCCAGCCGCTCCTCGATGGCGCGGGCGCTGATGGCGCCGGCGTAGACGTAGAGCCGGCCGGGGAGCTTGTCGTCGAGGACCTCCTCGCTGACGCGCAGCCGGCGGCTGACCGCGAAGACGATCGGGTGCGGCAGGCCCGCCTCGACCAGCTCGACGCGGCGCCACACCGCCTCGCGGCTCCAGTAGCCGAGGGCCTCGAAGTAGACGCGGCGGCCGGTGTCGGCGTGGGTGAAGACGAGGTCCGGCACGCACAGGCCGAAGCCCGGCGCGTCGAGCAGTTCGTGCGCGACCTCGACCGTCCACGGCGTCTTCATCGTGCGGAACCGGTCGCGCAACTTGGCGACCTCGTCGGGCAGGCGCGCGCCTTCGCCGGCGGCACCCGTCGCCGGGTCACCCTCAAGCTGGAACTCGAGCGCCTGCCGCTCGGGGCCCCACAGGACGTCGGCGTCGAGGGCCCAGCGGCAGCCGCAGGCGTCGAGGGCCGGCAGCAGCAGCGCCAACTGCAGGCCGTAGGCGGTGACGGACCGGAACAGGCTGAACGGTCCGTCGATCTCGACGCGGCAGACGCCCTCGGACGGCCGGGTCGCGACGTACAGCAGCCGGTGGAACTTCAGTTTGCGGAAGAAGAACCGGAACCCGCCGGGGTCGGGCCGCTCGAACGTGACGACCACGCGGACCGCCCGCAACAGGATCGCCTGGTGCTGCGCGGTCTCGTAGGCGCGGACGAGGGCCGGTCCGCCGATCGCGTCGAAGCTCTTCAGCACCTGACGGGCCCTCAGGTCGGCGAACAGGGCGTCCACCATGTCGCGGGCGGGCAGGCCGCACTCGTCCGCCGCCGCCGCGACGACGGCGCCGGGATCGAAGCGCGCCCCGTCGTCTAGGGCGCGCCGCGCCGCGGCGGCGCGGGCGAAGACGGCGCGGCGGAGGGCCGGCGGATCCACGTCGTCCCGCGTCTCGAAGACGCAGCGGTCTTCGACGAGCTTGCGCAGCCCCTGGAGCAGCTTGTAGTCGGTGGGCTCGCCCGGCGCGTCGTCGCACGCGGCCTCGAAAGCCGCCCGCGTCCCCCCGACCGCGTCCCGCGCGGCGGCCACGTACGCCTCGGCCGCCGCCAGCAGGCGCTCCCGCTGGGCGCGCCCCGGCCGCCGCGCCTCGATGCGGCCGCCGCGGCGGCGCACCCGCACCAGGTCAGTCGTCAGCATGGCCCTCCCGCCGCCGCTCGCTCGTGAACACCTCCGTCGTGTCGTTCGCGACCAGCTCGTACAGGACCGCGGTCTTGTCGCCCTGCTTGCGGAGGATGCGGCCCAGCCGCTGCACGTGCTCGCGCGCCGACCCGCTGCCGGAGATGACGATGCCGACGTTCGCGGCCGGCAGGTCGACGCCCTCGTTCAGGACCTTCGACGTGACGAGGGCGTTGTAGACGCCGGCGCCGAAGTCCTCCAGGATGCGGGTGCGCTCCGAGACCTTGGTCTGGTGGGTGATGATGGGCAGGAGGAACCGCCGGGACAAGGCGTACGCGGTGCGGTTGCGCTCGGTGAACAGCAGCGCGCGGTCGCGCCGATGCCGGTGCAGCAGGTCCTCGACGTAGGCCAGCTTGGACGGCGCCGCGAACGCGATCTCCTTGTGCTGCTGATAGGCGGCCATCGCGCGCCGCCCCTCCGCGCTCTGCGACGACCGCATCACGAACTGCGACCAGCCGTCCGGGCTCGACATCCGGATGCCCTGCCCCACGACGAACGCCCGGTACACCGCGCGCGCCTCGTCGTAGGCGCGGCGCTCGTCGTCGGTCAGCTCTACGAGGATGCGCTCGACGTCGTGGTCGGCGAGGTACTCGCCGGCGAGGTCCCGAACCCGCTTGCGGTAGACGACGGGGCCGACCAGCGAATCGAGGTCAGTGTGGCGCCCGTCCGCGCGTTCCGGGGTCGCGGTGAGGCCGAGCCGGTAGGGGGCGAGGCAGCGTTCGGCCGCGAGCGCGTAGGCGGGTCCGGGCAGATGGTGGCACTCGTCGAACACCACCAGGCCGAAGCGCGCCCCGAGGTGCTCCATGTGGAGGAAGGCCGAGTCGTAGGTCGAGACGGTGATGGGCTCGACGACGTGGTCGCCGCCGCCGAGGACCCCGATCTCCCGTCGGAACCGCTCGCGCAGCAGCCGGTGCCACTGCCCCACCAGGTCGAGGGTCGGGGCGACGACGATGGCGTCGCGGCGCATCGCGTCGATGGCGAGCAGCGCCACCTCGGTCTTGCCGGCCCCGGTCGGCAGGACGACGACGCCGCGCCCCTGCGCCGCCCGCCACGCCGCCACCGCCTCGGTCTGGAACGGCCGGGGCGCGCGCCGCACCCGCAGGCCGCGGTCGAGGGCGCCGTAGCCCCGCGCCTCGTCCTCGTAGGCGATGCCGCCGCGGACGAGGGCCCGCACCACCGGCGCATAGGCGGCGGCGGGGGCGCGGAACCGCCGGGTCCGCGGGTCCCACCGGCAGGCGGCGGCCGGCGGCGGCCCCGACGTCCGGTCGAAGCCGCTGATGTCCAGCGTGCCGGCGGCGAAGCTGAGGCGGACGGTCATCTCGATCAACGGCCCTCGCGTCGGCGCTCATCATATGCGCGGAATACACGGGGCCGCCCCTCAAGCCATGGCGGAGCCGGCCCCCGATGAGGGAGGGCAGGTCGACCAGCTTGACGTACAATTGTACGTATGCAACAGACGGGTACCACCCTCACCATAGACACGTCGGCACTGCTCGCCGTACTGCTTGGCGAACCCTCGCGACCAGAGATCCTGAACGCCACCCGGAACACGCTGCTGGCGTCCGCCCCGTCCCTGCCCTGGGAGTTGGGAAACGCACTGGTGGCCGGTACCCGCCGGCGGCGTCTCACCCCCGCCCAGGCGCGGAGCGCCTGGACGGGCTACCGGCAGGTGCCGATTCGACTGGTGCAGATCGATGTCCCGCGAGCCTTGGACCTGGCGGTGTCGCTGCGGGTGTACGCGTACGACGCGTACGTCCTGGAGACCGCGAGGCGGGAACGCACCCCGCTCTTGACGCTGGACCGCGGCATGGCCCGCGCGGCGCAAACGCTGGGACTGCCCCTCATCGAGATACCCGCATGAAGGTCTACACGTACTCCGAAGCGCGGCAGCGATTCGCCGACGTGCTGAAGCAGGCCGCTCTCGACGGCCAGGTCCAGATTCGCCGACGCGACGGCCAGGTCTTCACGCTTCGACCCGAATCCCCGGCCGGATCCCCGCTGGACGTGCCCGGCGTCGCGACCGACGTGTCGGCGCGCGAGATTGTCGCCTGGGTTCGGGACGGCCGCCGTTCGACCAAGCGTTTTCTCGAGTAGCGGCGCGTCCCCACGACGCGCGACCCGTGCCGCCTCGGTCGCACGCCGCCGGGTCCGGACGGGGAGACGCCCCCGAAGCAATTCGCGGAGGCCCGAGGAGCCCGAGGAGTTGACTCTGCGGCCGGGTGGTCTATGCTGTCCCCGAGGGGCGTGCCCGCCCGGCCACGGCGTCCGGCGGCCGCCGCCCCCGGGGACGACGATCGGTCGAAGACGAACGTCGAGGCAATACGAGAGGAGTCCACAGATGTCCAAGCTGAGTCGGCTCGACCGGCGCGCCTTCCTGCGCAGCACCGGCATGACCGCGGTCGCGGGCGCCGTCGGCGGCGCCGTTCCCCTGGCGGCGCAAGGCGGCGGAGGCGCCGCCCGGCAGGACGGCCGCTACGACTTCGACACCATCTACAGCCGCATCGGGACCGACTCGTCGAAGTGGGACGCCCAGATCGCGCGCTACGGCCGCGACAAGATCGAGGTCGGCATGGGCACCGCCGACCAGGACTTCCGCATCGCCCCGCCCATCACCGACGCCCTCCGCAAGCGCATCGGGCACGAGAACTACGGCTACCTGTCGATCCCCGACTCCTACAAGGAGTCGATCGTCGACTGGAACCGCCGGCGCCACGGGCTCGAGATCGACCCCGACACCATCCAGCACGCCCCCGGCGTCCACGCCGGCGTCATCAGCACCCTGCGCGCGTTCTGCCCGCCGGGCAGCAAGGTCCTCATGCAGACGCCGGGCTACAACGGGTTCTACACCGACATCCGCGTCGTCGGCTGCGTGGCCGAGGAGAGCCCCCTCAAGCTCGTCGACGGCCGCTACCAGATGGACTTCGAGGACCTCGAGCGCCGCATCGACCACGACACCCACGCGTTCATCCTGTGCAACCCGCACAACCCCACCGGCAACGTGTGGTCGCGGTCGGACCTGATGACGGTCGGCGAGATCTGCCGCCGCCGGCGCGTGGTCGTGCTGTCCGACGAGATCCACTGCGACTTCGTCACCAAGGGCCACACCTACACGCCGTTCGCGACCCTCGACGACGAGGCCGTCGTCCGCAACAGCGTCACCTTCAAGTCGGTCAGCAAGTCGTTCAACCTGTCGATGATGAAGTGCGCGTACCAGTTCTCGACGAACCCCGACTACCTGGCACGCATCGCGGGGGCCGGGCAGCACCGGCAGGCGATGAACACCCTCGGCATCATCGCGGCCGAGGCCGCCTACAACGAGGGCGAGGACTGGCTCGACCAGCTCATCGAGTACATCGACGGGACGCAGGACCTCGTCGAGTCGACCGTCAACGCGAACGTGCCGGGGGTGAAGGCCGTCAAGCCCGAGGGCACCTTCCTGGTGTGGCTCGACGTCGCCGAGGCGATGGACCGGACCCGCATGAAGCAGGCGGCCGAGGCGGCGGAGCGGCCCACCACGCCGGAGCAGGCGTTCCAGCGCTTCCTGGTGGACCACGCCCACATCCACCTGAACCCGGGCTCCAGCTACGGCCTCGGCAGCGACGGCCGCATGCGGATGAACATCGGCACGTCGCGCCAGTTGGTCGAGCGGGCGCTCGGCAACATGGCGAAAGCGCTGGCCTGACGGCGGGAGCGGCTGCTCGGGGCACGCTTGGGAACGCCGGCGACCGGCGCGGCATCACCGACGCCGGCCGCCGGCCCCGAACCATCCCCGAAGACGTCACCGGGTGAGAACCCGCCCGGCTCGTTCGTCTACCGATTCCCGGCTGGGGGCGCGCTGAAGTCGATCACGCACACCGATACCTTACGCGCCTCTTCCGGTGCCAGCGTGTCCTGCAGGCACTGCTTTAGTGCATCGGGACCGCGCGGGGGCGCCCCGGACGGGGGGGGCGGTGTGCGGCAGACTCTGCTTTCGCCGAACCAGAGCACGACGTAGATCCCGTACCCGTCGGTCGCCGGGTCGCGCGCATATCGGGCCATCAACTGTTTGCGCAGCGCGCTCCAGAGATGGCGATGCCCATTCTTCTTGATCTCGACCGGCACGTGGAAGTCACGGCACGAAATGCGGATGTCCGCGCGCTTGTCGTTCGCGTAGCGCCCTTCCGGTTGGGCGTCGACCCCTTCCGGCAACCCGTGCCGCAACACCCCCAGCAGCGCGTCCCGACACGAGTCCTCGTGTTTGGGGGCATCGGCGCGGCGTCGTGAGTCCTCGTTCCAGAAGAGACGCCAGCCGTTGGCATTGTCGTTACTGATCCGATCACCCAGTTCATCCAGCCGGTCCGTGACGAGGGCCGCCAAGTCACCTGCGTTCGCCGGCGGTCCGTCGTCCAGCGCCCGGCAGACCGCCTCCGCATCGGGATGACGGTAGGCCGCGTCCCGGCGGACTGCGAGCTGATCGTCGCGCGCCCGCACCAGCTCCTCTTCCCAGGCGGGCAGCGCCGGGTCGGAGACCAGCGAATCCAGCACCGAGCCGGCCTCGGCATCGGGCAGCACCGCGAGACCACGAATCAGCTCCGCGACACCGGGGTGGGGCGAACGGGTCCCCGCGGTCAGCCGAATCAGGCCGCCGAGCACCCGCGCGCCCAGTCGTTCGCCCAGAGACGATGCCACCGAGCGGCGATGCGCCTCGTCGAACGTCGACGCCGTCGCGCCGGCGTCGAAGAACGCCGCGACGTGCCGCGCGCGTTCCGCATGCCCGCCCACGGCGCGCTCCAGGGGTCTCATGTACCGCCCCGGCGACGCGAAGACACCGGCAGAGAGCCAACGGACGCGTTGAGCCGCGGCCATGCTCTTTCGGGACGACTTGTCGCGTATGAGCGTCATTAGCGAGTCCGCATCGGCGCGCCTGAGCGCGGCCCAGAGCAGCCCGTCCAGCCGCCCGTCCGCCGCCCCGCGCAACGGAAAGGCCCGGAGCAACGGAAGTACCGCGTGCCGGGCCACTTCCGCGTGATCTTCCCTGCTCGCGATCTCATGCAGGCCCGGGACGTCCCGGCGATTCCGCCTGAGCGCCGGCGCCCCGCATCGAACCAGCACGTCGGCCACGACTTCCGGACGCGAATGAACGAGGTGTCGATACCACGGAGCCTCGGGCACAGCGCCCGTGCAGAGGTGGAAGGCCAGCGCGGTGCGGATCTGCTTGCCGTTCAGGCGATCCAGCTCGCCCGTCCCCGCATCATGCGTCTCCGCCAGGCCCGCCAGGACCGGTAGCGCCAGGCAGTGCCGTTGATTCTTGCCGTACAAGCGGACGATCTCGTCGACATCCGGAAGGTCGTGCCGGCCGATCGCCCCGCGAAGCCCCGCCCAGGCCGCCGACAACAGGCGTTCATCGCCGCGGAAGAGGTACTGCAGACGGTCCGCCGGCGTGGCGCCGACGACGTCGGGCAGGACATCGAAATACGCCGCGGCCAACTGGTGCAGGAGCCCCGGGGGACACCGGTTCTCCCGAAGCGCCGTCTCGTGGGCGCGAACGTGGTCGAGCCATTGGCGGTGCCTGTCCTCCCGTTCCCGTTCGGCCCGCGACAAACCCCGGTGGATCTCCAGGCGATCGCGATCGAGTTCACAGACGCTCTTCTCGGCGAAGAGACCGGCAAGCAACCGGTGGTTGCGCGTCCGCTCGATCACTTCCTCGAGGGTCAATCCGTCGTGGGCGGCCCGGCCGTCGAGCGCGCGGAGAACCTGGTCCAGGAAGTAGCCGGCGATCCGGCGATCGGTCGCCTCCTCCGCACGCTCGAGGCACCACGGGCCGAAGTCCGGCGGCGGATCGGCGCCATGGAGCCGACGCTCCACATCGAGCGCACACCGGCCAAGGTCACCCTCTTCGGACTTGGCGCATCGTTCGAGCCCTTCGACGAGAATCGCCTTCTGAATCGCGGGGCGCCGCGTCAGCCAGTCGCGGACCCGCCCGCCCGCAACGCCCGCCGAGTCCCATGTCAACCCGACGCCGAGCCAGTCGTACAGGCGCTTCGTCTCCAGACCGTCGCCGTGCGCGTCCAGGCCGCGGGCCAGCAGGCGCGCGGGCAGATCCTCCAGCCCGCGGCTCCGTAGCGCCGCCTCGATCCCGTCCGGCCGGAGAACCAGCAAATCGATGTGTTCCGCGAAAGCCGCCTCCGTAGACTTCTCCACAAGCTGCGACCGCCAGAAGCTGAAGTACGGGCCGGAGGACGGCTCGGACGCCTCCGAGAGATACGTCCATACCTGTGCGGCCGACAAGTCCCCGGGATAGAGCCGCTTCAACAGCGTGCCCAGAAGATGGTCGTCCGGATCCGAGATCGCTCCGGCATGGACGTCCGTCAACAACGCCTTGAGCGCCGTCGTGATAGCCGGACCGCGACCACCCTGGTGGAGAAGCGCGTCCAGCGCGCGCCGTTGGACGCCTGGAATGCGACTCTCGTCGCGAATCAGGGTCAGCAGCACGTCCGTCAACCCCGGCAGCCGCGCGCCGTACGGCAGTGCCCGCAGGAGGAACACGACCAACGTCTGCTGTCCGTCGTCGCGGCGCGGATCGGTCAGGATCTCCCGCAGCGCCTGCTCCGTGTCGGGCGCCACGAGAGATCCGACGGCGGAGATCGGCTGACCGCGACCGAGCGCCGACGCCTTCAGCAGCTCCTCCAGTTGCCGGCGCTCCCCGGCGAGCGACCTCAAGAGCGCGACCTTCTCGGAAATCGAGAACCGGCTCACGTCGCCGTAGACGGCGACGCCGATCGGGTCCCGTTCGACGAGCTCCCGCCGAGCCGTCCCGGACTCCGCCGCGAGCCAGGCGGACAACCCCCGGAGCGCCGTCACCACGCCCCCGTCGTGACCCGTCATCAAGGCGAGGACACGCCGCACGGGAATGCCGCGCCGGCCGTCTTGACCGTCCGGTCCACCGCCGTCGACGAGCCGCGCCAGATGTCTGCCGGCCAGGAACTCGGCGACATGACGATGCAGCGGCTGGAATCGGCCCTCGGCCACGGCCCGGAACAGCTTCGTGGCAACCGCCCGTCGGCACGGCTCCTCGTACTCGCGCCCACACCGGCCCACGTGCGGATGGTCGGGGTCTTCACAACCGGGCGCAATCGCGCAGCCCGCGGTGTCCGCGACGAGGATCACCGCGCACAAGCGCCCGGCGGCGTCCAGCAGATCTTCTTCGGAGAAAGCACCGCCGCCAGTCGGCCGCGCCGCATCGTGCTCGTCGTTGTGCTCCCGCGCCATCCGCAGGCACGCCCGCTCGAAGAGCGCCAAGCGGCTTTCCGGCCAGCCGCCCCCGTTCGTCACCACATCGGCCAGCATGCTCAGGCACTGGGGGTTCTCCAGAAATCCTCCGACCCCTTTCTCCTTGGCGTCGGCCATGAACGCAACGGCGTCTTGGATGCCGGGGTGGTCGCGCAGGATCCGCTCTACGTCCTGGTCCGCCAGCGGGTCCAGCCGCAGCACGGTCAGGCCGGCGTGCGGAGACACCCTGTCGAGGTTGGTCCGATCGTTCGCGCCGAGCCAGTCCGCCTCGCGGCACGACAGGCGGAAAGGCGGCCGGCCCAAGGCGTCCAGCCGCGCGCGGATCTCGTCGAGGGGCCTTCTCGCGTCGCCGCTTCCGGCCCGTACCTCGTCGAGTCCGTCGATGAAGAGGGTCTTCCCGCGCCAGTCCGGACGGACGGTGGGATCGAACGTCAGGAAGTCGCGCGCGGTGACGAGGCACGCGGCCGGTTCGAGCGCGTTACGCTCGGCTTCGAAGGACGTGCTCTTGCCGGATCCCGGATCGCCGAGCAGCGCATAGGCGGGCACTGTCCGGAAGTCCGCGAGGGGTCTGGAGGGCGGGTCGCGGCGCCGGTCGACCGGGTAGTCGGCACCGTGGGGTTCGCCGTCACCTTGTCCAACCGTATGACGGCGCGTCGTGTCCGATCCCCG
The DNA here is from genome assembly GCA_963666855.2 of Vicinamibacterales bacterium. GTDB lineage: Bacteria > Acidobacteriota > Vicinamibacteria > Vicinamibacterales > UBA8438 > JAJEEA01. Next base: position 10,273 of record CAXXTG010000116.1, read on the forward strand.
CCGGGAAGCAGCACCAGGGGGCCCGCCGCCCCGCTGCTGAACCTCGGTGCAGGTCCGCGGAACGATGCAGCTCATGCCTCTTCAAACCACTGACCGGCGGGCGCCGCCAAGAACTCGTTGAGCGGCACGCCGCCCTCGCCGACGAGCAGCGACCGCTGCGGTCGGAAGCGTTCCACGAACGTCTCAAGGCCGCTCAGCGCCCCTCGTCTCGGTCCGCTCTTCACCTCCATGGCGACGAGCCGAGGACCGCGTTGCAGAACGAAATCGACCTCGTGCTGGCCGTCCCGCCAATAGTACAGGCGGATGTCCGAGGTCGCCGTGTTGAGCAGGTGGGCGCCGACCGCGCTTTCGACGATGCGCCCCCAGAACGTGCGATCGGCTTGCGCCTCCTCGAACGAGTAACCGGAACCGGCCGTCATCAGCGCCGTGTTGAACACGGTGAGCTTGGGGCTCGATCCCCGTCGATGCGGGCGGCTGGCGTACTTCGGCAGCCCGGCGAGCAGCCCGGCGGTCTCCAGCAGGTCGAGGTAGCGCGCCAACGTGGTGGTGTTGCCGGCGTCCTGAAGCTGCCCCAGTATCTTGGTGTACGACAGAATCTGCCCCGAGCAGCTCGCCCCCAGCTCGAACAGCCGCTTCAGCAGCGCCGGCTTGTCCACGCGCGTCATCGCCAGCAGGTCCCGATCGATGTTCGGCTCGACGAGCGCCCGCAGGATGTACTCGCGCCACAACTGCGGATCCCGAACCAGGGACGCGGCCCCCGGAAAGCCGCCGAAGTAGAGATAGGTCGGCAGATCGAAGCGGAACGCATCGGCCATCTCGGGGAACGACCAGTGCGTCACCCGCATCGGTTCGAAGCGGCCGGCCAGACTCTCCGTCAGGCCCGATTGCATGCGCAGGGGCGCCGAACCCAGGACGACGACGTGCAGAGGCCGATCCGCGGCCCGGTCCGCATCCCACAGCCCCTTGACGGTCCCCGACCACTGGGGAATCTTCTGAATCTCGTCCAGGACGAGCACCGCTCCGCGCGGCGACCCTTCCGCCTCTCGGCGGGCGGCCTCCCACCTGAGCACGAGCCATTCCGCGTCCCGCGGTTGGCGCCCGGGGGCGGCCGTCCCCGTTGCGGACGGCGGGATGCGGACCACCGGCGAGTCGGGTTCGTCGACCGGCAGGTACAGACTGGGGCGGTCAATCCGGCCGAGAGCCTGCCGGACGATGGTCGTCTTGCCGGACTGGCGGGGGCCGAACAGCGCGATGATGCGGCGCGGCGGCTCGCCGAGACGCTGGACGAGCGTGGCGACCTGCGCGCGTTGGAACGGGGCCATTCATGAAGATTAACTCATTGAGTAAAAATACTCAACGACTTCAAGACACGGATCCGCCCACACACGAATGTCACTTGTCGTCGACCGGACGCCGCCGAAGTCGCCCCCCGGCCCCCTCACTCCGCCAGCGGGTCGGGCCGGAGTTGGAAGTGGATGATGGCGCTGCGCCGCCCCTGCCCGCCCTCGATGTGCCAGTTCAGGTTCGAGCCGTAGTTGGCCCAGAGCCCGCGGCCCTTCCAGCCGGCGTCGGGGTCGTCGATGCGGCCGTCGAGGCCGCGGGCGAAGAAGCCGAGCGGATAGGGCACCCGCAGGACGACCCACTCGCCGGTGTCGGGCAGGAGCGCGAGCAGCGAGTCGGACCCCGAGCCGGGGGCGATGGGGACGTTCGGGCCGAGGCCCAGGGTGCCGAACTGGTCGACCCAGTTGTAGTAGTGGTAATCCGCGCTGCCGGGGTCGGTCACGCCCTTCATCTGCGGCCCGGGGGTGGGGTACAGGGTCCAGCCCTCGGGGCAGTGCTGGCCGGTGGCGTCCGGCCCGTTCAGGACGGCGCACTTGCCGCGGTCGAAGCTGGCCATGTGGCCGCTGCCGGAGAGCGCGGTCCAGATGAGGCCGTTTGCGGTCGACGTCGACGCCGCGGGGGGCGTGCCCGGTCCGCGCGGGGTCGACGGCGGGGTTCTCGATCGACGGCGGCTCGTAGACCTCGGCGATGCACGTCTCCGGGGGGTCGTCGCCGCGGTCGAGGCGGACGAGGCGGCCGGGGAACGGCCCGGTGCGGGCGACCCACGCGGTGTCGTCGACTGGGGTTGGCGATGATGCCGTAGGCGAAGCCGGCGATGCGGGTGTCGCGCCCCGGGTCGACCTCGCCGCCCGGCTCGTTCCAGGGCCGCGTGATGACGCCGTCGCCGTTGGTGTCGACGACGGTCGGGCACCAGCCCTGCGATCGCCGCTCGTCGCCGGTCTCGTCGTAGAGCTTCGTGTCGAGCCAACCCACGACGTTCGGGTCGCCGCTGAGCCACAGGGTGTCCCGCGCGTCCTCCGCCGAACTGCAGGTGGTGGGTGCCGTAGCACGTGTCGATGAGCTGCCAGCCCTCGGTGGCGGGGTCGTAGACGGAGATCTGCCGCCCGCTGCGGTCGACGGGGAAGTAGCGGGCCGAGGGGTGGTCCGAACCCGCCCGGCACCAGTCCGGGTTCTCGCGGCGGCGTACGGTGGAGGTCAGCCAGACCCGCCCCCGTGCGTCCATCATCGGGTTGTGGGGGTTGGCGGGGGCGTCGAAGATGATCTCGTCGCCCCAGTACGGCGACGGCTCGAAGCCGGGCGCGGTCGGGAACATCGACGGCACCATCTCGCGCGGCTCGCGCAGCGGCACGTCGAGCTCGACGGATCGGTGCCGCGCCGTGTCGGTGATGACGAGCTTGTCGGTGGTGATGGACACCCCGTAGACCAGCCCGCCGGCGTTGACGGTGGGGTCGCGCTTGTCGGTGGTCACCTCGTCGTGGACGTAGGAGGTCTCGCCGGCCCAGTCCCACATCGTCAGCACGAGGTTGCGCTCGACCCCCCGGGGCCGCGGCGGCGCCTCGGGCACCTCGCCGGCGGCGATGCGGTCGCTCCAGTCGGCGAACATCGCGACCCCCCGCTCGCGGCCGAACC
>CAXXTG010000117.1:0-6205 GCA_963666855.2 Vicinamibacterales bacterium
GCGCAGGCCGGCCTCGACCGGCACCCGCACCTCGAAGTCGTCGTCGGCGTGGTTGGCGTACCACTCCCACTCGGCCCCGCCCATCCCCGAACTGCCGCAGAAGCTGGCGATGCAGCGCTCGGCGTCGGGACTCAGCCCGCCGCCGGCGATGAACGTGGCGACCAGCGCGCCGTCCACCCGCACGTCGAGCTGGTGGGCGACGTTGCCGATACCGCGGATGTAGTTGTAGAAGTTGCGCCGCAGCCCGACCCGAATGGTGTACTCGCCGTCGAGGGGGAAGTAGTGGCGCACCGCCGCGCCCCCGCGGGTGCCGAACGGCAGGTCGTCGCTGGTGTGGTCGTCCTGGATCTCGCGGTCGGGCACGCGGTAGGTGTCGAAGCGGGGCCGCAGCGCGGCGTCGCCGAGGGCGAGCTGACTGACCTGCCGGGCCGCGTACAGGTAGCGCTCCATGAGGGTCGGCGACACCGACAGCACGTCGGCGATGTTGTCGAAGCCCTCGTGACGGCGCAGCGCACCGGGCCGAGCTGCTCGAACGCGAACAGGGCGCACCGCAGCCCGCAGACGCGGCCGGCGCGCCGGACCGCGATCCGCGCGGCGGCGCGGCGGTCGGCGGGGACGATGGCGTCGGTGGTGACGTCGCCGGCCGACCCCAGATCGACCGCGAGTTCGCGGCGCACGAGCGCCTCGTAGTGCAGGGGCTGAAGCGGGGCCACGCCGCCGCCTCTCATCCGCCCTTCCCCTGGCCGTCCAACTTGTGCCCGCCGATTTCCGGGTTGAAGCGGGGCCACGCCGCCCTTCATCCCCCCGCCCCGCGGCCGACCTCGAGCATGCGCTCGACGGCCCGGCGGGCGCGGGCGGCGACGGCCGGGTCCACGGTCACCTCGTGCCGCATCCGCTCGAGCGACGCCAGGATCTTCGGCAGGGTGATGCGCTTCATGTGGGGGCAGAGGTTGCAGGGCCTGATGAACTCCACCTCGGGGTGCGCCACCGCGACGTTGTCGCTCATCGAGCACTCGGTCACCAGCACCACGCGCTCGGGACGGACCGCGTCGACGTGGCGCAGCAGGCCCGCGGTAGACCCCACGTAGTCGGCCTCGGCGAGCACGTCGGGCGGGCACTCGGGGTGCGCGTATATCTGCACCCCGGGGTAGCCCGCCCGGTAGCCGCGCAGGTCCTCGGCGCTGAACCGCTCGTGCACCTCGCAGTGGCCCTGCCAGAGGACGATCTCGACATCGGTGCGGCCCGCCACGTAGCGGCCGAGGTACTCGTCGGGCAGGAAGATGACCCGTTCGGCCCCCAGCGACTCGACGACCTCGACCGCGTTCGACGACGTGCAGCAGATGTCGGACGCCGCCTTCACGTCGGCCGACGTGTTGACGTAGGTGACGACCGGCGCGCCGGGGTACCGTTCGCGCAGCAGCTCCACGTCGGCCGCGGTAATCGACGACGCCAGCGAGCAGCCCGCCTCCAGGTCCGGAATGAGCACGGTCTTCCCGGGGCTGAGGATCTTCGCGGTCTCGGCCATGAAGTGCACGCCGCACACGACGATGACGTCGGCGTCGGTCTCGGCCGCCTGCCGCGCGAGGGCGAGGGAGTCGCCGCACAGGTCGGCGACGCCGTGGAATATCTCCGGCGTCTGGTAGTTGTGGGCCAGCACCACCGCCCCCCGCTCCGCCTTCAGGCGCCGGATGGCGTCGACGTAGGGGGCGTGGACGGGCCACTCCACGGGCGGGATCACCGGCCGCACCCGCTCGTAGAGGGCCGCGGTGCGGGCCGCCACGGCGGGGGTGTAGTCGAGTCCCGGCGGGCCGGATTCGGGAACGCTCTGCTGAAGGTCGTCGTTCATTATGCTCATAATGAGGATTAAAGACTGTTATTCTAGTCCTGAGCATAACGAGATGTCAACCTGCGACGGCGGGGCAGGAAATCCCGCCGCGCGATCCGGCCGATTCCCGGCACGAGTCTTGCCCTAGCGGCCGGCGCGGAGCGACCACGGTCGTCCTTCGACAATCGTGGTACACTAGCGTTATCCCCACCCTGTGGGGAGAGAGACCACTCCAGACGGCAGGAGCAGAGGCCGGCGCGCTGCGGCTTCAGATCGACGCGGTGCCAAGATCCGGAGGTGTAGATTGGCGAAGATCACCCAGGTGAGGGCCGTAGCCGGCGCGGCGCTTTTGTGTTGTCGCTGAGCGTCGCCGCGTACGCGCAAGCGCCCAGCTCAGAGGAAGAGGCGTTGGCCGAAGCGCTGGGAGCGCTTCGCGAGTCGGCAGCGGAGACGGCCGCCGCCGGTCTGCCGGAGTCGGCCGAGGCCGCGCAGGCGCGCGAAGCCTGCCGACTGATACCGAACCCCACTGCACGGGCGATCTGCACCGGTGTTCTGGGCATGTCGATGGCGCTGGACGTGGGCGTGCCGACAATCGTCGGCTGGATCACCGAGGACGGCGAGGAGATGACCCAGGAGCAGCAGGCCGTCCTGGACCGCCTCGACGATCTGGAGGAGGAGCAGCAGGCCGTCCTGGACCGCCTCGACGATCTGGAGGAGTGGCGGAAATCGACTGATGACAGGCTCTCGAACATGGACGTCAAACTCGACGTGATCATCGAGCTGCTTCGATAGACCGACGGCGGCCCGCAGCCCGAGCAAGTCGGAACGCCCCGGCGGCGAACGCCGGGGCGTTCGCGTGTACCTGCCGGGCCGGAACTTGTCGTAGGACCTGTTCGCGAGCGACCTAATCTTCCACCGGGTCATGAGCCTGTGCGGGCCGGCGGCGGGCGGAGCCGCAAGCGACGATTGGCCGGCTACGAGCCCGACACGGGCAGGCCCGGCAGCCCCACCCCCGGCGCGGGGCGCTCGTGCTGCACCTCGCGGCGGAAGCGGAACAGCTCGGCGGGCCGGCCCCCGGTGGCGGGCTCGACCCGGCCGGTGCCCTCGACGAGGGCCCCCCGTTCGACGAGCCGCCGGAAGTTCTGCTTGTGGAGGCGGACGCCGGCGAGGGTCTCGACCGTCCGCTGGAGCTGCAGCAGGGTGAAGGTCTCCGGCAGCAGCTCGAACACCAGGGGCCGGTACTTGAGCTTGCCGCGCAGCCGCCCGAGGGCGGTGGCGAGGATGCGCCGGTGGTCGAGGGCGAGGGAGGCCCCGAAGCCCGACGGGTCCAAGGCCGGCGGCGACCCCGAGCCCGACAGGTCCGGGGCCGGCGGCGACCCGGAGCCCGACGGGTCCAGGGCCGGCGGCAACCCGAAGCCTGACGGGTCCGGGGCCGGCGATGCTCCGGAGCCCGACGGGCCGGGGGCCGCGGGAACGGCCGCCGCCCCGCCGTCGCGGCGCGCCTCGGCGACCAGCCCTGCCTCATAGAGCAGCTCGTAGCGCTCGAGGACCCGCTCGGCGTCCCACGGCGCCGCCCCCGCCCCGAAGGTGATGTCGGCCCGGCCCCGGCGCTCGCGGCGGTCGCGGCCCACCGGGGCGGCTTCGATCCACGCCTGGAGGGCGGGCCGGATGCCGTCGCGCAGCAGGACCGGCTCGCCGCCGCGGCGGTCCTCCCACGGCAGGAAGCGGTAGACGGCCTCCCACGCCGCCGGATGCCCCGCCGCAAGCTGACGCTCCCGCACCAGGGCGAGGTACGCCACGGCGATGACCCGGGCGCGGCCGTCCGCCGTCCCCCCGCGGTCCCGGTCGCCGAACGTGTACAGTTGTTCGACGTGCGCGAGCTCCATGCCGGTCCGCTCTCGGACCCAGGCGCGCAGGCCCAGCTCGAGGGTGCGGTGGCGGTCGGGGTCGAGGGGGCCGAACGGCAGGGCGGGGGTGCGGCCGTCCCCGCCGCCCCCCGACACCGTCAGCACCCGGGGCTCGGCACCGGTGACGGCGACGATGGTGGCGTGCAGCCCGACCGTGACGTGGCGCGGCATCGCCGATGAGTCTAGCAACCCGCGGCGGCGTCCCCGTTTGCCTTCGAGCGGCGATGCATCCCGGCCGACCGGGGCGTTCGGCCGGACCGCTCAAGGGTCCGCGGCTGTAAGATGCCCAACCGGCGCGCTTGGCGGCGGGTCGGGCACGGCCGCTTCCGGCCGGGGGCGCCCTTCGGCCCGCCGGCGCGCTCGCCGCCCTCGGCGCAACGCGGGATTCCACGACCGACCGCCAACCGGAGAGAACGAGACCATGCAGATCATCCCCCCCATCGTGCAACGCTGGATCGACGACGGACGCCGCGACCCCGAGGGCTTCTGGGAGCGGGCGGCCCGGCGGCTGCCGTGGTTCCGCACCTGGGACCAGGTCTACGCCCCCGACCCGCCGACGTTCCGCTGGTTCGTGGGGGCGCAAACCAACCTCGCCCACAACGCCGTCGACCACCACGTGGCGGCCGGCGGGGGAGGGCGCGCCGCCCTCGTGTACCTGAACGAGCGGGGCGGGCGGATGGTCCTCACCTACGCGCAGCTCCAGTTCCACGTGACCCGGGTCGCGGCGGCGCTGCGCGCCCTCGGGGTCGGGAAGGGCGACCGGGTAACCCTGTCCATGCCCACCTGCCCCGAGGCGGTGTTCCTGATGCTGGCGTGCGCGCGCATCGGGGCCATCCACTCGGTGGTGTTCGCGGGGTTCGGGGCCCAGGCCCTCGCCGACCGCATCGGCGCGAGCGGGTCGCGGGTGGTGTTCACGGCCGACGTCACCTACCGGAAGGGGAAGGACGTGCCCCTCAAGCCGATCGTCGACGACGCCCTCCGCGCGCCGGGGCACCCCGTCGAGCGGGTGGTGGTGCTGCAGCGCGCCGACCCCACGCCGGTCCTCGACCCCGCGCGCGAGATGTCGTGGGACGACTTCCTGGCGGGGGCGTCCGGGCAGTCCGGCGACTGGGTCTCGATGGAGGCGAACGAGCCCGCGTTCATCCTCGCCACGTCGGGGACCACGGCGCGGCCGAAGCTCGCCGTCCACACCCACGGCGGCTACCAGGTGCACATCGCGAGCATGGCCAGGTGGTGTTTCGGCCTGCGTCCCAACGACGTGTGGTGGGCGACCTCGGACATCGGCTGGATCGTCGGCCACAGCTACATGGTGTACGCCCCCCTGCTCGTCGGCTGCACCACCGTGGTCTTCGAGGGGGCCCTCGACTACCCCGAGCCCGACAGCACGTGGCGGGCGGTGGTGGAGGAGATCGGGGCCACCGGCATCTTCACGTCGCCCACCGCCATCCGCGCCCTCATGCGCTACGGCGACGCGCCCCTCCAGGGCGTCGACCACGCCCGGGTCGAGCGCATCTTCTCGGCCGGCGAGGTCCTCAACCCGCCGGCGTGGGACTGGCTGCAGAACACCGTCCTCGGAGGGCGCATCCCCGTCATCGACCACATGTGGCAGACCGAGACGAGCGGCCCCGTCTTCGGCAACCCCTGGGGCTTGGCGATGCTGCCCATCAAGCCGGGGTCGGCGACCCTGCCCCTGCCGGGCATCGACGCCGCCATCGTGCGCGGCGACGGCGGGCCGTGCGAACCCGGCGAGAAGGGCATCATGGTGCTCAAGCGCCCGTTCCCGGGGCTGACCGCGTCGCTGTGGGGCGAGCCCGAGCGCTACGGGCGCGACTACTGGCAGAAGATACCGGGGGTGTACTTCAGCGGCGACTCCGCCCACGTCGACGACGACGGCTACCTGTGGTTCGGCGGGCGCGCCGACGAGATCATCAAGATCGCCGCCCACCGCATCGGGACCATCGAGGTCGAGAGCGCGTGCCTGAAGCACCCCGCGGCGGCGGAGTGCGGCGTCGTGGGGCGGCCCGACGAGACCCGCGGCGAGGTCATCTCCGCCTTCGTCCTCCTCAAGCAGGGCGAGACGCCGTCGGACGACCTGCGGCGGGCGCTGATAGAGACGATACGGCGCGAGCTGGGCCCGATCGCGGTGGTGGGCGAGCTGAACTTCGTGACGATGCTGCCGAAGACGCGCAGCGGCAAGATCATGCGGCGGGTGCTGCGGGCGGTCATCCTCGACCGCGACCCCGGCGACATCACCACCATCGAGGACGAGGGCTCGGTGGAGGAGGCGCGGCAGGCGTGGACGCAGATGAAGGCGGATCTGGCGGGCTCCGGCCAGTGAAGGCAGGACCGGCGGTGCAGGGGCTCGAACGAGAAACGGCGCGGCCCCTGGCGGGGACCGCGCCGTTCGAGGCCCGACGTCCGGCCGGCCGCTACTGATCGCGCCCGCGCCCCCGGCGGCCCTCCCCACGCCCGC
>CAXXTG010000118.1:0-6082 GCA_963666855.2 Vicinamibacterales bacterium
GCGCGATTCGGTTCCGGCGCGTGCATCCTGCTGTGGCTCGCGGCCGCCGGCCTCGGGACGGCCGCCCCGGTCGAAGCGTCCCCGCAGGCGCAGGCGGAGGCGTCGCGCGCCGGGAGCGCCGCGGCGAGCCCGGCCGCCGAGGCCCCGTCACCCGACGCCCGCGCCCTCCTCGACGAGTACTGCGTCGTCTGCCACAACGCCCGCACCCGCACGGCCGGGCTGCTGCTCGACCGCGCCGACGTGCACGAGGTCGCGGCCGGGGCCGAGACCTGGGAGAAGGTGGTCCGCAAGCTGCGCAGTGGCGCGATGCCGCCGCCGGGCCGGCGGCGCCCCGCCCCGGAGACCCTCGACGCCTTCGTCTCGGGGCTCGAGGCCGAGCTCGACGCGGCCGCCGCCGCCAATCCGAATCCGGGTCGTCCCCCCGACCACCGGCTGAACCGGTTCGAGTACGGCAACGCGGTGCGCGACCTCCTCGACCTGGAGATCGACGTCGAGGCGCTGCTGCCGCCGGACGAGTCGGACCAGGGCTTCGACAACATCGCCGAGGTCCTCTCGATGTCGCCGACCCTCCTCGGCCGCTACCTGTTCGCGGCCCGGCGCATCAGCCAGCTCGCGGTCGGCGACCCCTCGGCGGGGCCGGCGGTCGAGACGTTCCGCGTATCGCGGGGGATGCGCCAGGACGAGCGGATGGGCGAGGACCTGCCCTACGGCACCCGCGGTGGCATCGCCGTGCGCCACTACTTCCCGCTCGACGGCGAGTACGAGGTGCAGGTGAGGCTGGGGCGCAACTTCACCAACTCGCAGATTCGCGCCATCGCCACCCGCGAGGAGATCGACGTGCTGCTCGACGGGGTCCGCGTTACCCGGTTCACCATCGGGGGCCGGTGCGCGGACGCGACCGCCGACCCCGCGTGCACGGGGTCCGGCATCTACCGCACGTCGCGCTACCAGTTGACGGCGGACGAGGCGTTGCGGGCGCGCTTCCAGGCCCCCGCCGGCATGCACACTCTCGGGGTCGCGTTCGTCCGCAAGAGCGTGCTCACCGAGGGGCCGCCGCCGACCCTGTTGCCGCCGCGGCACACCAGCTCGACCTACGAAGCTCCGCGCATGGACGTCGACTATGTTCGGCTGGAGGGCCCGTTCGACCCCACCGGCCCCGGCGACACCGCGAGCCGGCGGCGCATCTTCGTCTGCCGGCCCGACGGGGAGGGCGTCGACGCGGAAACGGCCTGCGCGCGCGAGATCCTGGGCGGCCTCGCCCGGCGCGCCTATCGCCGGCCCGTCACCGACGCGGACGTCGACACGCTGATGGCGTTCTACGACGCCGGCCGCGATGAGGGCGGCTTCGAGCGCGGCGTCCAGGAGGCGCTGGCCCGCCTGCTGGTGTCGCCGCAGTTCCTGTTCCGGGTCGAGCGCGACCCGGCGGACGTGGAGGCGGGCGGGGTCTACCGCATCAGCGACCTCGAGCTCGCCTCGCGGCTGTCGTTCTTCCTCTGGAGCACCATTCCCGACGACGAGTTGCTCGCGGCGGCGGAGGCCGGCGCCCTCCGCGAGCCCGGCGTGCTCCGGGCGCAGGTGCGCCGCATGCTCGCCGACCCGCGGGCGTCGGCCCTCGCCCGGAACTTCGGCGGGCAGTGGCTGTTCATCCGCAACCTGCGGGCGATCGACCCCGACGCGAGCGCGTACCCCGAGTTCGACGACAACCTGCGCGAGGCCTTCCAGCGCGAGACCGAGCTGTTCCTGGAGCACCAGATGCGCCGGGACCGCCCCCTCGCCGAACTGCTCACCGCCGACCACACGTACCTGAACGAGCGGCTCGCGCGGTTCTACGGCGTCCCCAACGTCTACGGGGCGCACTTCCGCCGCGTGCGGATGCCGGACCCGCGGCGCGCGGGGCTGCTCGGCCACGCCAGCATCCTGACCGTGACGTCCTACGCGACGCGGACGTCCCCGGTGGTCCGCGGCAAGTACCTGCTCGACAACATCCTCGGGGCGCCCCCGCCGCCCCCGCCGCCCAACGTGCCGGCCCTGGAGGACACCGCCGCGGCCGGCCACGGGGCGTCCATCCGCGAGCAGATGGAGCAGCACCGCCGCAGCCCGGCGTGCGCGGCGTGCCACACGCGGATGGATCCGCTCGGCTTCGCGCTGGAGAACTTCGACGGCATCGGGCAGTGGCGCGACACCGACGGCGGGGCGCCGATAGACGCCTCGGGCGTGCTGCCCGACGGCACTGCGTTCGCCGGGCCCGCCGATTTCCGCGAGGCCCTGCTCGAGCGCCGCGGCGAGTTCATCCGCACCGTCACCGAGAAGCTGCTGACGTATGCCCTGGGCCGCGCCGTCGGGGCCCCCGACATGCCCGCGGTCCGCGGTATCCTGCGGGACGCGGCGTCCGACGACCACCGGTGGTCGTCCTTGATTCTCGGTATCGTGGAGAGCCAGCCGTTCCAGATGAGGAGGGCGCAGGACGCCGCGACGGCGGACGTTGCGCCGTGACGCGCCAGTTTCCGAGTGCGGGGACCGGCGTGCCTGTGGCCGCCGGGTTCGGCCGCAAGCATGCGATGAGGAGCGACTCATGTTGATCACGAAGAAACACCTGTCTCGCCGGACCGTGCTGCGGGGACTCGGGGCGAGCGTGGCGCTGCCGCTGCTCGACGGGATGGTGCCGGCCCTGCAGGCCACGCGGCTCACCGCGGCGCGGCCCGTGAAGCGCCTCGGGGCGGTGTACGTGCCCAACGGCATGAGCATGCCCTACTGGGTGCCGGCCGCCGAGGGCAAGTTGGAGCTCACGCCGATCCTGACCCCGCTGGCCCCCGTGCAGGACCACGTGCTGGTCCTCAGCGGCATGGCCAACGAGGAGGCCAAGCAGTGGCTGGACGAGGGTGACGGCGACCACTCGCGCTGCCAGGCCGCGTTCCTCACCGGGGCGCACGCCATGAAGGCGTCGGGCACCACGAACGCGACCCTCGAGGTCGGCGTGTCGATGGACCAGCTCGCGGCCCGCGACCTGCGCGAGGACACCCAGCTCGCCTCGCTCGAGCTGTCGCTCGAGGCCAACGACCTCGCCGGGCAGTGCGAGGACGGCTACGGCTGCGCCTACAGCGCCACCCTCGCGTGGAGCGACAAGAACACCCCGCTGCCGATGGAGACCAACCCCCGCGCGGTGTTCGAGCACCTGTTCGGGGCCGTCGGCACCACCGAGACCGAGGCGCGGCTGCGGGCCCTGCGGCGCGACCGCAGCATCCTCGACTCGGTCAGCGCCGAGATCAGCGACCTGCAGCGGCAGCTCGGCCGCGGCGACCGCTCGAAGCTCGCCGGCTATCTCGACTCGGTGCGCGACATCGAGCGCCGCATCCAGATCGCCGAGAGCCAGAGCGACCGCGAGCTGCCCGACGTGGTGCAGCCGGCCGGCGTCCCCGCCGTCTTCGAGGAGTACGCCGACCTCATGTTCGACCTGATGCTGGTGGCGTTCCAGGCCGACCTGACGCGGGTCTCGACGTTCCTCGTCGGCCGCGAGAAGAGCGTGCGCACGTTCCCCGAGATCGGGGTCGCCGACCCGCACCATCCGACCTCGCACCACCGCCAGCGCCCCGAGCAGTTGGCGAAGCTGTCGAAGATCAACACGTTCCACATGCAGATCTTCGGGCGCTTCCTCGAGAAGATGGCGGCGACCCAGGACGGCGACGGCTCGCTGCTCGATCACTCCGCGATGATCTACGGCGCGGGCATGGGGAACAGCAACGCGCACGATCCCCTCGACCTGCCCGTGGTCCTCGCCGGCGGCGGGGGCGGCACCATCAAGGGCGGGCGGCACGTGCGGGTGCCGGAAGGGACGCCGCTGGCCAACATGCACCTGACGGTCCTCGGCAAGATGGGGATCCCGGCCGAGCGGCTCGGCGACGCGACCGGCGATCTGCCGATCGTGTCCGGCGTGTAGGGCGGACTGCCGGGAGTCTGCCCGGCGGGACGGGGCGGACTTTCGGGCGGCCCGTAGGGTACGGCGTCGGGGCGAGGACTCGGCGCCGTGGCAATGGGGTCGGGTCCTGCGGCGGCCGGTCGGCCATCGGAACCGCCCCGGCCGACTCCTTGAAGGTTGTCGGCGCGGCGGGGGGCAAGCCGGCCACGGGGCCGCGGGCCGTGATTCACGGGCCGCGGCGTGAGGACGGAGAGCGGCGGGGACCGCTCCGACGTGCGCGTCGGGCGGGACCGCCGGAGGACGTGACGATGCGCATCAACAGCAGATCGGTTATCGGCGTCGCGCTCGGCCTGCTCGTCGCGGCCCCGCTCGCCGGCGCCGCCGCTCCCGCCGACGACCTCTCGCTCGTCGAGGCGGCCCGGCAGCAGCACACCGCCGCGGTACGTTCGCTCCTGGCCGACGGCGCGTCGGTGAACGCGAGCCGGCCGGACGGCGTCACCGCCCTGCACTGGGCGGCCCAATGGGACGACGCGGAGATCGCCGATGTGCTGCTCGCCGCCGGCGCCGACGTCGACCGCGCCGACCAGTACGGCGTGACCCCGCTCACCCTCGCCTGCACCAACGCCAGCCCGAAGATGGTCGGGCGCCTGCTCGCGGCCGGCGCGGACGCCGCCGCCGCGCAGGCGAACGGCGAGACCGCCCTGATGACCTGCGCGCGCGGCGGCGTCCGCGACACCGTCGACCGACTCGTCGCGGCCGGCGCCGACGTGAACGCCAGCGAGCACTACCACCGCCAGACCGCGCTGATGTGGGCGGCCTGGGAGGGGCACATCGACGTCGTCGAGGCGCTGATCGCGCACGGCGCCGACGTCGACGCCCGGACCACCACCGGCTACACCGCCCTCCTCCTCGCGTCGCGGGACGCCCACGAGGCGGTGACCCGGGCCCTGCTCGACGCCGGCGCGGATGTGAACGCGGTGTCCAACGACTGGACCAGCGCGCTTATCGTCGCCACCATCCGCGGCCACGTCGACTACGTCGACCTGCTCCTGCAGAACGGCGCCGACCCGAACGTCGGGCCCGGCTACACCCCCCTGCACTGGGCGGCGGGGGAGTGGGACACCGAGCTGAACGACCTCTCGAACGGGGTGGCCGAGGGCAACCAGTGGAGCATCTTCGGGGGCATGCACGCCCCCGACCGCCTGCGCACCGTCCGGGCGCTGCTCGACCACGGGGCCGACCCCGACGCCCGCACGAACGGCACCCCCGGCTTCGGCATCAAGGTCAAGGGCCACCTGGGCAACCTCACCGAGGGGACGCCGTTCCTGATCGCGGCGCGCGCGAACGACACCGCGGTCATGCGCCTGCTCCTCGACCACGGCGCCGACCCCTTCATTCCCACCCGCAACGGCACCACCCCCCTCATGATGGCGGCGGGCGTGGGGCACGAGCCGGGCATCACCCGGTCGCCCGAGCACGAGGCCCTCGAGGCGGTCCACCTGCTGGTGGAGCTGGGCGCCGACGTCAACGCCGTCAACGAGGCCGGCGACACCGCCCTCCACGGCGCCGCCTGGCGCGAGCGGGCCGACTCGATCGTGCAGTTCCTGGTCGACCGCGGCGCCGACGTGAACGCCAAGAACCACCGCGGCTGGACCCCGCTGGTCATCGCCGAGGGCGTCCACACCGGCGGCAACTTCATCAAGTCCGACACCACCGCCGCCCTCCTCCGCAAGCTCGGGGCCGAGCCCAGCCCTCCGGACATCTCGCGCGAGCCTGACGCGCGGTAGCGGTCGTCCGATGGCGCTACGCGCCGCCGTGCCCGCCCGCGCTGGTAGGGCGGGGGCCGGCGGCGCGGCACCGACGACCGCACGTCTCGCCGGTCGGCCGGTCGCCGGTAGACGGACACCATGCAGGCGAAACGGGAGGCGAACGGTCCGGTGCCGGCGGACCGGCGCAGGCTGCCCATCGGCATTCAGACCTTCCGGAAGATCCGCGAGGACGGCTGCTACTACGTCGACAAGACCCCGTGGCTGCGGCGGTTGGTGGAAGAGGGCACGCACTACTTCCTGTCGCGCCCGCGGCGCTTTGGCAAGAGCCTGCTCGTCGATACCCTGAAGGAGCTGTTCGAGGGCGACGCCCTGCTGTTCGAAGGGCTGGCCGTCCACGACG
>CAXXTG010000119.1:0-10352 GCA_963666855.2 Vicinamibacterales bacterium
CCACGGGCGACCGTACCAGGACGTGCTCGACGCCCCGACCCACCAGGTCGCCGAGATCGTCGACGGGGTGCTCTACGCCACTCCGCGACCAGCCATGCCGCACGCGCTGGCCTCGTCGCTGCTCGGCAGCCAACTCATCGTACCGTTCCATCTGGGCCGGGGCGGCCCGGGCGGTTGGTGGATCATCGACGAGCCCGAGTTGCACACTCGGAGACGACATCCTGGTCCCCGACCTCGCAGGCTGGCGCCGGACCCGCATGCCGAGCTATCCCGAGACTGCGTACACGACGCTCGTACCGGACTGGGTCTGCGAGATCCTCTCGCCATCGACCCGCGGACTCGACCTCGACGCCAAGCGCCCGGTGTCCGCTCGGGAGGGTGTGCGTCACCTGTGGCTCGTCGACCCCCGACGGACGCACGCTCGAAGCGTTCGAGCTGACCGCAGGGGAGTGGTCGAGGATCGCGACCGTTGCCGACGACGCTGTCGTCCAGATCCCCCCGTTCGAGGCCGCTGGCTTCAGCCTCGCCGACCTCTGGCCCTGATACGCAACGGCTTGCGGCTCGAGGAATCCGCTACGCTGGTTGCTGCTAGTCCGTGGATGGCGGTCTGACCGGATCCGGGTGTCGCGGGTTCCGACCGCGGAACCGGGATCGACGTCCTGTCCGTCGGGTGCCGCCGCTCCGATCTCCAGAATTGGAGCGATCAGCCGGGCGACGGCGGGCGGGCCATCTTCCGGCGTGCCGTCCAGGTCGGGGTCGTCCAAGCGCACCAATCCGGCCGGCAATAGCCCGGGCGAGCGGATGTGAGCGGTTGAAGCGGGGGAACGATCAGGAGGGCGACAGAGAGCAGATCAAACGGCAGGAACATCGCCAACCCCACGGCGAAATGTGGGACACGCTGAGGGGATCACGAGTTATGCCAGCAGCCAAACCATTGAAAACAAATGACTTGCTGTCAAAACGTGGCGGAGGGACTGGGATTCGAACCCAGGGGACGCTCTCGCGCCCAACGGTTTTCAAGACCGCCGCCTTCAACCACTCGGCCATCCCTCCGCGCGGGCGGACCCGCCCGCCCTCATTCCGACGGGGACCACGCCGCCTTGCGCCGGCACCGACCGCCCAGCCCGATCCTACCCATCCTACAGGATTCGGCCTGCTTCCCCGCGGGTCGGCGACGCGCCGGCTCACCGGGGCGCGATGACCTCCAGGCCCCGCATGTACGGCCGCAGCGCCTCCGGCACGACGACCGAGCCGTCGGCCCGCTGGCCGTTCTCGAGGATCGCGATCAGGGTGCGCCCCACCGCCAGGCCCGATCCGTTGAGGGTGTGGACGTGCCCGGCCTTCCCCTTGCCGTCGGGCCGGTACTTGATGCCGGCGCGGCGGGCCTGGAACGCCTCGGTGTTGCTGCAAGACGAGATCTCCCGGTACTTCCCCTGCCCCGGCAGCCACACCTCGATGTCGTAGGTCTTGGCGGCCGCGAACCCCATGTCGCCGGTGCACAGGGTGACCGTCCGGTACGCCAGGCCCAGGCGCCGCAGCACCGCCTCGGCGTGGCCGGTCAGGGTCTCCAGCATCGCGTAGGAGTCTTCGGGCCGGGTGTAGGCGACCAGTTCGACCTTGTCGAACTGGTGCTGGCGGATGAGCCCGCGGACGTCGGCGCCGTAGGACCCCGCCTCGCTGCGGAAGCAGGGCGTGTACGCGGTGTACCGCAGGGGGAGGTCGCGTCCGTCGAGGAACTCGCCCGCGTGGAGGTTCGCGAGGGGCACCTCCGCGGTGGGGATGAGGTACAGGTCCCAGCCGGCGACCTTGAACAGGTCTTCCTCGAACTTCGGAAGCTGCCCGGTGTGGACGAGCGAACCGGGGTTGGCGAGGAGCGGCGGCGCGACCTCGACGTAGCCGTGCTCGCCGGTGTGCAGGTCGAGCATGAAGTCGATGAGGGCCCGCGACAGCCGGGCCCCGGCGCCGCTGAGCACCGTGAACCGCGCGCCGGCGAGGCGCACGCCGCGCTCGAAGTCGACGATGCCGAGGGCCGGGCCGAGCTCGGCGTGGGACCGCGGCTCGAAGTCGAACGCGGGCGGGTCGCCGTGGCGCCGGACCTCGACGTTGTCCGCCTCCCTGTCGCCGACCGGGACGCTCTCGTGGGCGAGGTTCGGGAGCCTCAGGAGCAGCGCGTTGCGGGCCCGCTCGACCTCGTCGAGCCGCCCCTCGTGCGCCTCGATGGTCTCGGTGTGGGCCCGGCTGGCGGCCATCAGGTCGTCGACGGGGCGGCCCCCGCGCTTCGCCTTGCCGATCTCGGCGCCGAGCGTCTTCTTGGCGTGCCGGGCCTCTTCGATCAGGGGGATGACGGCGCGGCGCTCGCCGTCGAGCCGGCGCACCTCGGCGAGGAGGTCGGCGAGGCCGTCGCCGCGGACCGCGAGACGGGCCTCGACGGCGGCCGGATCGTCGCGGAGCAACGCTGGATCGAGCATGACCGGAACATTGTACCCGGCGGCGGGCGGCGGGGCGGACGAGACCGGGCCTGCTATCATGCGCCGCCATGCCGAACGCCCGCCCGATTCGGAAGGCCGTGTTCCCGGTGGCCGGACTGGGGACCCGCATCCTGCCCGCCACCGCGGCGCTGCCCAAGGAGATGCTGCCGATCGTCGACAAGCCGGTCATCCAGTACGGGGTCGAGGAGGCGGCCGCGTCCGGCCTGCCGGGGATCGTCTTCGTGAACAGCCCCGGGAAGCGCATACTCGAGGACCATTTCGGCCCCCACGCGGCCCTCGACGCGGCGCTCGCCCGTCGCGGCAAGTCGGCCCTGCTCGACGGCCTGCGCGGGCTGACGGCGGGCATCGAGCTGTCGACGGCGGTCCAGCGCGAGCCGCTGGGCCTGGGTCACGCCGTGCTGGCGAGCCGGGAGGCGGTCGGCGACGAGCCGTTCGCGGTGGTGCTGCCCGACGACGTGATCGACGCCGACCCGCCCGCGCTCCGGCAGATGCTCGCGGTGTACGCCGAGGTCGACGGTCCGGTCCTCCTCGTGCAGCGGGTGGCCCGCGACGCGGTCGGCCGCTACGGGGTCATCGCCGGCGAGGCGCGGGGCGGCGGCGTCCACGCCGTCACCGACCTCGTCGAGAAGCCCGCGCCGCCGACGCCCCGTCGGACCTCGCCATCATCGGCCGCTACCTGCTCACGCCCGACGTCTATCCCGCGTTGGCGCGGACCCCGCGCGGCGCGGGCGGCGAGATCCAGTTGACCGACGGGCTGCGCCGGCTCCTCGCCGACCGGCCGATCTTCGCGGTCGAACTCGACGGGGTGCGGCACGACGCCGGCAACAAGCCCGGCTACCTGCGCGCCATCCTCCACTTCGCGCGGAAACATCCGGAGCTGCGCGGCGAGCTGCCGGCGCCCGCCGACGGGACGGCCCCGACTCCGTCGGCGGCCGACTGACGGCCGCACCGGCGGGGGGCGGCACCGTCGGGGCGGCGGCGCGGCGAGCTGCCGGCACCGGCGGCGGGGCGGCCTCGGAGCCCCCGCACCACCAGCGGTCGCTGACAGGCGCGCCCAGGCACGATGCCGGGGCAGCGGCCAGCCGAGAGCCGGAGTCCGTTGACGCCCGGCGTCAGGAGGAGGCGCCCGCGGACGCCGGCTTGGCGGGCTTCGACGAGGAGGAGGAATCGGCCGAGCCGCTCGACTTGCCGGCGTCCTTCTTCTTCCCGGCGTCCTGCTTCTCCGACTTCGACGCCGCGCCGTCGGCCCCCGCGCCCTTCGACTCGGCCTCGGCCGGGTCCTTCTTGCCCTGCCGGGCGTAGTCGGTCACGTACCACCCCGTGCCCTTGAACTGGATGGCCGGCGACGAGACCAGCTTCCGCACCGCGCCGCCGCACCGGGGGCAGGACGCCGGCGGCGGATCGGAGAACTTCTGGATCTGCTCGAAGCGGTGGGCGCAGGCGTCGCACTGGTATTCGTAGAGTGGCATGGTTCGTCGTACCCGAAACACGTCCGCGTTCCCGCCGGCGCCGGCCTTCGCCGGTTCGTCAATCGAGCAGGTCGTCGCCGGTGTCGCCGAGGAACAGCGTGCGGTGCAGCCAGAAGGGGATGGACCCCTGTCCCAGCAACCGGTCGTGGAACGCCTTCAGCGAGAACCCCGAGCCCTCGCGGGCCTCCAGGTCGTCCCGCAGCTTCGACAGCATCAGCCGGCCGAGGGCGTGCAGCACGCAGTCGGGGTCGAACGTCGCCCGCTCCGCCTCGCGCCGGGCCGCCGCCTCCTCGAGATACGCCTCGTCCCGGAAGAAGCGGACCCCCTGCTCGACCGACAGATCGTCCGCGTGCAGGCGGATGCCCACCACGAGGCGGGCCAGCCGCAGGAGCTTCTCGACGATCTGCCCCAGCTCGACCGCGTCGTCCCCCCGCGCGAGGCCGGCCTCCATCACCATGTGCTCGGCGTAGTGGGCCCACCCCTCGACGAACGACGCGGGCGCGAACAGCAGCGACTTGCGCAACGGGCTCGCGATGCGGCGCTGGTGCAGGGCGTGGAGACAGCGGCCGGGATAGGCCTGGTGGGCCGACACCGACCAGAGCGTCGCGAAGTTCAGGTCGCGCAGATGCTCTTCCCGGCGCTCGGCCGGCCACGACGGACCGACGTCGGCGAGGGTGGTAGCAGGCGGAGAGCGCCCTCGGCTCGAACGGCCCGGGGAGCCAGACGCCGGCCCGGGTCCAGCGCAGGAAGTCGGGCGTCGACGTCACCACGATCGACCGCTCGCCGGGCACGGTGACGAGGGCGTTCCGCTCGACGAACGCCGCGAGGTCGGCGAGCTGGCCGCCCACCGTCCGTCCGAGCGCCCCCGGCTCGGGGCGCCGCGCCTTGACCTGCCGCCAGGCGTCGGCGGGCTCCGCCTTCGGGTCGAGGCGGGCCGCGACCTCGCAGAACCGGCTCTGCTCGCGCACCAGCTCGCGCTCGGCGACCGCGAGCAGGCGCTCGGCCCCCAGGCCGATGCCCTCGCGGTGACGGAGGCGGCCGTCGAAGCGTTCCTGACCCAGCCGGAACGTCGCCCGGCTGCGGGGGGCGAGGGTGCCGCGCAGGTGGTCGTTGTGGCGGGCGACGGCCTCGGTCGCCTCGGTCGCGGCGTCGGCGAGGTCGCCGAGCAGGTGCAGGTCCTCGAGCCGCCGGAAGGCGCGGGGCAGGTCGCGCTCGATGAACGCGACCACCCCGTCGAACATCTCCGCCCCGGTCTTGATGAAGATGCCGGGCGGATCCTCCGCGTTGGCCGCCGCCGCCTCGAGGAACCGCGGGGTCTGCCGCAGCTTCGAGACCACGCGGCGCGCCCGCTCCTCGACCGGAGCGTGATCGAGCAGGGCCTGCCCCGCGAGCGACGCCGACAGCAGGTCGGCGTAGTGCCGGGGGTCGCGCTCCCACGGCCTGACCTCCTCGAGCTCGTACAGCCGGCCCCGGATGTGGTCGGCCAGCATGCGCCGCTCGAGCTGCTCCTCGGCCGTCAGGCTGCGGGTGGTGATGCGGTCGAGCCGGCGCGCGAACCCGCCGAGCTCGCGCGCCTGCGCGTCGATGGCGGCGCGGGACACGTCCTCGAGGCGGTCGTCGTGGCCGTGCACGCCGTCGCCGGACGCGGCGGTGGGGGCGTTCTCGTAGAGGAACTCCCGATACTCGTCGATGAAGTGCGACAGCGGTTCCGAGGTGTGCATGGGTGTTCGGCGCGAGTCTTGCGTGGCCGGACGCGTCCCGCCGGACTGTTCCGCCGGACTCACGCCGGCGGGACGGCGGACCCTTGAATGTTACAATACCGCGCGATTCCGCATCCTTCGACGTCCCCCCCGCGCCGCGCCCCCGGCATGCCCGGCACGCTCCATCTCGTCGCCACCCCCATCGGGAACCTCGAGGACGTCACGTACCGGGCGGTGCGCGTCCTGAAGGAGGTGGGGCTGATCGCGGCCGAGGACACGCGCCGGACGGCCAAGCTCCTGCAGCGCTACGGGATCGTCACGCCGACCACCAGCCTCCACGACCACAACGAACGCCGGCGGGCCCCCGGCCTCGTGAAGCGCCTGCTCGGGGGCGAATCGATCGCCCTGCTGTCCGACGCGGGAACCCCGCTGGTCTCGGACCCGGGGTTCGGGCTGGTGCGTCAATGTCTTGACGCCGGGATCCGCGTGACCGCCATCCCCGGCCCCTCGGCCGTCACCGCCGCCCTCGTCTCCTGCGGCGCCCCGCTCGCGAGCTTCACCTTCCTCGGCTTCCCGCCGCGCGGATTGAACGACAGGAAGCGGTGGTGCGGCGGGCTGGCCCGCGAGCCGCGGACGGTCGTCTTCTTCGAGTCCCCGCACCGCCTCGTCACCACCCTCGGGCTGCTCGAAGGACGTCTCGGCGACCGGACCGCCGCGCTGTGCCGCGAGCTGACCAAGCTGCACGAGAGCACCCTCGTCGGGTCGGTGTCGTCGCTGCTCCGGGCCGTCGGGACGCCGCGGGGCGAGTACACGTGCGTGGTGTGGCCCGCCGAGCCCGCCGACGCCGAGGTCCCGCGGCCGCCGGACGGCCGCGCGCTCCTCGACGAGCTCGACGAGATGCGGGGAGCGGTCGACTCGCGGCGCGACGCGGTGAAGGCGCTGGCCGCCAAGTACGGACTCAACGCCCGCGCGATGTACCAGGCCATCGAGGCGGCCCGGCGCGAAACCGGGTCCTGAGCCCCGCGGTTCGATTACACTGGGGGGCGCGGTGCCGAACCACGTCATCATCCTCGCGGCGGGCCGCGGCACGCGCATGCGGTCGGACCGGCCCAAGGTGCTGCACCCCCTCGCCGGCCTGCCCCTGATCGAGCACGTCGTCCGCGCCGCCGACAGCCTGCGCCCCGTGCGGACGGGCCTGGTCGTCGGCCACCGGTCCGAGCGCGTCGAGGCCGCCCTCGCCCACCGGACGTCCCTCGCCTACGCGCGCCAGGACGAGCAGCGCGGCACGGGCCATGCGCTGCTGCAGGCGGAGCCGCTGTTCGAGGGCCTCGCGGGGACCCTCGTGGTCCTGTCCGGCGACGTGCCGCTGATCCGCCCCGAGACCCTGGCGCGGCTCGTCCGCACCCACGCGGACGCGCGCGCCGCCCTCACTGTGCTGACCGCGGCGGTGTCCCGGCCCTACGGCTACGGGCGCATCGTCCGCGCGGCCGGGCGCCTCGCCCGCATCGTCGAGGAACGCGACGCCTCGGCCTCGCAGCGGCGGTTGAAGGAGATCAACAGCGGCGTCTACGCCCTCGATCTGCCCCCGCTCTTCGACGCCATCCGGGAGATCCCCCCCGCCGGCGCCACGAACGAGATCTACCTGCCGGACCTCGTGCGCATCTACCGGGGGCGCCGGCTGCCGGTCGAGACGGTCGAGGTGGCCGACCCCGACGAGGTGCGCGGCATCAACAGTCAGACGGAGCTGGCGGAGGTCAAGCGAATCGTGAGACAGACCAGGAACGAAGAGCTGATGGCGGCCGGCGTCACCATCGAGGACCCCGCGACGACCTGGGTCGACATGGACGTCGCGGTCGGGCCGGACACCGTCATCCACCCCGGCGTCTTCCTGCAGGGGCGCACCCGCGTGGGGGCGCGCTGCGAGCTGCACGCCGGCGTGCGGATCGTCGACTCGATCCTCGGCGACGGCGTGACGGTGCTCGACCACTGCCTCGTCCAGGGCGCGGCGCTGGCCGACGGCGCGCGGGTCGGCCCGTTCGCCCATCTCCGGCCGGGGGCGGCGGTCGGGGAGGGGGCGAAGGTCGGCAACTTCGTGGAGATGAAGAAGTCGTCGCTGGGCCGCGGGTCGAAGGCCAACCACCTCTCGTACCTCGGCGACGCCGCCATCGGCGACGGGGTGAACGTCGGCGCGGGGACGATCACCTGCAACTACGACGGCGAGCGCAAGCACGCGACGACGGTCGGCGACCGGGTGTTCATCGGCAGCGGCGCGCAACTCGTGGCCCCGGTGACCCTCGGCGACGACGCCTACGTCGGCGCCGGCTCGTGCGTCACCGACGACGTCCCCGCGGGCGCGCTCGCGGTGGCCCGCGGCCGGCAGGTCGTCAAGGACGGCTGGCGCGGCCGGCGGAAGGACGGGCCGGACGTCGGACCGTCCGGTTCCTGACGCGGCAGCCATGTGCGGAATCATCGGCTACATCGGACCGAAGCCGGTCGTGCCGGTCCTCGTCGAGGGGCTCCGGCGGCTCGAGTACCGCGGCTACGACTCGGCGGGGGTGGCCCTGGTCCGCGGGGGCCGCGTCGAACTCCGGCGCAGCGCCGGCAAGCTGGACCGCCTCGTGGAGGTCATCGAGAACGATCCGGTCGACGGCGACTACGGCCTCGGCCATACCCGGTGGGCGACGCACGGCCGGCCCACGGAGGAGAACGCCCACCCCCACCGCGACGGCACGGGGCGCATCGTCGTCGTGCACAACGGCATCATCGAGAACCACCTCGAGCTGAAGCGCGAGCTCGAGGCCGGCGGCCACCGGTTCCAGACCGAGACCGACACCGAGGTCGTCGCCCACCTCGTCGAGGCCGAGTGGCGCGGCGACGGGCTGGAGGCGGCGGCGCGGCGCGCCCTCGCCCGCGTGCGCGGCCTGTTCGCGCTGGTGCTGCTGGCCGCCGACGATCCGGGGAAGCTGGTGGCGGTGCGCGAGGGGCCGCCGATCCTCGTGGCCGAGGGCGACGGGGGGTTCCTCGTCGCGTCGGACGTGCCCGCGGTCCTGAAGCACAACCGCGACGTGGTGTTCCTCGGCAACCGCGAGATGGCCGTCATCACCGCCGACGGCGTGACCTACACCGACTTCGACGGGGCGCCGGCCGCCCCCGCCACCCAGCGCATCAACTGGGACCCGGTGATGGCGGAGAAGGCCGGCTACCGCCACTTCATGCTGAAGGAGATCTTCGAGCAGCCGTGGGCGGCCCGCGAGACGGTGCTCGGGCGCACGTCGCTCGAGTCGGGCCGGGTGTTCCTCGGCGAGCTGGACGTCCCCGTCGAGCGGCTCCGGGCCGTCACCCGGGTGGTCGTCCTCGCGTGCGGCACGTCCTGGCACGCCGCCCTCGTCGGCAAGTTCCTGATCGAGGGGCTCGCGGGGGTGCCGGTCGAGGTGGACTACGGCTCGGAGTACCGCTACCGCGACCCCATCGTGACGCCGACGACCCTCGCGGTGGTCATCACCCAGTCGGGCGAGACCGCCGACACCCTGGCCGCGCTGCGCGAGGCGCGGGGCCGCGGGGCCGCGACCATCGCCGTGTGCAACGTCGTCGGCAGCATGGCCACCCGCGAGGCCGACTTCACCGTATACACCCACGCCGGCCCCGAGATCGGGGTCGCCTCGACCAAGGCGTTCACGTCGCAGCTCGTGGCCCTGCACCTGCTGGCCCTGTACCTGGCGCAGGTCCGCGGGACCCTCGCGCCCGAGGCGGCGCGGCGCCACCTGGAAGACCTCGACCGCCTGCCGCGCCGGCTCGAGGAGGCCCTGCGGTGCGAGGACGCCGTCAAGGCGGTGGCGCAGCGGTTCCACCACCGCCGGAGCTTCCTCTACCTGGGCCGCGGCATCAACTACCCCATCGCCCTCGAGGGGGCCCTGAAACTGAAGGAGATCTCCTACATCCACGCCGAGGGGTACCCCGCCGGCGAGATGAAGCACGGCCCCATCGCCCTCGTCGACGAGCAGGTGCCGGTCGTGACGCTGCTCCCGAACGGGGCGGTCTACGAGAAGATGGCGTCGAACCTGCAGCAGGTGAAGGCGCGCGGCGGCCCCATCATCGCGGTGGCCGACGACGGCCCGCCGGACCGCGGTGGCCTGATCGACCCCGACGTGGACGCGCTGATCACGGTGCCGGCGACGCCCCCCTTGATCACCCCCATCGTCATGGCCGTTCCGCTGCAGTTGCTGGCGTACCACATCGCCGTCCGCCGCGGCTGCGACGTCGACCAGCCGCGCAACCTCGCCAAGAGCGTGACGGTGGAGTGAACCGCGGCATGGATTTCCTCTCAGGGCTGAACCCCGAGCAGAAGCGCGCGGTGCTGCACACCGACGGCCCCCTCCTGATCGTCGCGGGGGCGGGGTCGGGGAAGACCCGGGTCATCGCGTACCGCACCGCCCGGCTGATCGCGGACGGCCGCGCCGCGCCGGACGAGATCCTCGCCGTCACGTTCACGAACAAGGCGGCCGAGGAGATGCGCGGCCGGGTCGGGAAGCTGGTCGACACCGGGGGCCGCCGCCTCTGGATCTCGACCTTCCACGCCTTCTGCGCGCGGGTCCTGCGCCGCGAGGGCGGGGTCGAGCGGACCCGCGACTTCGTCATCTACGACACCGCCGACCAGTTGGCGGTGGTCCGCCGCATCCTCGCCGACCTCGACGCCG
>CAXXTG010000120.1:0-6058 GCA_963666855.2 Vicinamibacterales bacterium
GGGGAACGTACTTGCTGCTGGCCGCGTCGGCGGCGTAGGCGCGCCACTCGACGTCCATGGGGCGGCCGCGCCGGCGGCCCACCGCCAGCATCAGCGCTCCGGCGCAGGGGAGCGCCGCGTACGGGCGCTTGCGTGAGACCGATCTCTTCGACATGGCAGACCCCTCCCGGCGCGCGCGGCAGGCCCCCCGGGCCCCGCGTCGCGATTCCGTTTCGGGTGATTCTATGTCGGGGGCGGAGTGCGGCGCCGGGAGCCGGACTACTAACCGCCGCTCGAATCAGCGGACGTCGATGTCGGCCGGGGTGAGGCCCGACGTGGCGGGTCGACGCGGACTTCGGCGGGCCAGGGTGCACTCCCGGGGCTCGATCGA
The DNA here is from genome assembly GCA_963666855.2 of Vicinamibacterales bacterium. Lineage (GTDB taxonomy): Bacteria > Acidobacteriota > Vicinamibacteria > Vicinamibacterales > UBA8438 > JAJEEA01. Next base: position 371 of record CAXXTG010000120.1, read on the forward strand.
CGAAGGCCTGGCCGCACGCTACGCCGGGCCGAGGCCGCGCCGTCGCGTCACCAAGCCCGCCGCCGCCAGAACGGCCGGACGAAGCGGTCATCCCGCCGCGCCCCGGTCCAGCAGGACGACGCTCGCCAGCAGGCACACGCCGATCGCGAACACGGAGCCCTCCACCCCCAGGGCGCCGCCCGACAGCAGCTCGGGGCCGATCAGCTCGGACCGGAGAGCACTCTCCACCCCGACCCCCGAGACGCTCGGACCGAAAACCCCCGCCAGCAGGAAGTTCCACGCGAAGTGGAGGCCGATCGCGAACCAGAGCCGGCGGGTGAGGACATAGGCGGCGCCGAGCAGCATGCCCGCCTCGATGCCGATCGCCGCCGCGCCGTAGAGCGTCGCGTTCGGATTGCCCAGGTGGGCCATCCCGAAGAGCGCCACGGTGATGGCGAGGGCCAGCCATGTGCCCAGCGCCTCCTCCACGATACGGAAGACCACGCCGCGGAAGATCACCTCCTCGACGTAGCCCGAGCCTGCGGCGATCGCGAAGGCGGTGGCGAGGGCGGTCGCCCAGGCGCCGATGCCCTCCACCTGGTAGTAGCCGAGAGCCGCGATGAGCCCCACCGTCAGCGTCAGGCAGCCGCCGCCGACGAGCGCCCCCGCGCCCGTCTCGCGCGCCGCGCCGTCGAGGGCGAGCTCGTCCGGCGCGCGGCGCTCGAGGAGGCGGACGATGCCGCGATAGGCGAAGTGGACGGCGACGATCTGCAGCGCGACGTTGCCCAGGCGGCGTGGCCACCAGGTCCCGAGACCCTGTGCGAGCCAGCCCGCCACCAGCCCCGCGGCCGCGACGGCCGCGACCACGCCGGCGATGAAGATGAGGATTCGCGTGATGGGGAAGAGGCCGATCCGGCGCGGCCAGCCGGCTCGGGGTTCGCGGCCGGGTGCCAAGGCCTCGTTCATGGGCGGATCATATCCGGGGCGCCCGCTATCGACCGACTCGACGCCGGCGGTGGGGGCTCCCCCAGCGGGGAGACCCGCCGTTGAGAGGCCCTTCGGCCAACACACGGCCCCGGCATGGTCGCGGGCGGCCCGGGGCGTGTCGTGGAAGAGCGGTTGCACGACCCCGGCCGATGGGCTCGTCCAGCCTCGCTGCCGGCTTGATCCGGGAAGTCGGGTCCCGGATCGACCCGCATGAATGCGCGACGACCGACGATCCCCAGGCGTTTTCGCCGCGCAGCACGTCGCGCCGTGGGGCTGCGGGCCGGAGCGACGCAGATACGCAGGTTGGGTCGAACAAGCGGGGTTGTGTTAACCGGCCGGGGCGGGGGAGTCCTGCTCAGGGGGCGCCGGGCTCGTCGTCCGCGAGGCCGGCGAGCGGCCCCGGGAGGTGGGGGTTGACGGCCAACCCCTTACAAGGTCATACTGTGTAAATCGCAACCTTCCAATGGGTGGTTTTGGGGTATGGCTAAGCGCAAGGTCACGATCAGCATCGACGAATCGACGCACGTAAACCTCACCCGGCTCGCCAAGAATCGACCCGTTACGATTAGCGGTCTCCTCAACTTGGCCGGCGGGGCACTGACCCGAGACGACGTTGCGTCGCTGCTGAACGGGGGCGGTTTCGTGCGCGATGCGTCTGAACCGGATCGGCTGTTCGAGCTGCTGTGCAAGCAGGAAAGGGAAGTGCGCGACAAGATGGGCGAGTACCCTCGCAACATGGACGACGACGACGTCCGGAGCCGTGCGCTGGCTGAGGTCTCGCGCGACCACCGAGATGAGATCAACGAGTTGGTCTCCGAGATGGAGGGGGATGTCCAGTACGAAATCGATAACGAAGAGCGATACGGGTAAACCGGCCGGGACCCTCGAGGATCCCGAGGATCTAGCCAGGAGCGGTGCCCGTGGAGACTGTGATGGAGGTTCCGGTACAGAGAAAACGCCGGGGTGTGGGCCCCGACGTTTTCAAGAGATGACGGACCCTTCAAGGGAGCACCCAGATGAGTTCGCCACCGATGGTCATATTGTACCGGATCGACATCCATGTCAGCTCGCCGCCCCCACCCCCACGGCCACCGTGGTGGCGCGAGCTTGTGAGGCTGGTGATCAAGGTCGTCACCCACCTCGCTACGATCCTCTGATGGTTCCCCGCCGACAGCGGGGGCAGGGCCAAAGCCCGGGTTGTCCTTGGAGGTGCTCGCCGGGCTGACCCAGCCCTCCACCTGCCATCGTCCCCTGCCCGGCGCGGGAATGGTGTGGCCGGCGTCGGCGGCGTCTGGCGTGACCCCCACAACGCCTTTCGTCGGCCTACCGGCTCGCCGAGGCTATCCCATAACCCGCGGTTCGGGGCCGGGCCCACGCCCGCAGCCGGTCGGGACGGGGGAGTCCTGCTCAGAGGGCGCCAGACTCGTCCACACGCCCACCGAAAACGGACGGGGCTCGGTCGCGCTCGGTCACGCCCGGCGATGCCCTGCCCCCGCGGTCCGGCACGAGCATCCGGGCGCAATTGGGGATCGATCAGCTCGTGGGCCGACGTACCCTTGACGAGGCGGTGGTGAGATATTATATCTCCTGTGATGCGATTGGTGCTGGACACCAACGTCATCGTCGCCGGTCTTCGGAGCCCGGCCGGCGCGTCGGCGGCGTTGCTCGACCGCGCCCTGGGCAGGTCGTTCGTGCTGGTGCTGTCGGTGGCGCTGGCACTGGAGTACGAGGCAGTCTGCCGCGATCCGGCGCAACGGATCGCCTCGGGCCTGAGCGAGGTCGAGGTCGAGACGCTCGTCACGGCGTTATGCGCCGTCGCCGAGCCCGTTGAGACCCGGTTCCTGTGGCGTCCACAGCTCCACGACCCGGCGGACGAGATGGTGCTCGAGGCCGCCATCAACGGCGTGGCCGACGCCCTGGTGACCTTCAACCGGCGGGACTTCGGGCAGGCGCCCGCCCGGTTCGGCATCACGATGCTGTCACCCCAGGATGCCTTGAGGAGGCTGCCGGCATGAAGAAGCAGCTCAGCACCTATCCGTTGCGGCTGCCCACGTCGTTGAAGATGGCCGTGGCCGAGATCAGCAAGGCCGACGGCACGAGCATCAACCAGTTCGTGGCGACCCGCCGTGGCGGAGAAGGTCTCGGCTCTCCGGACCGCCGCGTTCTTCAGCGACCGGGCGGCCCGGGCCGACGTCGCCGCGGCGCGCCGGCTGTTGCGCCGACAAGGCGGCCAGCCCCCGGAGCCCGAAGACCAGCTCGAATAGATGGAGAGGGCCGCGGCGCGCCGAGCCCGCACACATCGGAGGCGGACGCTGACGGCCCGCTCCCGCATGCAGGGGGCTGGCGAGGAGACGGGAGCGGCAGCTCGACGCGACGGCCGCCATCGGCGTCCGTCGACGCCGGTTGTGGTAAACCTATCCGCCGGAGCGCAGCCCGACGGGGGACGCCCATGACGGCACGAACGCAGGGGAGTGAACGGATGATGAGACGCAGCATCACGCTCGGCGCGGTGGTGGCGGTCGGGGTTCTGTCGGTCGGGGTCAACGGGTTCCAGCCGCTCAACCCGGACGCGGTCGACGCCGCCGTCATCGAGCAGGTCAGGGACAACCTGTACGTCATCACCGGATCGTCGACGGCCGACCGGTCGCTGTTCAGCGGCGGCAACGTGGGCGTCTTCGTGATGGAGGACGGCGTGGCCATCGTCGACACCAAGCTGCCGGGGTGGGGGCCGGTGATCCTCGAGCGCATCCGCTCGGTGACCGACAAGCCCGTCGTCACCATCGTCAACACCCACACCCACGGCGACCACGTCGGCAGCAACGAGTTCTTCGACGCGGCGCATATCGTGGCCCACGACAACACCAAGGCCAACATGCAGCGCATGGACAACTTCCAGGGCGACAACGCGCGGTACCTGCCCGCCGCCACTTACGCCGACCGGATGAGCCTCGGCTCGGGCGCGGATCAGATCGACCTGTACCACTTCGGGGCCGGCCACACGAACGGCGACACCTTCATCGTGTACCCGGCCCTCGGGGTGCTGCAGACCGGCGACATGTTCCCGTGGCGGGACGCGCCGTTCCTCGACACCAGCAACGGCGGCAGCGGGCTCGCCATGCCCGAGACCCTGGCCGCGGCCCTCGCCGGCATCGAGGGCGTCGACGTCGTGGTGCCGGGGCACATCCCGGTGACGACGTGGGAGAGCTTCCAGGAGTTCCAGCGCTTCAACGCCGACCTCCTGGACGCGGTGCGGACGGCCAAGGGCGCGGGCCTGAGCGAGGATGCGGCCGCGGGCGGCGTCAGCCTCGCGGCCGGGTATCCGCACTATGACTCCACGCGGGTCGAGGCGGCGGTGCGGGTGATCTACAACGAGCTGCCGTAGCCGGCTAGAGCGCCCTCGGGCCGGCGAGGACCCGCGCGGGGAACATGATGATCGCGGTGAGCAGAGCGAAGACCCCGATCACCGCGATGCCGAACAGGCGGAACGGCAGCAGCAGCACCCAGACGACCGGGTACAGCAGCAGCGCCAGCAGCGCCAACGGCCAGCACAACACGAGCAGGATGCACCAGAGTAGGAACTTGGTCATGGTTCTACCCGCATCTGACGAAGGGCCGATGGCGCTGGTTCCGACTGGGCCGACCGAGACCGAGGCGCTCGACGCGTTCACACAGTGTTCCCGCCGACGTCGCGTGCACCCCCGGAGGGCCGGTTCGCGTAGCAAAGGAGTGGCGATGCCGCGTTACCTCTTGCAGTTCCTGGCGCTGCTGATCGCGGCCGGCCTCGCGCCGGCCGTCCACGCCGACGACTGGCCGGAATGGCGCGGGGCGGGCCGGGGGGGCGTCCTCCACGAGACCGGCCTCGTGGAGACCTTCCCCGAGGACGGCCTCCCGGTGGCGTGGCGCACGCCCATCCACGGCGGCTACGCCGGGCCCCGCGGTGGCCGGCGGGCGGGTCTTCGTCACCGACGCCCGCCGCCCCGACCCGCGGTCGACGGCGGTCGTCGAGCGCGCCCTCGCCCTCGACGAGGAGACCGGCGAGGTGCTGTGGACGCACGAGTGGGAGACCGACTACGCGGGGCTGCAGCTCGTCTACGCCATCGGCCCCCGCGCCACCCCCACCGTCGACGGCGACCGCGTCTACGTGCTCGGGGCGATGGGCCGGCTGCTCGCCCTCGACGTCGCCGACGGGACGGTGCGGTGGGAGAGGGACTTCCCCGCCGACTTCAACACGGCGGTGCCGTCGTGGGGCATGTCGGGGGCGCCGCTGGTCGACGGCGACCGCCTCATCTGCCTCGTGGGGGGCGAGCCCGACGCCAAGATGATGGCGTTCGACAAGCACACCGGCGAGGAGGTCTGGCGGGCCCTGTCTTCGGACTGGGAGCCCGGCTACAGCCAGCCCATCATCATCGAGGCGGGGGGCGCGCGGCAGCTCATCGCGTGGCATCCGCGCGACATCAGCTCGCTCGACCCCGAGACCGGCGAGGTGTACTGGGAGATCCGCCACATCGTCGACATGGGCATCAACCCCGCCACCGCCGTCCACGCGGGCCGCTACCTCTTCTTCACGTCGCAGTACGGCGGGGCCCGCATGCTGCTGCTCGACGAGGACCGCCCCGGGGCCGAAATCCTCTGGGAGGGGGTCGGCGAGAGCGACCCCGATTACGGCTTCGACTTCGACACCCTGAACTCGGTCCATGAGCACCCCCCCTCATTCAAGGGGAC
>CAXXTG010000121.1:0-5640 GCA_963666855.2 Vicinamibacterales bacterium
GGGCGAACAGCTCCTTGCCGGTGCCCGAGGCACCCTCGATCAGGACGGTGACGTCGTGCGGGGCGACCCGCCGGGCGCGCGCCCTGGCCCGCTCCATCAGCGGACTGCGTCCGACGATGCGGTCGAACGCGGGAGACGCCGGCGGCAGGCCGGCCGTCAGCCGTTCGATCTTCGCATCGGCGCGGCGCAGGGCCGTCGGCACGTACTCGGCCGCGATGTCGAACGGCACCGAGACGGTGCGGACGCCCGTCCGCGGATGCGACTGAACCAACTCGGCCGGATAGCGGGTCTTCGCGAGCAGCACCCAGACCGCCTGCATGGCGGGCGTGCCGGGGCTGAGGTGCACCGTGAGGTCGGCGTCGGCGCCGACCGTCTCGCGCGTGAACTCGAAGGCCCGAACCGCCGCCGCGTGGATGGCACCGTAGTCTGTCGGATCGGACAGGTCTTCGGTCCGAAGATGGACGGAGGGAGCGCCCGTACCCGCCAGCCAGTCGACGAACGCCCGGTTCTCCACCGCCGGATAGTTGGAGAGCAGCACCAGGGCATCCAACCGACGATCGGCGACGACGCTGCCGACGGGACCTCGACCCGGCCGGACCCCTCGCGCGCAGTCGAGGTCGGTCTGGCCGATCCAGGTCAGGAGCACCGCGGACACTGCGAAATCATAAACTCTCTTGTCTCTGACGCAAGAGTAATCCTACGTCCGCAAGGTACGGGCCCAGCATCGTGGTGGCCGTACCGCCGCCACTCGGACAGAATGCAGCGCATCAATCAGGAGACTCGAGACCGACCTCACGCGGGAACGACCGATCGCGGTCGACCTCAAGTCCGACGCCCGCCAAGGGAGAGGCGTTCAGGAACTCGACCAGCGAGGGCTTGCGTTCAGTCAGCCGCTCGTACGTTCTCGTGGAGAGAACGACCGCCGTGGGTCGCCCACGCACCGTGACGAGTTGAGGAGCGTCTTCGGCTTCGCGCAGCAACTCGCTGAAGCGCGTCTTGGCTTGATCCACCCCCCAGTGGCGCATCACGTCTCTTCCGGGCTGCTGAGCTACTAGCGGACCCGCACCAGCCGTCGGCTCCGGTACGGGTGCCCGCCCTACCCCTCGGCCGCCATCGGCTCGTCGCGGCCGACGACGCTGGTCGCGGGGCCCACGATCAGGGGGTCGGGTCTCGTCACCACCCCGGTGTCCTTGTCGGGGTAGGGCACGTTCGAGAGGAAGTGCCGCAGGCAGGCGAGGCGGGCGCGCTTCTTGTCGTCCGACTTGATGACCGTCCACGGGGCGTCGGCGGTGTCGGTGTAGAAGAACATCGCCTCCTTGGCCTCGGTATAGTCGTCCCACTTGTCGAGCGAGGCGAGGTCGACGGGCGAGATCTTCCAGTGCTTCAGCGGGATCGGTCTGCCGCCGGCCGAAGCGGCGGGCCTGCTCCTCCTGCGAGACCGAGAACCAGTACTTGAAGAGGCGGATGCCGCTGTTGACGAGCATGCGCTCGAGCTCGGGGCACTGGCGCATGAACTCCAGGTACTCGGAGCCGGTGCAGAAGCCCATCACCCGCTCGACGCCGGCGCGGTTGTACCAGGACCGGTCGAAGAGGACGATCTCGCCCGCCGCCGGCAGGTGCTCGATGTAGCGCTGGAAGTACCACTGGCCGCGTTCGCGCTCGGTGGGCTTGTCGAGGGCCACGACGCGGGCGCCGCGGGGGTTCAGGTGCTCCATGAACCGCTTGATGGTGCCGCCCTTGCCGGCCGCGTCGCGCCCCTCGAAGACGACGACGAGGCGGGTCCCCGACTCCTTGACCCACCGCTGCACTTTCAGCAGCTCGGCCTGCAGGGCGGCCTTGCGGCGCTCGTAGGCGCGGCGCTTCATCCGGTCCGCGTAGGGATAGACGCCCTCCTTGAAGACGCGCCGGATGACGTCGGGGTCGTGGGTCGGACCAACCGCGTCCGTCGGAATCGAGTCCGTCGGCGGGTCGTCGGCGGCGGCCGGTACGGTCCGGCGCGCGCGGGGCTTGCGCGCTCCCGTCTTCGCCTTCTTCGTCTTCTTGACCGACGCCTTGCCGGCGCCGGCGCGCTCCGATGGTCGGGGACCGGTCTCCTCAGTCATGGCTCCCTGTGGCAGAAGCGCCGACGTCACTGCGTGGCCGCGCGCGCCGCCGCCTCTTCGAGCCGCGCGTTCCGCAGGATGTTGGCGAGCCCGTAGTTGCCCTCGTGGCAGGCGTACTCGTACATCGCCTGATCGGTCTTCTTCAGCGGGAACATGACGGTCCAGGGCGCCACCCAGGTCGACGGGTCCTCGGCGGTGATCTCGTAGCGGACCGTGTCGGGACCCACCCGGGTGAACCGCTCGGTCACGCGCACCCCGCCGGTCGAGCCCCGGAACCCGGCGCCGTCGCGGTAGCGGGTGGACTCGACGACCAGCGTGTCGCCCTCCCACCGCCCGCGCGCCTCGCCGTGCCACTGGGGAAGGCCGGCCCGGGGCCGCCCGTCGAGGGGCACGATGCGCGAGTCGTGGATCATCTCGGACACGATGACGACGTGGTCCGGCGTCTGCAGAATCTGGTAGTTGTTGTTGTAGGCGCCCGGCAGGCGGGGCGTCCCGAAGCTGAGGCACCGCTCGGTGTTTCCGCGGTAGTCGGCCCCGTCGGCGGGATGCGCGCGCCGCCGGGCGGACCGCTCGGCGTTGCGCCGGCGGGCCTCGTCGGTCAGGGCGGGAATGCGCCCGTCCGGCGGGTCGACGACGAGCGAGGTGCGCCGGTCCTCGGTCAGCTCCTTGCCGTAGTCGAGCCACCACTTCGCGTGCACGCTGGGGGCGCGGTCGTAGTCGGCCTGCTCCTCGAGGGTGCGCGCGGTGAAGGCGGCGGCCTCCTCCTCGCTCATCACCGCCTTGCCCGCGAACTCGCGGGGGCGCTGCAGCGGGGTCATCGTCCGGTAGTCCCAGACCCCCTGCAGGTCCGGGGCGCCCCACGCCGTCCGCGGAACCTGCCACGCGGCCTCGTCGCCGGCGTTCCCGCCGGCCTGCGCCGCCGCCCCCGCCGCCGCCAGCGCGCAGACGATCCACGCGGCCGCGATCCTGATCCCGAACACCAGAGCGCCTCTGCGCATGTCGCTTCTCCCTGCCTCGCAAGACCGGCCCGTCCGCCCGCCGTTCTCCGTTCGCGGGCGGGACACCCGACCGGGCCGCAGGCCGCCGGGGCCGTTCGTGCACGATAGCACTCCGGGTCGCCCGGAGTCACGCGCCGTCGGCCCGCCCGGAGCCGCCGCCCCGGCTTGAACGGCGCGGTGGCGACGGCCATAATCCCGTGCAGCCGAACCGCCGCGCTACAAGGAGATCGCATGTTCAGAGCCGCCTCCGCCCTGCTGCTCGTCCTGCTGGCGTCGTCCGCCGGGGCCCAGGACGCCCCCGAGGCGACAGACGTCACCTCGGCCGACATCCAGAAGTTCATCAATGCGCTGCCCCGCGACGCGGTCAGCGACCGCCCGATCCGGGTCGTCGAGGTCACCGGCGGCTACCGCGTCGGCGTGTACGGCGTCTTCCGCCCGCAGTCGCCGCTCGGGGGCGCGAACCTGCACCGGGTGAACACGACCGAGATCTATTACATGGTCGAGGGAGTCGGCACGCTCGTGACCGGCGGCGAGCTCATCGACCCGGCCGAGACCCCCAACAGCACGAACGTCCGCGGCTCGGGCATCCGGGGCGGGGTGTCGCGGCGCGTCACCAAGGGCGACGTCGTCATCATCCCGGGGCACACCCCGCACTGGTGGAGCGAGTTGGAGACCGACATCGAGTACCTGATCTTCCGGCCCGACCCGGACAACCGGCTGCCGCTGCGGTAGCGGACGGGAGGTCGCGACGCGGGGACCGAACGCGTTTGACAACATCCGCCTGTACGCACAGACTGGCATTGCTTCCGCAGGCCGGAGGCTATCGATGTACGGAGATCGAGGACACATGATGTTGAACAACGCAGGACGTAGAACGGCGGCATGGAAGGCCGGTTCGCTCGGTCTGATCGCCGCCCTGGCGCTCGGAGCGCCCGCCGCCGCCCAGGACCACGTCGGCCAGTACGAGCAGGCGGACATCGAGTTCGGCGCCCGCCTCTACAACGCCAACTGCGTGCAGTGCCACGCCGAAAGCGGCGACGCGGTGGCGGGGGTCGATCTCGCCGGCGGCGTCTACAGCCGGGCCGGTTCGGACCCCGAGCTGATGGGTCTGCTCCGCGCCGGCATCCCCGGTACCGCGATGCCGCCCAACGAGTTCACGTCCGGCGAGCTCACCGGCCTCGTGGCCTATCTGCGGACGATGCGCGACTTCGACCTGAGCGCGGTCACCCTCGGCGACGAAGCGCGGGGCGAGGCGCTGTTCATCGGCAGGGGCGCCTGCGCGTCATGCCACCGGGTGTTCGGCGAGGGCTCGCGGGTGGCGCCCGATCTGAGCGCCATCGGGGCTGTCCGCACCGCCGCCTACCTGCAGCAGTCGCTGCTCGACCCCACCGGCTCGATGCTGCCGGTGAACCGCCCGGTGCGCGCCGTGCTCGCCGACGGCACCGTCCTGACGGGACGCCGCCTCAACGAGGACACCTACACGATTCAGATGATCGACCAGGACGAGCGCCTGCGGTCGCTCGAGAAGGCCGGCCTGCGCGAGCTGACGGCCGGCGCGGAGTCGACCATGCCGCCCGCGACCGACGCGCTCGACGACGGAGAGGTGGCCGACGTGCTCGCCTACCTGCTCACGCTGAAGGGACTGTGACCACCATGTCGACCATGACCTCGTTTCGCCGCATCGTCCTGCCGCTGCTGCTGGCCGCCGCCCTGCCCGGCGGCGCCGCCGCGCAGGTGACGTTCGAGCGCCTGCTGAACGCGGACGCCGAACCCCACAACTGGCTGACCTACTCGGGCGCCTACTCGAGCAACCGCTACACCACCCTCGACCAGATCACGCCCGAGAACGTCGACCAGCTCGAGCTCGCGTGGATCTTCCAGGCCAACTCGCTCGAGCCGTTCCAGGCCACCCCCCTCGTCGTCGACGGCATCATGTACCTGACCGAGCCCGTCAACAACGTGGTGGCCCTGGACGCCAAGCGCGGCAGCGTGTTCTGGAAGTACGAGTACACGCCGTCGCCGCTCGCCCGGCCCTGCTGCGGGGCGGTCAACCGCGGCGTGGCCATCCTCGGCGACACCCTCTTCCTCGCCACCATCGACGGCAACCTCATCGCCGTCGACGCCGTCGGGGGCGCGCCGATCTGGAAGACCACCGTCGCCGACCCCGCCCAGGGCTACGCCCTGACCCTCGCCCCCCTCGTGATCAAGGACAAGGTCATCGTGGGGGTGGCGGGCGGCGAGTTCGGCATCCGCGGCTACATCGACGCCTACGACGCCGCCACCGGCGAGCAGGCGTGGCGCTTCTACACCATCCCCGGCCCCGGCGAGCCCGGACACGAGACGTGGGAGAACGACGCGTGGCGCACCGGCGGCGCGTCGGCGTGGCTCACCGGCTCGTACGATCCCGACCTCGACCTCACCTACTGGGGCATCGGCAACCCCGGCCCCGACTGGAACCCCGCGCAGCGCCCCGGCGACAACCTCTACTCCGACTCGGTGGTCGCCCTCGACCCCGACACCGGCGAGCTCGAGTGGCACTT
>CAXXTG010000122.1:0-23611 GCA_963666855.2 Vicinamibacterales bacterium
GGCGTGCGGCCAGTAGGTCAGCACCAGGGTGTCCTTCTCGAGGACGCGCGACGACCCCACGCGGTAGTTCGGGTGGTTGGGCGGAATCTCGAACCCGCGGTTGTAGAGGGTGTCGTTGACGACCTTGTACTGCACCGGCTCGTCGGCGACCCAGAACGCGACCTGCGGGTTGCTCCAGGCGGCCGAGCCCTCGGCGGGCTCCTTGTGGTAGTGCATGTTGAACGAGATGCTCGACCCGGTCTCGAGCAGAACCCCGAAGCCGTCGGGCAGCATGTCGGGCTCGCCGCCCTCGGCCACGCAGCTCAGAAGCTGGCTGCCGGCCGCGTCGGCGCCCTCGTCCTCGACCGCGCCCTCGGGGATGAAGGCCCCGGGCTCGATCATCGACGAGCACATGTGGTGGGTGATCTTGTTGTCGCCGACCCGGAACTCCCAGCCCTTGACCCAGGTGTCCTCGGGCAGGATGTCCTCGGTCAGCTCCGTGTAGAACGTGATGTTCAGGTCGTAGATGTCGTCCTCGACCAGGAACGGCTCGGGCATGTTGACCACGAAGTCGGGCTGGCCGAGGGTCCAGCCGCCGTTGGCGTCCTCCGCGAACTGCTTCGCGGACGGCGCGTCGGCGGCGTCGCCGGCGGGGGCGCCGGCCTCGACCCAGGCGACGATGGTGTCGATCTCGGCGTCGGTCAGGCCGCGCTCGTTCTCGAACACGCCCTTGGGGGCCGAGGCGAACCACGGCGGCATCTCGCGCGATTCGACCTTGCCGGCGATGGCGCGGGCCCAGGGCCGCGTCTCGCGGTAGTCCATGAACGACATCGGCGCGACGAGCCCGCCGATGTTGGCGCCGGACGGCCGATGGCAGGTCTGGCAGTTCTCCTGCATGATCGGCAGCACGTCCTTGTAGTAGGTCACCGCGTCGGCCCCGTTCTCGGCGTGGCCGGGGGCGGCGACGGCCGAGACGATGCCGAACGCGAGAAGAGCGGCGAGCGTGCGCGTGAGCTTCATTCGGGGTCTCCTTGGCGGCCCGGGTCGCGTGCGTGTCGTGTCGGGACGGATGTTCTCAAGGGATGCTTGTACCACAGGGTGCCGCCGGGCCGCAAGGGGAACGGTCGGGCGGGGGTGTGCGCCGAGAAGGTGAGCAGAGGCGACGTCGGTGGCCTTCATGTCCATTTGAGGCGTATCATGGACTCATGCGAGTATTCTCCGCGGGAGGCCGACATGAGCGTAGACGCGGCGGCGATAGCGGAAGTGCTGGGCGGAGCAGCGGTCCTGGGCCGGCCCGTCACGAGCATGCGCGGGCTCGACGAGGCGGTCCGCGCTGGGATTCCCAAGCCGGCGCTGGACCGCCTGGTCGGCGTTCTCGCTGCGTCGCCCGACACCGGCGGGACGGACGCACGGCACCTGCGGAGCCGAATCGTGCCGCGGGCGACCTATCAGCGCGTCGAGCGCTTCAACCTGCAGGTCAGCGAAACCACCGAGCGCATCGCCCGGCTCTACGCGATGATGCTGGCCGCCTTCCGGGACCCCGGAGCCGCGGCGCGCTTCATGATGCGCCCGCACCCGGAGCTGAACGGCCGGGCGCCGTTCGACGCCGCCCTCACCGAGGTGGGCGGGCGCGAGGTCGAGGAGATCATCGATCGGGGTCTGCATGGTCTTCCGGTCTGACGCCGCCAGGCGGGCCTACCGGATCGTTCTCGACCGGTACCCGCCGTTCGACGGGGGCGGAGCCTTCCGATGGGGCAGCCGATGGACAAGTCCCGGATGCTGCGTGGTCCACGCCGCCGAGACCTTCGCGCTCGCGGTTTTGGAGAACGTCGTGCACTGGCAGACGGCTGCTCTTCCGCCCGGCCTGGTCTGCGTTCGGGTGACGGTTCCCCGCGGCCTCGACCAGGAACGAATCGACGAGCTCAACCGCGCCGCGTTGGCTTCGAACGACTTCACGGCGACGCGCTCGCTCGGCAACCGCTGGTACGCCGGAGGCCGGACCGCGGTGCTCTGGGTGCCATCCGCGGTGTCGCCGTATGAATCCAACGTCCTGTTCAATCAACGGCACGCGGACTTCGCCCGGCTCGAGGTGCATCCGCCCGAACCCGCGCGCGTGGACCCGCGCCTGATGAGCCGCTGACGCGGCATGCAGGGGTCGGACACGTCCATCATGGCCGACCGGCATGACCGGCCGGGGCCGCGGGGGGAAACCGCTGGCGGCACCGTCAGGGGACGGGCACCCGCTCGGCGAGTTCGGTGAACCAGTTGGCGACGTAGACGAGGCGGGTCGGCCCCTCGCGCGGGTCGGCGGGCGGGGCGTCCCCCTCGGCGTCGCGGAGCACGACGAAGCGGCGGCCGTCGGGGGCGGCGTCCCAGTTGCGGAACACGCCGCCGAGATCGACGGGGCCCGGCAGCGTGAACAGCCGCTCGGGGCGCGAGGCGGTGAACGCGGGCCCGCCGCCGTACTCGACCGCCATCATCGCCATCCCTTCCGGGCCGGCGGAGACGTAGAACAGCTCGCGGCCGTCGCGCGACCACACCGGCATGAGGCCGGTGCGCAGCGACACCTGCCACTTGCCGTCGTCGACGTTCGGAAACGGCCGGACGTAGACGGCGGGGCGGCCCGACTCGTTGGAGTGGTAGGCGAGCCAGCGGCCGTCCGGCGAGACCGCCGGCCACCCCTCCACGGCGTCCGTCGCGACCAGCGGTGCCGACGTCCGGCCGCCGTCCAGGGGCAGCCGGTGGATGTCGACGTCGGCCAGGCCGGCCGCGCGCATGACGAGGAGCGCGCCCGGCTCGCCGGGTTCGCCGGTCCAGGCCGAGGCCGTCTCGAACGGCCCCGCCGCCGTCAACGCCTCCACCTGGCCGGTGCCGTCCGCGGCCTTGCGCGACAGGACGGAGCCGTCGGCGTGCATCGACGTGAACGCGACGAACCGCCCGTCGGGCGACCAGGCCGGACTGACGCTCCAGCCGTCGAAGGTCAGGCGGCTGGTCGCCCCGCGGGCGAGGTCGTGGACGTAGACGTCGGCCGTCCCGTCGTCGTCGGTGACGTCGAGGGCGATGCGGTCGCCGGCGGGGGAGAAGCGCAGCGTGCCGTAGGCGCGCGGCGGGACGGGCAACGTCTCTTCGCGGCCGTCGCGGTCGATCAACACCGGCGTGCGCCGGACCTCGCCCGCGTCGAGCCCGTCGTCGGCCGCGTAGAGCAGCGTGCCGTCCGCGGACCACGCGGCGGCGCCGGCGCCGGGGACCACGGGGACCGGCGCGCCGGCCAGCTCGAGCCGGTCGGCGTCGAACGGGGCCGCGAGCAGGGCCGCGCCGCCGGACCCCGGTCTCCCCGGCGTCGGCGGGTTCACCTGCTGCAGCAGGAGATGGCCGGTCGGGGTGTAGGCGGCCCCCGTCACGTCGGACGCCACCGTGCGCGGCTCGCCGCCGGCCAGGGTCACCGCCTTGAGCAGGGCGCCGTCGGGCGACTGCTCGGCGTAGAGCACGGCGGTGGAGCCCGGCAGCACGTGGGGCGACGAGCAGACGGCGAGCTCGGGGACCGCGCCGGCCGGCAGCAGCGGCTCGGGCGCGCCGCCGGCCGCGGGCACCGCCAGCAGGCCGCCGAGGGCCCCGATGACGATGCGGTCGTCGTCGCCCCAGCTCCCGCGCAGGGCGGGGGCGTTCTCGGCCAGGGTCACCGGCGCGCCTCCGCCGACCGGGGCCTTCTTCAGCGTCCAGCGGTACTGCATGCGCTCGGTCGGTCCGGGCGGCCCCTCCAGCGCGAAGAACGCGATCCACGCGCCGTCGGGCGAGAAGAACGGGTCGAGGGCGCCCTCGGTGCCGGCCAGCGGCTCGGCGCCGGCCTCGTCGAGGCGGCGTACCATCAACCGCCGGGTCCGGCCGGCGCGGCCCGCGCGGCCGACGTAGGCCAGGGTCGAGCCGTCGGGCGACAGGGCGGGGGCGGAGCCGCGGGCCATGGGCGCCGACAGGTCGAGGGTGAGGCGGCGGACCGCGGGCGGGTCGGGCGCGGGGGCGAGGGTCCAGAGCGTCGCCGCCGCGAGGAGCGCCCCGAGGGCGAGGCCGACGGCCGCCCAGGCGAGGCGCGCCGGCGACGCCCGCAGCGGCGAGGGCTCTGCGGCGGGTCGGGCCGCGTCTTCCGGCCTCGGCTCCGGGGAGGCCGCCGCCTCCAGGTCGCTGATCGCTTCGCCTGCGTCCCGCATTCGGCGCCGCGGGTCTCGCTCGAGGCAGCGGCCCAGCAGCCGCCTCACCGGCGCCGGCGTCGCTGCCGGCAGGGCCGACAGGTCCAGCTCGCGGTCGATCACCCGGGCCACCACCTGCGCCACCGTCTCGCCCGCGAACAGCCGCTCGCCGGCGAGCATCTCGTAGAGGAGGACGCCGAACGACCAGAGGTCCCCGCGCGTATCGGTCGCCTGGCCCTCGAACCGCTCGGGCGACATGTAGGCCGGGGTCCCCGTGACGAGGCCGGTGCCCATCCGCGTCATCGAGGCGGTGAGGGTCGCCGTCATGTCCGAATCGACCTCGGGCGCCGGGGGCGCGGTGTCGAGGGCCTTGGCGAGGCCGAAGTCGAGGACCTTCACGGTGCCGTCGGGCCGCACCTTGACGTTGGCGGGCTTGAGGTCGCGGTGGATCACCCCCGCCTCGTGCGCCGACTGGAGGGCGCGGGCGATCTGCAGGGCGATGGACAGCACCTCGTCCAGGGGGATCGGCCCGCGGTCGAGGCGGTCGGCGAGGGTCGGACCCTCGACCAGCTCCAGCACCAGCGCCCGCGAGCCCCGGTTCTCTTCGACGCCGTAGATCTGCGCGATGTTCGGGTGGTTCAGCGAGGCGAGCATCTTCGCCTCGCGCTCGAGGCGCGCCAGCCGGTCGGGGTCGGCGGTGAACGCCTCGGGCAGCACCTTCAGCGCCACGTGCCGGTCGAGCTTCGTGTCGCGGGCGCGGTAGACCTCGCCCATGCCCCCGGCCCCGAGAGGGGCGGTGACGTCGTAGGCGCCGATCTTGGTCCCTGGTGTCAGCGGCATCGCCAAGCGGTCAGGCCCGGTTTCTCACCGTGCGGCCCTCGGCAACACGATACTACTTCCGGGATCGGACGGGGAGCGATGGGAGCGATGGGAGCGATTCGCTGGGGCGCTCGATTGACACCGGGCCGGCGTTCGGCCAGACTATCAGTGACTCGATTGGCGGCACAAATCGCCGTTCCACAGTCATCTTGACCCGAGTGCTGGGCCCGTTCTTCCCCGCTGATACGGGCGCTCTCGCGCGCCGGTTGTTGTCGGCGCGGCGTCCCGTCGGCGGGCGGGCGCGTCCCGGCGCACGGGTTAAGGCGGATTCTTGGCGGCGCGCAGGGGGACTGACGATGCTGGCTGTTTCGCAACGGTTCCGTCTCGGCGCGGTCGCGGCAGCCCTGCTGGCGTCGGCTGCCGGTGCGGTCGCCCAGCCGACCGGCGGTGCCGACCTGCTCGGGGCCACCGTCGACCGGTACTGCCTGACCTGCCACAACGACCGGCTGCGCACCGCGGGCCTGAGCCTCGCCGGCCACGACCTCTCCGACGTCGCCGGCCACGCCGAGCTGTGGGAGAAGGTGGTCGCGAAGCTGCGCACCCGCGCCATGCCCCCGGTCGGCCGTCCGAGGCCCGACGCCGAGATCTACGACCGGATCGCGGGGTGGCTGGAAGCGGAGATCGACCGCGTCGCCCTGCGCGCGCCCGACCCCGGACGCACCCAGGCCGTGCACCGCCTGAACCGGGCCGAGTACGCCAACGCGGTGCGCGACCTGCTGGCGGTGGACGTCGACGTCGACGACCTGCTGCCCGCCGACGACTTCGACGAGTACGGCTTCGACAACAACGCCGACGTGCTGACCGTCTCGTCGGCGCTGATGGAGCGCTACCTGTCGGCCGCCCGCAAGATCGGCCGGACGGCGCTCGGCGAGGCCCCCCTGGGGCCGGCCGCGGAGACCTACAAGGTCCCCATCCTGCTGCTGCAGGACGACCGTATGAGCGACGACCTGCCGTTCGGGTCGCGCGGGGGCGTCGCCATCCGCCACGTCTTCCCCGTCGACGGCGAGTACGACCTGCAGATCCGCCTGCATCGCAACTACGTGAACTACGTGCGGGGCATGGGCTCGCGCCACGAGCTCGAGGTGCGGCTGGACGGCGAACTCGTCCGCACCTTCGTCTTCGGCGGCGAGGAGCCCGAGGGCGTGCAGGCCCCGGCCAGCTACGGCGGCAACCTGTTCGGCGACCCCGAGTGGGAAGAGTACATGCTCTTCGCCGACGCCAACATGCGGGTGCGCTTCGAGGCCGAGGCCGGTCCGCGCGTCGTCGGGGTCTCGTTCGTACGGCGGTTCACCGAGCCGGAAGGGGTGCTGCAGCCCCGCCAGAGCGTGTTCGCGGTGGCCGTGAACGAGATGCGCGACGGCTACGCGGCGGTCGAGCACGTCGTCATCGGCGGCCCCTACACCACCGCGGGCGGGCCGGGGGACACCCCGAGCCGCCGCGCCATCTTCACGTGCCGGCCCGAGAGCGGGGCGGCGGCGGACGAGGAGCGCTGCGCGCGCGAGATCCTCGGCTCGCTCGCCCGGCGCGCCTACCGCCGGCCCGTCGACCAGGAAGACCTCGGCACCCTGATGCAGTTCTACCGGGCGGGCCGCGAGGGCGGCAGCTTCGACGCCGGCATCCAGCTCGCGCTCGAACGGGTGCTCATCGCCCCCGACTTCCTGTTCCGGGTGGTCCGCGACCCCGTCGACGCCGGACCCGGGACCGCCTACGCCCTGAGCGACCTCGACCTCGCGTCGCGGCTCTCGTTCTTCCTGTGGTCGACCGGACCCGACGACGAGCTGCTCGCCCTCGCCGAGGCGGGCCGGCTCGCCGACCCCGAGGTGCTCGAGGCGCAGACGCGCCGCATGCTCGCCGACCCCCGGGCGACCGAGCTGGTGCGGAACTTCGCGGGGCAGTGGCTGTACCTGCGCAACCTGCGCAGCGTGGTGCCCGACGCCATCACCTTCCCCGAGTTCGACGAGAACCTGCGCGAGGCGTTCCGGGAAGAGACCGAGCTGTTCGTCGACAGCCTGCTGCGCGAAGACCGCAGCGTGCTCGACCTGCTCGGGGCCGACTACACGTTCGTCAACGAGCGGCTCGCCGACCACTACGGCATCCCCAACGTCTATGGCAGCCACTTCCGGCGGGTCCGCCTGGACGACGAGCTGGCCGAGCGGCGCGGCGGCATCTTCGGGCACGGCAGCGTGCTGACGGTGACGTCGTACCCGAACCGGACGTCGCCGGTGCTGCGCGGCAAGTGGATGCTCATCAACATCCTCGGGACCCCGCCGCCCCCGCCCCCGGCCGACGTGCCCGACCTGCCGGAGCGGGGCGAGGACGGCCGGGCCGCCACCGTGCGCGACCGGCTCGCCCGCCACCGCGAGAGCCCCGCCTGCTCGGTGTGCCACGCCCCGATGGACCCCCTGGGGCTGGCCCTGGAGAACTACGACGCGGTGGGGCGCTGGCGCACAAGCGGCACCGCCGGGCTGCCCATCGACTCGTCGGGGCGGTTGCCCGACGGCACCGCATTCGACGGGCCCGTGGGGCTGCGCTCGCTGCTGATGGAGCGGCGCCACCAGTTCGCTCAGACCCTGACCGAGAAGCTGCTCGCCTACGGGCTGGGCCGGGGGCCGGAGTACTACGACCGGCCCACCGTGCGGGCCATCACCCGCGAGGCCGCTTCCGAGAACTACCGCTGGTCGTCTATCATTGTCGGTATCGTCAAGAGTACGCCGTTCAGGATGCGGAGGACCGAATCATGATCGTCACCCAGAAGGCGCTTCCCCGTCGTACCGTGCTCCGAGGGCTCGGAGCCTCGCTCGCGCTGCCGCTGCTCGACGGGATGGTGCCCGCGTTCGCGGCCCTGCGCACGACGGCGGCGGCCCCGGTGCGCCGGCTCGGGGTGGTGTACGTCCCCAACGGGATGATGATGCCGCACTGGACGCCGTCCACCGAGGGTGCCGGCTTCGAGTTCCCGACCATCCTGAAGCCGCTCGAGCCGTACCGTCCGCACGTCGAGGTGCTGTCGGGCATGCACGGCGTCGAGAGCGAGGGGCCGCACGCGCGGTCCTCCACCCGGTTCCTCACCGGCGTGCCGTCGAAGCCCGACGACGGGTCGGACCTGCGGGGCGGGGTCTCGATGGACCAGCTCGCGGGCCGGGTGCACGGCCGCGAGACGCAGCTCGCGACCCTCGAGCTCGCCCTCGACGGGCGCGACTTCGCGGGCTCGTGCGACGACGGCTTCAGTTGCGCCTACACCAACACCATCGCGTGGGCCAACGACGTGACCCCGCTGCCGATGGAGAACAACCCACGGGCGGTGTTCGAGCGCCTGTTCGGCGACACCGGCAGCACCGACCCCGGCATCCGCCGGGCGCGCCTCGCCAAGGACGCCAGCCTCCTCGACTCGGTCACCGACCGCGCGGCCGACCTGTCGCGCCAGCTCGGGGCCGGCGACCAGGCCAAGCTCGACCAGTACCTCGACGCGGTGCGCGACATCGAGCGCCGCATCCAGATGGCCGAGGCCCAGAGCGACCGCGAGCTGCCGGTGGTGGCCCAGCCCGCGGGCATCCCCGACGCCGTCGGCGAGCACGCGAAGCTGATGTTCGACCTGATGGCCCTCGCCTACGAGACCGACCTGACGCGGGTCGTGACGTTCATGATGGGGCGGGAGATCACCGGCCGGACGTACGCCGAGATCGGGGTGCCCGACGCCCACCACCCGATCTCGCACCACCAGCGCGACCCCGAGAAGCTGGCCAAGCTGACGAAGATCAACCAGTACCACGTGCAGCTCTTCTCGGCCTTCGTCGACCGCCTGGCGAACACCCAGGACGGCGACGGCACGCTGCTCGACCACTCGATGATCGTCTACGGCGCGGGCATGGCCGACAGCAACTCGCACGCCTCGACCGATCTGCCCATCCTCCTCGCGGGCGGCGGGGCGGGCACCGGCGGGCGGCACGTGAAGTACCCCGCGGACACGCCGCTGGCCAACCTGCACCTGAGCCTGCTCGACAAGATGGGGGTGCCCGTCGAGCAGCTCGGGCACAGCAACGGCCGGCTCCCGCTCGATCCGCTGGCGGGCGTGTAGCGGATGCCGATGCTCGGGCGCGCAGCGGTCGTCCTCGTCGCCCTGTCGGTGCTGGCGGCCCCCGGGTGCGGGGGCTCGGGCGATGTGCGGGGGCCGCTGCTCGACACGATCGCCGAGCTGGAGGGGATCACCCGCGACGAGATCGAGATCCTCGAGGAGCTGAGCTGGCGGCCGGACGCCGCGTCCCGCCATCAACTGTGGCGCGAGCGCCTGGAGGAGGCGCGCGAAGCCCTCGACTGGCTCGGGGAGTTGCGCGTCGAGGTCGATGGCTCGACCGAGGCGGAGCTGTCCGGCGTGCTCGGCCGCCAGGTGTTGGACGACGTGGAGGAGATCCGCGACGCCCTGGACGAACGCATCAAGCGCCTGCAGGCCGAATTCGGCACCCAGCGCATCGCCTGACGGGCGGGTTCCGCCGCCATGGCCACCTTGGACGTCCCGCACGCCGGTCCGCCCGACCCCCGCATGGACGCTCGAGAACGGCGACCGGCTGACCCGGCGCGAGTTCGAGCGCCGTTCCGTGTAGGCCCGTGGTCGCGGGCAGTCGCGGACGGGCATTCCATCGCATCGCCGAAGTAGAATGGCGCTCTTCAGGGAGAGGAGTTCAGCCATGCGGTACAGCACCGGAACAGGCGGTTCGCGCGGGCGGATGTGTCGTGCAGCCACGGTGGCGGGGCTGCTGGCCGCGATGGTCGCGGCGTCGGCCTCGGCCGCGGCCCAGGAGGCGGAGCGGAGCGCCGCGGCCGACTGGCCGACCTACAACCGGGACCTCGCCGGCACCCGCTACTCGCCCCTCGACCAGATCGACGCGTCGAACGTCGCGTCGCTCGAGGAGGTCTGGTCGTACCGGTTCCACCCCGAGGACGGGTTCATCGAGGGGCCGAGCCCGGCCGAGCTCTTCCAGCAGGTGACGCCGATCGTGGTCGACGGCGTGATGTACCTCGCGTCTGGCAACCGGGTGGTGGCCCTGCGGCCCGAGACCGGCGAAGAGATCTGGCGGCACGAGCTGGCCGAGGGCCTCGCGTCGTTCCGCGGCGTCGCCTACGGCCCGGCCACCGACGGCCACGGGGCCCGCATCTACTTCACCAGCCTGTCGAAGGTCGTGGCCCTGAACGCGGCGACGGGCGAGCCCGACCCCGCGTTCGGCGACGGGGGCGAGGCGGCGGTGCGCATCCCCTACACCGGGGTGCCGGTGGTCTACGACGACACCCTGATACTCGGCTCGAGCGCCTTCGGGCCGGGACAGCGGCACATCGCGCCGCATCTGAACCAGCCCCGGGGCGGGGGCGAGCCGGCGCGGGCGTGGCCGCGGGCCCTCGACGCGAGCGGCACCCTGCTCTGGGAGTTCCCGACCCTGCCCACCGAGAGCGACTTCGGCAGCGAGACCTGGGGCAACCAGAGCTGGCGCGACCGCATCGGGAACAACGTGTGGGCGTTCACCCTCACCGTCGACGAGGCGCGCGGCCTCGTCTACATGCCCGTCAGCAGCCCGGGCTCGAACTTCTACGGCGGCGACCGCCCCGGCGACAACCTCTTCGCCAACTCGACGATCGCCATCGACATCGCGACCGGCGAGCTGGCGTGGTACTTCCAGAACATCCACCGCGAGCTGTGGGACTACAACCTGCCGCCGTCGCCCGGCCTGATGGACATCGAGCGCGACGGCGAGGTCATCCCCGCCCTCGCCCAGGTCGGCAAGTCGGGGTGGATGTTCATCCTGAACCGCGTGACCGGCGAGCCCGTCCACGGGGTCGAGGAGCGGCCGGTGCCCGTCGGCGACGTGCCCGGCGAGCAGTACTCGCCGACCCAGCCGTTCCCCCTCGCGCCGCCCCCGGTGTCGCGGGTCAGCATCGGCCCCGACGACATCGTCACCGCCGACGACACCACCCCCGAGCACGCCGCCGCGTGCCGCGAGCTGTGGGACACCGTCGGCTACTACAACGACGGGCCCTACACGCCCATCCGCTACCGCCAGGAGGGCACCCCGCCGTCGCTCGTGTTCCCCGGCACCGGGGGCGGCGTCAACTGGAACGGCACCGCCTACGACCCCGAGCTCGGCTACATCTTCGTCAACTCGAAGGACCAGCCCATCAGCGGCTGGATGACCGAGAACGAGCTGTACCCCTCGGACACCGACGACCAGGTGGCCTTCGTCCGCGAGGCCGGCCCGCCGTTCGAGGCCCCGATCTTCGACGCCGACGGCGGGCGCCTCGGGGCCCTGCCCTGCTTCAAGCCGCCGTGGGCGCGCCTCGTCGCGGTCGAGGCCGCCACCGGCGCCATCGCGTGGGAGGTGCCGCTGGGCATCGACGAGCTCCTGCCCGAGGGCAGGCGGCGCGTCGGCAGCCGGAACGTCGGCGGCGCCATCGCCACCGCCGGCGGCCTCGTGTTCATCGGCGCCACCGTCGACCGCCGCTTCCGGGCCTTCGACTCGCGCACCGGCGACGAGCTGTGGTCGGCCGAGTTCGACTACAACGTCGAGGCCGTCCCCATCACCTACGCGGGGAGCGACGGCCGGCAGTACGTCGCGGCCAACGTCTCGGCCCCGGCGAGCGGCGAGCCGCGGGGGAACGAGCGGCTGGTGGTGTTCGCGCTGCCGGGCGAGTAGGCGGTCGGTCGACCGTCGGCCGTGACGCTTCGGTAGCGGCTATACTCGAAGCATGACCCTGGCCGACTACAAGGTCGTCCTCTATCGTCAGCTCGACGGCGGCTGGGTCGCCGAAGTGCCGGCCATCGGCGGTTGCTACGCGCTGATGGACAGCCGTGAGGCGGCCTTGGCGGAGCTGCATCGCGTGTTTCGACTGATCGCAGACGAGTACGCCGAGCGCGGCCAGGCCCTCCCCGCGGACACGACCCAGATCGTGCATGCCTAGCGCGACAGCCCGCGAGTTCCGCAGGGTCGCCGCGGCGCTGGGGTTCGTCAGACGCCGCCAGAGCGGGAGTCATGAGCGGTGGATTCACCCTGACGGCCGGGGCGTGACAATTCCGCTGCACGGTGGCCGAGAGATCGGGCCGCCCCTCTTCTTCAAGATCGTCAGAGACCTCGGGCTTGCGCCGGCCGAGTTCGATCGAATGCGGTGACCGATGGAAGATTCCGATCGGCCCGACACGGACGCCGCTGGCACGACTGAATGAGGGAAGCTGTCATGAGCGCAAGCGATCTCGAGCGTGTCGAGGGGAGCGGCAACGTGTTCCGCGACTTCCGCGACCCTCAAGCAGACTTGAGGCAGGCCAAGGCAATCATCGCCGCCCGAATCATCGCCGTGCTAGATGAGTGCAAGCTCCCGGTCCGCAAGGCCGCAGACGCCACCGGCTTTGCCGCCGCCGATTTCTCGCGCATTCGGAACGCGAACCTCGGTCGGTTCACGCTGGATCGGCTGACGAAAATCCTCGCCGCGCTCGACGGCCGATCCGGGTGACCGTCCATGTCGATCCACAAGGGGCGGGAGCGCCGGCTCCACCGTTCCCGGGCTGAGGGAGATGCATGGGCAAGGGTCCACGTTGAGGTCCGATGACGCCGCACGAGTTCATCACCAAGTGGCGTGCGTCGGCGCTGAAGGAGCGCTCTGCGTCGCAGGAGCACTTCATCGACCTGTGCCGGTTGCTGGGCGAGCCGACGCCGGCTGAGTCCGACCCCGCCGGCGAGACGTACTGCTTCGAGCGGGGCGCCCGCAAGGACACCGGCGGCGACGGGTGGGCGGATGTCTGGAAGCGCCATCACTTCGCGTGGGAATACAAGGGCCGCCGCGCCGACCTGGACGCCGCGTTCGGGCAGCTCCGGCAATACGCGTTGGCGCTGGAGAACCCGCCGCTGCTGATCGTCTCCGACATGCGGCGGTTCCGCATCCGCACCAACTGGACGAACAGCGTCAGCCGGACCTGGGAGTTCGGCCTGGACGACCTCGCCGACGCGGCGACGCGCGACCGGCTCAAGTGGGCGTTCTCCGACCCCGGTAGGCTGCGGCCAGGGGAGACGCGGCAGTCGCTGACCGAGCGCGCCGCGGCTTCCTTCGCGACCGTGGCGCAGGCGCTGCGGTCGCGCGGCCACGACCCGCGCGCGGTCGCCCACTTCGTCAACCGCCTCGTCTTCTGCATGTTCGCCGACGACGTGGGCCTGCTTGCCCAACCACATGTTCACGCGGATGCTGGAGCACGCGCGGCGCGCCCCGGAGCGCTTCACCGACCTGGCGACCAAGCTCTTCAGGGGGATGGCCAAGGGCGGCTCGGTCGGCATCGAGCCGATCGACTGGTTCAACGGCGGGCTGTTCGACGACGACGGACGTGCTGCCGCTGGAACGGTCCGACATCGACACCGTGCTGACGGCGTCGAAGCTCGACTGGTCGGAGATCGACCCGTCGATCCTCGGCACGCTGTTCGAGCGCGGCCTCGACCCCGGCAAACGCGCCCAGCTCGGCGCGCACTACACCGACCGCGACAAGATCATGCTGCTCGTCGAGCCGGTCGTGGTCCGCCCCTGGCTCGCCGAGTGGACGGCGGAGAAGGCCGGCATCGCGGCCGAGCTGGAGCGCGCGCAGACCGCCCGGTCGCCGGCCGCGCGCACGAAGCGGCGGAACGAGGCGGAGCGGCGGTACCGGGCGTTCCTCAACCGCCTGCGCGCGTTCACCGTGCTCGACCCGGCGTGCGGCTCGGGCAACTTCCTGTATCTCGCCCTCCAGGCGCTCAAGGACCTGGAGCACCGGGTGCAGTTCGAGGCGGAGGCGCTCGGCTTCCAGCGCGCGTTCCCGGAGATCGGTCCGGCCAACGTCAAGGGCATCGAGATCAACCCCTACGCGGCCGAGCTGGCGCGCGTCTCGGTGTGGATCGGCGAGATCCAGTGGATGCGGCGCAACGGCTTTCTCGGAGGCGCGCGACCCGATCCTGAAGCCGCTCGACACCATCGAGTGCCGGGACGCGATCCTGACGCCGGACCACGACGGAACCGGACGTGGCCCGAGGCCGACGTCGTGATCGGGCAACCCGCCGTTCCTGGGCGGCAAGCTGCTGATCACGCACCTCGGCGAGGACTACGTGTCGCAGCATGTTCAAGACCTACGCCGGGCGGGTGCCGGCGGAAGCCGATCTGGTCTGCTACTGGTTCGAGAAGGCGGGCCGGCAGATCGTCGCGGGCAGGACGCGGCGGGCGGGGCTCGTCGCGACGAACTCGATCCGCGGCGGCGCGAACCGGCGGGCTCTGGAGGCCGCGACCCGCAATTGCCGGCCGCTTTCCAGGCTCGAAAGGCGGCGGGCGCGCTGATGGTTCGAGAGGGCGGGGCGACGGATGCCTCGGGACGAGCCGCCCCGGCTCTTCGAGGCGTGGAGCGACGAACCGTGGGTGATCGACGGCGCCGCGGTCCGCGTGTCGCTGGTCTGCTTCTCGCGCGCGGATGACGACGCGGCGTCGTCCGGCGCTCGACTCGACGGCCGAGCCCGTCGACGAGATCCACACCGACCTGACGGCGCGGCGCGGGGCATCGGCGTCGATCTCACGGGCGTCCGGCGGCTGCCGCAGAACGCCGGCGTGGCGTTCATGGGCGACACGAAGGGCGGCCCCTTCGACGTTGCCGGCGATCAGGCGCGCGAGTGGCTGCGTCTGCCGGCGAACCCGAACGGGCGGACGAACGCCGACGTTCTGAAGCCGTGGGTGAACGGGATGGACCTCACCCGGCGGCCGGCGGGGAAGTGGATCGTCGACTTCGGGTGGACGATGTCAGCCGGCGACGCGGCTCTGTACGAAGAACCGTTCCGATGGGTGAAGGAGCACGTCCACCCGATGCGCCGGAAGAACCGCCGGGCGAAGCGTACCGCGAGTACTGGTGGCGGCACGTCGAGCCGCGGCCCGGCATGTGGCGGGCGCTCGCCGGCCTGCCGCGCTACATCGCGACCCGACGCGTCGCCAAGCACCGGCTGTTCGTTTGGTGTGACGCCCGCGTCTGTCCCGACTCATCAACTGATCGTCATCGCCCGCGACGACGACACGAGCCTTCGGCATCCTGCACAGCCGGTTCCACGAGCTCTGGTCGCTCCGGCTCGGGACCAGCCTGGAGGACCGCCCGCGCTACACCCCGAGCACGACGTTCGAGACGTTCCCATTCCCGCCCGGCCTGACACCGGACGTGCCGGCTGCCGAATCCTCGGCCGACGCCCGGGCGATCGCCGTCGCCGAGGCCGCCCGGCGGCTCGTCGAGCTGCGGGACCGGTGGCTGAACCCACCGGAATGGGTCGAGTGGGTGGAGGAGCCGGTGCCCGGGTACCCGCGACGGGCGGTTCCTCGCGACGAGGAGACCGCGAGGGCGCTCGGAAAGCGGACCCTGACGAACCTCTACAACGCCCGCCCACAGTGGCTCGCCGACGCACACGTGGCGCTTGATGCTGCTGTCGCGGCCGCCTACGGCTGGCCTTCCGATGTCAGCAACAACAAGGCCCTTCGCGAGCTGCTGAATCTCAACAGCGGCGGTCACCGAGCCGAGGACTGAGGTCCGGCCCGCAAACGAGGCAGCGCGGGCGGTTCCGGTCATCAGCTCATTTTATGGCGGTTTTCGACCAGAAATCGTGCGGCGTTCGACTGCATCCACTGATGCAACAGAGCCCGATTGTACTCGTACTCGCCTAGCTTCGCCCCCGTCACTCGGCCGAAGCGTTTCAGGAAGTCCGTTCGTACGACAATGCAGGTGCCCGCAGGCATACCCTGGAACTCAGGCGAGAGGTACTGGTCCACAATGGCCACCGCACCCACGTAGTCCACGGTGGTTGGAGCATTCACGCCAAATCGCGCACGCGTTTCTTCGAGCTCGCGACGCGTTTCTTCGAGTTCGCGGCACAACGTCGTGCGGTGATGAACCAGAAACGCGATCACGCCAATGGCGAGCAGCACCATGACGGCCAGCATGGTGCTCGTGCGGTTGCTGGCAACGACTGTAAACGCTGCGCGGCGCCCATGGTTCCGACGCCGCGAGGGCAGTCACCAAGCCCAAGACCGCGAGGGCAACAACCTTGACTGAATTGGGAACGCGAGGGATCAAGCCACGCACCAACGCTCCAAGAACGCTGACGAAGAGACCGCCGGCAAGAGCAAGAACCAAAGTCGACATCGGCCGGGATCATACCATACGTGACCGCTGGGGATGGGGGTCACTGGCGAGAGCGCAGGGTGATGCCCGCCAAGGTTGCCGTCACGGCCGCGATTCCCAATCCTGTTCCGACTATCCACTTGATCGGGTCGACCTTCACTTCGGCCAGCTCGGCTCGCAGCTCGTCCCGCGTCACGCAGTTCGCCTCTGTCATGACTCTCCTACCACCGTCATGCCACAC
This sequence comes from Vicinamibacterales bacterium, assembly GCA_963666855.2. Lineage (GTDB taxonomy): Bacteria > Acidobacteriota > Vicinamibacteria > Vicinamibacterales > UBA8438 > JAJEEA01. Next base: position 16,415 of record CAXXTG010000122.1, read on the forward strand.
CGGAAGGACGTCCTCTGAGAGCTCCGTGAGCCGCGCGGCGGGGTTGGCCTCCATCCGGCCCTCGGTGCCGCGCCGCCACCACGGCCACGCCCAGCGCCGTTGCTACCACCGCCGCATCCGGGACGATCTCGCGGTCAAGCTCGGTATGCGTGATTGTCAGTGCGGCAGTCACGGCGCCCCGTTGAAGGCGGACATCCGCGCCTTGTGCGGGCGTGTCGTGCCCTTGATCCGTCGCACGGCGCAACGATGGCCCGGTCTCGGTAGCCGTGACCGTCAGCTCGACAGTCACGACACCGCGTCTTCCCACGTCCGCAGTCCTGGCGGCGGCCGAGGACAGCCCGAGCCGCGACGGGCTCTGGGATGGGGTGGCCCTGACGATGTTCGTCGACAGCGGGCGGCTGCGGGGCGAGCGGCCGGCGTCGGCGGTCACGCAGTGACGGGTATACTGGGTTGGTCCGCGTCGGCACGCTGACGGAACGGCTCCCCCCGTGCGTTTCCGCTCGGAAGTGGCGGAGCAGGCGGCGTTGTGGCTCTCGGCCGGCACGGGCGCGGTCCGGGTCGTGGACCCGGGGCGAAGTGCGGTCACCATCCACGAGCCGGGCGCAGCAGGGCGGCGTTCTCATTGCGCTGAGGGGACGTTGAGGGAAAGACGAAGGCGGGAGCGCCATGGCTGGAGATAGGAAGGCTGTCTACGTTGAAACGACGGTGGTATCCTGCCTGACCGCGCGGCCGACGGCGGACTTGGTGGACGCGGCCCGACGGAAGGTCACCGTGGAGTGGTGGGAGACGCGGAGAGAGCGATTCGACCTGTATGCGTCGCAGGCGGTGGTCGAAGAGGCGGCGGAGGGAGATCGGGAAGCGGCTAGGCGGCGGCTGGCCGCGTTGGCGGACGTTGCGGTACTGACGGTCACGGCGGCCACGGTGGCGTTGGCGCGGGAGCTGGTGAGACAGCGTGCGGTGCCGGCGTCACCCCGCAACGGCGCGCTTCACGTTGCAGTGTCGGCGGTGTACGGCGTAGATTATCTTCTGACTTGGAACGACCGCCATCTGGACAACGCGGAGACAAAGCCGATCGTGCGCGACGTTTGCGCGGGGTTCGGGCACGTGAGCCCGGAGATTTGTACGCCGGGGGGACTCATGGGGGGAACCGGGATGGCGGATGAGATCATCAAGGAGATGTGGAGAATCAAGGACGGCATGGCGCGGGAGCACGGGCACGCGGACGGCCGCGCACTTTCGTAGGCAAGAGCGGGAAGGGGGGCGGCCAGTCGAGCCGCTTGCTCGACCGGTGGGTGTTCGAGGGGGCGAGCCGCGTGGACACCGTCTTCGAGGGGCGGGCATCGGACTTCGAGCGGTGACGTCAGGGCAATCCTGATGGCTGAAGAAGACAGTACCCGCGAGGCCCCCAGGGAGATCCATGACGACGGGCGAGATTCGAGCCAGCGTGACGCTGGAAAACAGGGACGACCGCGGAGCGGTGCGCCTCGGCCTGCGCGACGAGGCCGACGTTCGACGAACCACCGTCGAAGGCGTGGTCGACGCCGGGGCGGTGAGTCTAGTCATCCCCGAGGGGATCGCTACGGAGCTGGGGCTCGAGCACTGGGGGACGAGAACCGTCGTCTACGCGGACGAACGGCGGGAAGAGCGGCCGGTGACCGACGTCACGATCGAGATCGGAGACCTCGCCACGCAGACCGAGGCGATCGTAGGACCGGCCGGGAGCGAGGTGCTGATCGGCCAGCTCGTACTCGAAGCACTCGACCTCATCGCAGACTGCAGAAATCGGACGCTCGCGCCGCGGCATCCGGAAGGGCCGGTCTTAGCCATTCGCTAGATCCTCCGGATCGCCCTCTTGAGTTCGGCGACGAATACGCTCGTGTCGGCGAAGTAGTTCGGGTAGGCGCGGCGCAGCGCTTCGACGGAGCCGACCTGTACGAGTACGGTCTCGGCGTCGGGAAAGCGGCGGATGGCGGTCTCGACCTCTTCGTAGGCGCGAATGGCTTCCTCGCGCTCGTCCGCGGAGTACTCGTTCCAGCGGACGTTCTCGCCGGTGAGGTCCAGGTAGATGTGGAAGTAGGCGGCGCGGCCGTTTCGGACGTCGCCTTCGAGGATTCTCAGGGTGCGGCCGTACGTTTCGAGACGGGCGACGGCATCAAGGGCTCGTGCAGCGCCCGGCTCTTGTCGTACTTGCGGACGACGGTGAGCACGTCCTCGACCGATGGGAGCACCGCCCGGCAGCCGCCGATGTCGTGCATCCGGGCGAGCTGCATGTGGTGGGAACGCCGGAGCTTGGCCTCGATGGACGGCAGGCGTTTGAGCCGCTGAGCCACCAGGGCCGCCTCGCCGAAGCCGGCGACGGTGTTGCACAGGTTCATCTGCAAGGCGTTCAGCGGGAAGCTGTGCGACGCCCGCCAGTTGTTGACGATAGTGCGGGCCCGGGACATGTCGCGCGGCGAGGCGGACGAATCGACGGGGGTCACCCCCGCGTCGTTCACTTGGCTTCGCGAGTGCTCGGGCTCAGTCCAGGCCATGAGCGTTCCGTCCGGGCCGTCCGGGGCTTCGAGGCGACCCGGTCCAGTAGAATAGCTCATGGTGGGGGCGGGCCGGCGACGCCTGCCGGACGGTACGAAGACGCAGGGAGGTTCTCATGAGAGGCCGAGGTTTCACGGCATGGGCGGCGGTGGCCGCGGTGATTGCGCTGGCGCCGGTCGCGGCGCACGGGCAGGACGACTACGCGGCGCCGCGGAACGCGTTCGGACAGCCCGATCTGTCGGGCATCTGGACGAACAACAGCGCGACGCCGCTCCAGCGTCCCGAGCAGCTCGCCGGCAGGGCGACGCTGACGGACGAGGAGCTGGCCGAGCTGACGCAGACGATCGCGGAGTTCCGCGACGCCGAGCAGGCGGGCGACCTGCTCGGTGACCGGCTCATCCAGCAGGCGCTCGGGAACGCGGAGTTTCAGGACTTCGACGTCGTCACCGGCAACTACAACGCGTTCTGGCTGGTCGAGCGTCATCTCGACAACCGCACCTCGCTCATCGTCGACCCGCCCGACGGGCGCATTCCCGCGCTGACCGAGGCCGCGGCCGCGCGGGCGGCCGAGCGGCGGGCCTACGCGGCCGAGCATCCGTCGGACGGCCCCGAGGACCGCACCCTCGGCGACCGCTGCCTCCACTTCGAGGCGCCGCGCATGGGGGCGGGCTACAACAGCTACTTCCAGCTTCTGCAGACGCCGACCCACGTGGCGATCTTCCAGGAGATGGGCCACTTCAGCCGCGTGATTCCGCTCGACGACCGGCCGCACGTCGACGACGGCATCCGGCAGTGGGCCGGCGACTCCCGGGGCCGCTGGGAGGGGGACACCCTCGTCGTCGAGACGACGAACTACTCGCCGCAGGCGCGCTTCAGCGGCGCGACCGAGAACCTCCACCTCGTCGAGCGCTATACGCGGATCGCCCCCGGCGTGCTGCGCCACGAGATCACGCTGAACGACGCCGACACGTGGACGCGGCCGTGGACGGTCGAATTGCTCCACGAGTCGACCGTGGACCCGATCTTCGAATACGCCTGCCACGAGGGGAACTACTCGATGCCGGGCATCCTCGGCGGGGCGCGCCTCGAAGAGCGGGAAGCGGACGGGCAGTGACATCGAGCGCCGCCCCGCGCGCTTCGGCGGTCGCGGAGGCCCCGACGCAGGTCCTCGTCGATCACGCGGATCGACCAACTCTCGTCGGCGACCTCTGAATCCGGCCGCTTCTATCGAGGCGCGTCAGGCGGTCGGTGATCGATGAGCCCTCGGGGCGGTGCCGGCGTTCCGGCTGCGGGCGGTCGCTTGTGTGTTCAGCATGGCGGTCACCCCATCAGCCGCAGGATGGCGACCAACGCGGTCGTCTGGATGGCGGCGACGGCGATCATCGCCCCGACGAGACGCCACGTCAGTCGCGTCTCGAGCTCCGCGAGGTCCCGCTGGGTGGCGAGCGGCTCGGCCGCGTTGTCGTGCTCGGCCGCCTGCCGGACGGCGGCGGTGATGGCTTCCGCCTGCTCGGGGGTCAGCTTCGCGTCCGTCAGGCTCCGAGCGATGGTGAGGGTGTCAAGCATGTCGGTACTCCAGCCACAAGGAGATTCTATCCGACTACGACGACCTGGAAGTCGACGACATCCGGGCCGTCTCGGCCTTCGCCGCCCGGCTGAGCCGGGTGAGAGCGTGCGCGCGGCCGTTTCGTGAGCGTCCGCCGCGCCGCGGAGGGGCCTCGGCAGCGCCCGCCTCCGGGGTCGCGGCGACCCGCCCGGCGCGGGCATGGAGCCGGACCGATGTCGACCCACCTGCCGACCGGCGCGGACGGAATCACTGCGGGGTGGATGCGCAAGGCGCTGGGGGCCGGCTCGGACGGCGGGCCGCCCGCGGTCGCGCGGGTGGACGTCGAGGCGCTCGGCGCCGACTTCAACGCCTTCGGCAGCCTCCAGCGCTGCCGGCTCTATCTGGCCGACGGTTCGCAGGCCTCGCCGGCGTCCGTGGTCGTCAAGATGCCCGGCGCCGGGGCCGCGACATCGTGGTTCGCCGGAAAGCTGTCGCTGTACGAAAGGGAGTACACGTTCTATCGCCATCTGGCGGACCACGCCCCCGTTCGGGTCCCGGCGTTTCACTTCGGCCGCCTCGACGCCCGGACCAACCGCTTCGTGCTGGTTCTCGAGGATCTGGAGGGCTGGGGGCGTTCGGCCGGGGACCGCCTTCTCGGCGACGTCGAGGTCCGGCTGACCGTACGGACGATCGCCCGGCTGCACGGCTGCTTCTGGAACGCGGAGCGCGACCCGCGGCTGCGGCGGTGCACCACCGTCCTCCCCCCGGACTACGGCTGGATGCTGCGAAGCCTCTACTGGTACGGTCTGGCGTCGGCCCGGGAGCGGTTCGGCGACGTGATGCCGGCGGAGGTGGTCGGCTGGGCGGAGACGCTGGGATCGGGATTGACGGACCATCTGGCGGACGCCGCGGCGGGTCCCAGGACGTTCGTCCACGGTGATCTCCGGGGGGCGAACCTGTTCTTCACGGCCGGCGGGAACCCCGAGCTGGCGCTGATCGACTGGCAGGGCTGCGGCATCGGCAACGGCTTGACGGACCTGGCGTACTTCATGGTCTTCAGCGTCTCCACGCCGGTCCGGCGCCGCCTCGAAGACGAGATGCTGGAGGAGTACCACGCCGGCATCGTCGCGGGGGGCGCGTCGGACGTCACGCTGCGGCAATGCCGGAACGGCTACCGGCGGAGCCTGTTCACGGCCTTCATGGTGTGCCTGCTGGGTTGCGGCATGACGCCGGCCGACGCCCGGATCCGGGCGGACTTGCGCCACCTGATCGAGCGGGCGCTGGCGGCGATCGACGACCTGGACGCGACGGAGTTTCTGCCCGGCCGCCGCGCGCGCCGGGTCCCGGACCGTCTGCACGCGGCGCTGACGAAGTGCGGCTACACGGCGTATCGGGGCCTCGGGCGCCTGTTCAGGAGGAGCGGCTGATCGGGCGTCCCCGTGATCGAGGACGGGCCGGACAACGGCTTCGTCCCGCCGGCGCGGCGACGGGTGGCGGCGGTCTCGGCGGCATGGTCACGACGTGCCGCCACGTCTCGATTGCGGACCTGTTCCCGCCCGATGAGCGGGGCGGGCCCCGCGGCATGATTGCGGCGGTCCATGGCCCAGCCTCCGTCGCCGGACCGGTTCCGGGCGGCGGCGTCGCCGAACGGTTGTCGTGGGGAATGGCCTTCTTCCCGGCGGCGCCATGCCGGGCGTACCGATCTGCCGGGGGCCCGGGATGACGGCGCGCGGGCCGGACGGGCCGGGTCATTCCAGCGCCATGACGGCGGCGCGCAGTTCCATCAGGTGGACGGCCCTGATGGCGGTCGCTCCGGCCGAGGGCTCGGGGTCGGTGTAGGCCGGCGGCGGTTGGCCCGCCGCGCGGTACGCGTGGTCGAGGGCCGTACGCAGGTCCGTCAGGTGGACCCGTCTGACCGGCGTGACGCCGGGGACGGGGATGGGATCGGTCCAGGCGAACGGCGGCAGGCCGCGGCCGCGGCGCGCGCCGTCGATCCGCGCCCGCAGCTCCAGGAGATGCACGGCCCGGACCGGGGTCGCGCCGGGCCGGAGGGGGTGGTCGGTGAACGCGCCGGCGGACGGGGTCACGGTCACCACGAAGCGCCGCGTCGCGCCGCCGTTCGATCCGCCGGCGTCGGTCGCGGTGACCGCGATGGTCGCCGCGCCGGCCGCGGTCGGGACGAGGGCCACCCGCGTTCCGGCCGTCTGCACCCGCGCCGCCGGGGCCGATGACGTTGCGGCGTAGGTCAGGGTGTCGCCGTCCGGGTCGCGGAACGCCCCCGCGATGTCCACGATCTCGGCGCCGCGGTCCAGGTGCAGGGTCCGGTGCGGGAGCCTCCCGACGGCCATGGGCGGCCGGTTGGCGCGGTTCCGGCGGAAGTTGGCCACCGCCGGGGCGGTGGCGTCCATCACCGCCGCCGCGTCGGCGGGGCCGTCCCCGCCCATCGAGTCGACGTCGGCGCGTACCCCCAGCGCGTCGCCCCGCCAGGTGTGCCGCGGGTTCGAGAAGCGGAGCAGCGAGGTGCAGCGCACGTCGTTGGCGCGGCACTGCGTCCAGTAGGCCATGATGGTCAGCCAGCGGTCGTCGTCGTCGGCGGCGCCGGGACCGAACGCCCGCTGGTTGACGTAGCCGTAGCCGGGATGCAGCGACAACGCCCGTTCCTGCCGCACCGACAGCTCGTACCGGTCGTGGTGCAGCCCGAGGTTGTGGCCCAGCTCGTGGGCGAAGGTGCGGCCGCCGCAGCCGTGGCGGGTGATGCCGACCGCGCCGCCGAGGGCGGCGACGCCGCACACGTTCAGCTCGGCGACGATGAGGTGCACGAGGTCGGCCCCGGCCCGGTCGCGGACGGCGTGCACGGCGTCGAGATAGCTGTCGGACGGATCGCGCAGACGGTCGATGTCGGTCCTGTACTCGCCGGTCTCGGCGTAGTCCACCTCTTCCCGGGCCACGAGGGCGACGCGGGCGCGCGCCCCGCTCGCTTCGAGGGCCCGGTTGGTCTCGGCGACGTAGAGGTCGATCGCCGCCGCGATCCCGTCGGGTCCCCCCGCCGCGTCGCGGGCGGCCGCCGTGTGGAAGACGGCCACGTCGATCACGTCCGACGGCGAGCCGCAGACCGCGCC
>CAXXTG010000123.1:0-53233 GCA_963666855.2 Vicinamibacterales bacterium
CCGGCCGCGGCAGGAACAGCATGCCGACGCCGTACCGCCCCTCCGGGGGCAGGGCGAACCCGAGCGCCGCCGTCTCGCGCCGCAGGAACCGGTCGGGGACCTGCATCAGGAGCCCCGCCCCGTCCCCGGTGTTGGGCTCGCAGCCGCAGGCGCCGCGGTGGAGCAGGTTGATGCCGATCTCCAGCGCCTGATCGACGAGCTTGCGCGATCGCTCCCCCCGGATGTGGACCACGAACCCCACCCCGCAGGAGTCGTGCTCGAACCGGGGGTCGTAGAGTCCCCGGCCCGGTAGGTGCGGCGATCGTCTCTCGGGTCCGCTCATGGATTCGCTCCCAGCGGTTCGGCGCCCGCTGTCGGGATTGAGGTCCGCGCGGCCGGCGCGTCGGCGCCGAGCAGCTCGATGAACGCGGTGACGGCCGGGCTCAGCCGCCGGTTGCTGCGGTGCACGATGCTCAGGGGCCGCACCAGCGTCGGCTCGCCGTCGGGCAGCACCAGCGGCGCCTGCACGAGGGTTCCGCGCCGCACCTCGCGCCGCAGCGTCGGCTCGGGCAGGATCGCGATGCCCGCCTCTTCGTCGACCGCCTGCTTGATGGTCTCGATGTTGTCGAATTCGGCCGTCACCGTCACCTCGACGCGGTGGCGCCGCAGGAAGCGGTCGACGGCCCGGCGCACCGGCAGCCTCCGGTCGAACGCGACGAACCGCTCGCCCGCGAGGTCCTCCGGCCGCACCCCGGCCCCCGCCGCCGCGCGGCCCGCGAACCGGTGCGCCGGCGGGCAGGCCACGACCATCGCCTGCCGCTTCCAGGGGATGACCGCGAGCTCGCGCCGCCGGGTGACGAACGACATCAGGCCGAGGTCGCACCGGTCGCCCGCCACCTGCTCGCAGATCTCGGCCGGGTGCATGTACTGCAGGTCGACCTCGGCCCCGGGGACCGCGGCGCGGAACCGGTCCACGTACCGCGAGAGCTGATGCACGCCCACCGAGTAGATGGTCGCGATGCGCACCGTCCGGCCCGACGGGTGCCGCCGGCGCCGCACCGCGTCCTCCAGCTCGTGATAGCGCTCGACGATCTCCTGGCCGCCCTTGAAGAACAGCCGGCCCTCGGCGGTGAGCCGCCACGGCCGCTTCGACCGGTCGATGAGCTGGGCGCCGAGGTGCTTCTCGAGCTGCCGCACCGCCTGGCTGGCCGCCGACTGGCTGACCGAACTGGCCCGCGCGCCGCGCGAGAAGCTCTGATGGCGCACCACGTCGCAGAAGATGCGCAACGTTTCGACCTGCATGAGGCCGATCAATCTACCACAGAACGCTAATAGCCGGACCTTTCAGTATTAGCGGTTCTGATATCACGGCGGGCCGGGTCCCGTCTGGCGCCGTGCTGCCGGGCCGCGTGCCGCCCGCGTTGTCGTCGAACGTCAGCCCCCAGTCGAAAGGCGCGCCTTCCCGCCGCGGGGCTCAGACGTCGCCGCCGGTCCGGTCGCGCAAGATCGCCGCCCCGGCTGAGGGCGCGCCTTTCCCGCTGAGGGGCTCAGGAACCGGCTCCGGCGTCCAGCCGCGCGGCGAGGGTCGTGAGGGGTGCCGGGGCGGAAGCGCGCGCGTGGATGCCGAAGCGCGTCCCTGTCCCGGTGCGCGGGGTCAGGGTCCAAGGCCCGCCTCCGGACAGCGCCGCGAGGAACGACTCGAACGCGGGCCGCACCGCCGCCAGGGTGTCCGGCGTGTTCGGGGCGAGGAGCCGGTCGTTCGCGACCCAGTCGATCTCGTCGCCGCGGAAGCGGACCGGTCCGGGCAGCGCCGCGTCGTCCTCGATCAGCCGGGCGGCGCGCAGCAGCATGCGCGCGGCGGCGCGCAGCCGCGTCTCCAGCGGTCCGTCGAGCGGCTGCGTCCGCACGTACTGCAGCCCCAGCCGGCCGCCGCCGTGATCGAGGACGTAGCGTCCCTCGTGGCCCACGAGGAGGGCGAGGGGGCCGGTGGGGAGGTGGCTGTAGTCGGCGACGTCGATCAGCAGGCCGTCGACCGCGCGGGTCTGGATCCAGCGGTGGAACACCGGGATCACGTCGCGCGGCGACAGCGCCGCCCCGTCGTCGAGGAACACCTTCAGGGCGACCCGCTGCACCGCGGTCGCGTCGGGCGCGGCGGAGACGGCGGCGCTCACGCCGGACTCCCGGCGAGGGCCGGTTCGCCGGCGGCGGCCGGCGTCGGCGCGCCGGCCAGCTTCGCCTGGCAGGCGTGGGTGGCCTCCAGGAAGAGCTGCGCCTCCTCGATCGACTGCCGCACGGTGTCGACGCCGGCCGGGGGGCCGGTGCGGGCGTGCCGCCGGAACAGGTACTGCGCGAACTTCCCGCCCGCGAACCGGTCGAGGAAGACGCCGGTGTCGAAGAAGCGGGTCCGGAATTCGGCGACGATGCGGTCCGGGTCGTCGGGGACGTCGATGAACTCGGTCTTGACGAGGCCGCGGGCCGCCTGCAGCATCGCCGCGTAGGCGAGCTCGTCGGCCGCGGCCGCGTTCCCCGCCTCGAGCTGGAGCTGGGCCTCGAACACCTGGCTGTCGGCGCCCGCGAGGTCGAACTCGGTCAGGCTCACGACCTCGCCCGCGCACTCGCCGATGCCCATGTCGCCGATGCCGAATTCGCGGGGGTCGCCCCAGTCGCGGTAGTAGTCGGGCGCCTCCCCGTAGTCGGGCACCGCCATCAGGTCCTGGATCATCTCGCGCAGCGCGCGCTTGCCGATGCGGGCCGTGAACGCGTGGAACGTCTCGCCGGGCCCGCGGTCCGCGACGAAGCGGTCCGTGATGCGTCCGACCACCTGCGGAATCTCCCGCGCCGGCACCGCCCCGATGGCGAGCCCGTAGGCCCCGGCGTTCTCGACCCACTTCCCGCCGAGCACGACCTGGAAGTGCGGCACCACCCGCCCCCGCACGTGGCGGCTCACGCCGTAGAACCCGAGGTCGCTGACGTGGTGCTGGCCGCACGAGTTGAAGCATCCGCTGATCTTGATGCGCAGGCCGCGCACCGCGTCGTCCAGGGTGTCGAGCCGCCCCCGCACCTGCCGCTCGAGCTCCGCCGCCAGCCCCCGCGACGAGGCGATGCCGAGCTTGCAGGTGTCGGTGCCGGGGCAGGCGGTGATGTCGCCGATCGACTGCGCGCCGGGCCGGCCCAGGCCGAGGGCGTCGAGCTCGCGGTGCAGCGCCGGCAGGTCCGACTCGCGCACCCAGCGCAGCACGACGTTCTGCTCGACGGTGGCGCGGACGGCGTCGCCGACGTAGCGGCGGGCGACGTCGGCCAGCCCCCGCATCTGGTCGCTGCCGATGTCTCCCAACGGCAGGCTCACCGTGACCGCCGCGTAGCCCGGCTGGCGCTGGCGGTAGACGTTCGAGCGCGACCACGCCGCGTAGCCCGAGGCGTCGGGCGCGCCGTCGAGGGGCTCGCCGTCCTTCAACGGCTGCTCGTCCGTCGACGCCAGGTCCGCCAGATAGGCGGTCCAGCGATCGTCGGGGGCGAGGCCGCGGCGCTCCTCCTCCACGAGCCGCCGGAACTCGTCGATGCCGAGCTTGGCGACCAGGAACTTGATGCGCGCGCGGGCGCGGTTGCGCTTCTCGCCGAGCCGCGCGAACACCCGCGAGATCGCCTGCAGGGTGGGGAGCACCTCCGCCTCGGGCATGAACGGGTCGAAGAGCTTCGCCTCGTGGGGCACCGCGCCGAGGCCGCCGCCGACGTGGACCTCGAACCCGCGCTCGGTCCCCCCCGCCGTCTCGCGGGTCGCCGCGATCGCCCCGAAGTCGTGCATGTTGACGAGGCCGCACGCGTGCTGCCGGCACCCCGAGAAGGCCACCTTGAACTTGCGGCCGAAGTCCTGCGCGTCGGGGTGCCCGAGGAGGAAGCGCATGGACGCCCGGGCGTAGGGGGTCACGTCGAAGGTCTCGTCGCGGCAGACCCCCGCGAGGGGGCAGGCGGTGACGTTGCGGACGGTGTTGCCGCACGCCTCGCGGGTGGTGATGCCGACCGCCGCGAGCCGGCGCATCAGGGCCGGGGTGTCGTCGAGGTGGACGAAGTGGAGCTGCACGTCCTGGCGGGTGGTGATGTGGCAGATGCCGTCGCTGTACTCCTCGGCGAGGTCGGCGAGGGTGTCCATCTGCCCGGGGTTCAGCCCCCCGAACGGAATCTTGATCCGATGCATGCCGGGGGCGTCCCACACCGTGTCGGGGCCCTTGGTCAGGCCGTTCGAGGGGAAGGGGAGGGTCTTCACCCCGTTGCCGTCGTTCCGCTGCCCGTTGTCGTAGCGCTGCCCGTAGGCGCCGCGCCGTAGGCGGGTCTCCGCGAACACCTTGTCGTCGATGCGGCCCTGGCGCTTCAGGGCGATCTGGTTCTCGAAGGTGTCGATCTCCCGCCCCAGCGCCGCCGGGATGCGGTCGCCGAGTCTGTCCTTCCAGGTCATCTTGAACTCCAGCCCCCTCGTCGGGGTCTTCCCAGGTCGATCGTCGGCGCGGCAGCGTCCTTCCGGGTCATCTCGTTCCCGGTCATCGCGACCTCCCGCGCTTCGGCGTTCCCGACATCGCCGGGCGGAGCGCCGTTCTTCCGGGTCATCTCGATCTCCCGCCCTTCCGTTCGACGGCCGGCGCCGCGTCGGGCCGCGTCTCGTCGAGGACGCCGCGCAGATCCACGACGCTGCCGACGACGATGGTTCCGGGAACATCCGCGGCGGCGGGCGGCTGGGCCGCCCCCAACTGCGCCAGCGTCCCGGCCCAGACGCGGGTGCGCGGCGAGACCGTCGCGCACACGATGGCGGCCGGGGTGTCGGCCGGCCACCCGCCGTCGAGCAGGCACGCCGCCACCGCCGCGCGGCGGGCCAGCCCCATCAGCACGACCACGGTCAGCGAGTTCGGGGGCAGCGCCCCGAGCACCGGCCGGAAGCTCGACTCGTCGTGTCCCGACACGACCGCGAACCCCGACGCCGCCCCGCGGTGGGTGATGGGGATGCCGGCCAGGGCCGGGGCGGCGACCGCGGTGGTCAGCCCCGGCACCACCTCGAACCCGACCCCCGCCGCCCGCAGGGCCAGCGCCTCTTCGCCGCCCCGCCCCAGCACGTAGGGGTCGCCGCCCTTCAGCCGCACCACGCGGCGCCCGCGGCGGGCGGCGCGCACCAGCAGCCGGACGATGGTTTCCTGCCGGACCGACCGGCGCCCGGCCCGCTTGCCGACGCAGAAGCACTGCGCCCGGCGCGCCAGCGCCACGATCTCGGGTGCCACGAGGGCGTCGTAGAGCACTAGATCGGCGTCCCGCAGCCGGTCCACGGCCTGCACCGTCAACAGGCCGGGGTCGCCCGGCCCCGCCCCCACGAGCGACACGAACCCCGGGGTCGGGTCCGGTCCGCGGCCGGGGCTTCCGACGCCGGTCAACGGCCGCCGGCCGGCCGCCGGCTGCTGCGGTCTGGGTCTCATGCCTCTCCGTCTTCGCGGTCGGCCGCTCTACCGCCGCCGACCCCTGCGCACTCGACGTCTCGGTCGCTCTCCTCGGTCTCGGGCGCCCGCTTCCAGCCCGCGTCGTCGGTCGACCTCTTTCGGCCGGTCTCGGGCGACCGCCTTCAGTTCCGGTCGACCCCCTCTTCAGCCTCGACTTCGTCCGTCGACGTCCGTACCGTCGTAGAGGGCGGCCAGCGCCCGCACGAGCAGCGGCCGCCGCCGTTCCATCGGCACGCGGCGGGCGAGCCATCCCGCCCGCTCCCCGTCGGCCGCGGCCAGCCACCGCCGCACCTCGTCCTCGGGCAGCAGCGTCTCCAGCGCCTCCCGGATCAGCCCGGCGAGGGCCGGCGCCCGGCCGTCGGTCGAGATGGCCGCGGTGACCCCGCCCCGGCGGACCACCCCGCCGAGATAGAGGCTCGCGTTCGGCGGGTCGTCCACCGCGTTCACGAACAGGCGCCGCTCGGCCGCCGCCGCCGCGACTTCGCGGTTGACCTCGGGCGGCGCCGCCGCCACCGCGAGCCACGCGCCGTCGAGGTCCGCGGCCCGGAACCGCCGCCGGCGGACGGCCGCGCCGCTCGCCGCGATCCCGGCCGTAACGTCCGGCGCCACGACCGTCACGCCGGCGCCCGCGTCGAGCAGCGCCCGCAGCTTCGACGCCGCCACCGGCCCGCCCCCGACCACGGTGACGGGCCGGTCCCTCAGCTTGAGGAACGCCGGAAAGAGCGGCGCCGGCCCGCCGTGCGCGTCGGCCATGGTCTCGACGCAAGAAAAAAGCCCGGAGCCTTGCGGCCCCGGGCTTTCGGTCTCTCGCGCTGGTGCTTGCTGGTCTTCTGTCAGCGTCCTTGCGTCACCTCACACGACCGTCAGCAGGGGGGCCTCAACGCGGCCTCCGGACAACAGCAGCAACGACAGGCGGTCCGTGTGCGCGACGTCACAATCCGTATTTTTACCCCATCACGGCCCGGCGAGTCAAGGCGGGGCCGGGACCGGGGGTGCGCGACACGAAGGTGAGATGCCGCCGAGAACGACACCGAAACCGCCGGCCTGTCGCACGGGCGGGCGCCGCCCGCCGGCCTCCCGGGCGATGCGGCGTTGACCGCGCGCCCGGGGCCGATATGGTGTCGCGGTCGGGCGTCTTGACGGTGGGACTTGTACACTGTGGGGCCATGGTGACGACGGAGGCCGTCTGCGGGGTCGTGTCGCGCGCCGCGTCGGCGGTGCTCGAACGGTACCGCGCCAGCGACACGTGGGTGCGGGCGAAGGCCGACGGCTCGCCGGTGACCGGCGTCGACCTCGCGGCCGACGCGATCCTGCGCGACGGGTTGAAGGCGCTCGACCCCGCGATCCCCTATCTGTCCGAAGAGGGCGGCATTCCCGCCTACGACGTGCGCCGCCGCTGGCCCCGCTACTGGCTGGTCGACCCCCTCGACGGGACGAAGGAGTTCATCGGCCGCACCGGCGAGTTCACCGTCAACGTCGCGTTGATCGAGGACGGCGAGCCCGTCCTCGGGGTGGTGGCGGCCCCCGCCGCGGGGGTGCTGTACCACGCCCGCGCGGGAGAGGGCGCGTGGAAGCGCGGGGGCGGCGGCCCGCCGCGGCGCCTGCGGTCGACCCTGTCCAACCCGTCCGACCCGCTCCGCGTCGTCGAGAGCCGGTCCCACCCCAGCCCCGCCCTCGAGGCGTTCCTCGCGCCCCTGAACGTGATCGAGCGCGTCAAGAGCGGCAGCTCCCTGAAATTCTGCCTGGTCGCCGAGGGGCGGGCCGACGTCTACCCCCGGCTCGGGCCGACCATGGAGTGGGACGTCGCCGCGGGCGACTGCGTCCACCGCCATTCCGGCCACCCCGGGCCCCATCCCGGCACGCTGCGCTACAACAAGCCGTCGCTGAAGAACGGCAGCTTCGTGGTGGGGCTGCGGCCCGGCACGTACGGGCTGCCCGACGGGCGCGTCAGTGCACGTGGCCGCTCCACGGATTGATCGACTCGACGTCGAACGGCGCGAAGTGCTTCGTGTTCCGAGTCGCCACAACGAGGGACCCCGCTTCGGCGGTGCCCGCGATCAACGCGTCGCCGGTCTGCGCGGGGTTCCCGGCGCGGCGGGCTCGGGCGCTGAAGCGCGCCGCCCGTCTCGCCGCCTCGCGGTCTACGGGCAGGATGCGGTCGTCGTAGTTGGCGGCGATCCCCCCAACCAGCGCGGCGAGTCGGCGACGCCGCCGCCCCGGCGGGAGCAGACTCACGCCGTACTCCAGCTCGTAGAGTACGACCACCGAGAGCCAGAGGCTGTTGTGCCTCGCGCGCAGGAACTCGATCACGCCGGGGTCCGGGGCCGGTTTGAGCATTTCGGACAGGACGTTGGTGTCGAGGAGAAACCGGGTCACGCCTCCGCCTCCGGGTCGCGGGGCGGCCGATCGAGGGCCTTCCAGTCGTCCTCGGTCCAGTCGTCGAACGGTCCGGGGCGCTGCGGCTGAGCGTCGCGCGGCGGGAGATCGAGCGGACCCGCGCCGGGCGCGTTGGCGATGATCCACTGGCCGAGCGTCGGCTGCGGCGCGGTCTTCTCGTCCCAGACGCGGGCCGACACGACCACGAACGCCTTGCGGTGTCCGATGCGTTGCGGTCCCTCTTCTTCCGCGCGGCGCAGCACCTCGGACAGCTTGGCCTTCGCCTCGGCGACGGTCCACGCCCGCGGCTTGTGTTCATCGTAAGTGACCATCCGTTGCCTCCGCTTGCTGTCTGCCATGGACGGGACTAGTCTAGACCGTTTCAATTCCTCGCGTCAAGGGGCGGCGGCGGTTCGGGGACCGCGCCGCCGCCACCACGCCGCGGCGAGGCTGCCGACCAGCGAATGGAAGACGCTGGCGATGGCGCTCGGGACGGCCACCAGGGGGTTGGCGAAGTTCTGCTGCGCCAGCACGACGCCGAGCCCGGTGTTCTGCATCCCGACCTCGATCGCCACCGTCCGCGCCGCCACCTCGCGCCGCAGGGCGAGCCGGCCCGCGAGATAGCCGAAGAGGAAGCCGAGGCCGTGAAGGCTGACGACGGCCAGGACCAGCCGCGGGCCGGCCTCGATGATGCGCCCGCGTCCGCCGCCGACGACCGAGCCGACGATGAGGCTGATGGCGGCGATGGCCACGAGGGGGGCGATCGGCAGCACGCGGTCGACGGCGCGGGGGAAGCGCCACTTGAGCATGGCCCCCGCCGCCACCGGCACGATGACGACCTGCACCGTGCTGAGCAGCAGCCCGGCCGCGGGCACGTCGACGCGGCTGCCCGCGAGCAGGGCGGTCAGCACCGGCGTCATCAGGACCGCCAGCAGGGTGGACAGCGCGGTCAGGGTCACCGAGAGGGCCACGTCGGCCCGGGCCAGGTACGCGATCACGTTCGACGCGGTGCCCCCCGGGCAGCACGAGACGAGCACCAGGCCCACCGCGAACGGCGTCGGCAGGGCGAACAGATAGCCGAGCCCCCAGCCCAGGGCGGGCATGACGGTGTACTGCAGGACCACCCCCGGCAGCACCCGGGCGCGCTCGCGCCCCACCCGGCGGAAGTCGTCGAACCCCAGGGTCATGCCCATGCTGAGCATGATGACGCCGAGGCCGGCGGTGATCAGCGGTCCGCTGAACCACGTGAACCACGCCGGCCGCACGAGGGCCGCCACGCCCGCGGCGAGCACCCAGAAGGGGAACGCCGAGGTCAGCCGGGCGAGCATCGATCGCTTCTCCTACGGCAGGGCCGCCACGACCGCCTGGAGCTCGTCGTAGTCGGGCTCGACGCCCAGGCTCTCGCCGACCCAGTGGTGGCGCACCACCCCGTCCTTGTCGATGACGGTCACCGCGCGGTTGGCGCAGACGTACCCGTCGAGGCCGGCCAGGTCGGGGAAGGCGACCCCGTACGCGGTGACGACCTCCCGGTTGTAGTCGCTGAGGAAGGCGTAGCCGACGTCGTTCGCCGCCTTCCACGCGGCCTGGACGAAGGGCGGGTCGACGGTGATGCCGACGATCTCGGCGTCGAGGGCGCTGAACCGGTCGAGGCGGTCGCGCAGGGCGCACATCTCGGTGGTGCAGACCGGGGTGAAGGCGCCGGGGAAGAACACCAGCACAAGGTTGCGGCCCCGGAAGTCGCGCAGGCTGCGCCGTTGCCGCGGGGTCTCGTGCAGGGTGAAGTCGGGGGCGGGCTGTCCGACGGCGATGGCCACGGGCGATCTCCTGGGGGAGGGGGCGGGAATCCCGTCAGCGCGGCGACGGCCCGGTTCCCGATGACTGTTCGACGCACGAGGGTAACGTACGAATGCCATTCGCGACGTTCCGCGACGTTCGCGAGTGCCGGCACGGAGGAGTTGACGGCGGCGGGGGCGGCGCGGAAAATCATCCCGCACCTTGGTTTTGACCATGACCTCCGACGACCGGTTCCGGCGCGCCGTCGAGCGGTTCGACGCCGCGAACGCGGAAGACCCGAACCGCGAGCGCGCGGACGGGGCGGAGCGGCCGAAGGAGCTGGTCTACGCCCGGCGCATGACCGCCCGCCTCGACCGGTTCAGGCCCGACGCCCCCGAGGCGGTGCGGCTCGCCGCCCGATGCCAGCACATCCGGCGCTGGACGATTCCCCGCGCCGACTACCCGGACGGCCGCGAGGGCTACCGCCGCTGGCGCACCGACCTCGGCCGCTTCCACGCCGAGACGGCCGCCGCCATCCTGCGCGATGTGGGCTACGGCGACGACGCCGTGGCGCGGGTGGGGTCGCTGCTGCGCAAGGAGCGGCTGAAGGCCGACCCCGACGTGCAGTTGCTCGAGGACGTGATCTGCCTGGTCTTCATCGAGCACTACCTGGCCGGCTTCGCGCCGAAGCACGACGGGGAGAAGCTCGCCGGGGTGCTGCGGAAGACCTGGCGCAAGATGTCGGAGGACGGCCGCCGCGCCGCCCTCGCCCTCGACCTGCCCGCCGACCTGCGCGCCCTCGTCGAGCGGGCGGTGGCGTCACCGGCCGACTGACACGGCGCGGGCGGGGTCGGGCGGCGGGGTCGGGGCGGGCGCCGGCGGGCGCGCGATCCCCGCGGTGAACGCGAGCAGGAACAGGGCGCCGGCGAGCCGCCCGCCGATGATCGCGGTCGCCGCCCCCACCGCGCCGACCCACGACAGCACCTGCGTGGTGACCGTGAGGATCACGACCACGACGGCGACTTCGAGCATCCCCGCCCACGTGATCGGCGCCGTCTGCCGGGCGTGCACGAGCACCGCCCGCTGGAAGCAGATCCACACCGACCCGGCCGGCATCAGGGCGAGGATCTGCGCCGGCGGCACCGCGAACGCCGCCAGTTCGGGCGACAAGCCCGACACCCCTTCGAACCAGACCGCGGCCAGCGGCGTGAACACGATGAGCCCGAGGCCCGCGGCCACCGCCGCCGCGAGCGCCCACCCGAAGTTGCGGATGGGCCGGTACTGTTCCCACCGGTCGCCGAACAGGGCGATGCCCACCTCCTGATACGACAGCCCGAGCGCGCGGAACAGGAACGTCAGCCCGTGGATGACGGGCAGCACGGCCAGCGACTCCAGGGCGTGCCGGCTCTGGCCCACGAAGAAGGTCACCGCCGGCTGCACCGCCAGCGCCAGGAGCGAGGTCATGGCCAGCGGCAGGTAGAAGCGGGAGATCGCCGGCATCGTCAACGCCGCCCCCGGCCGCGCCGGTGCGGGCGGGGCGGCCCCGGGCGCCGGGGCGGGGCCGTCCCCGCCGCCGAGGTCGGTCGCTGCGGGCGCGTCGGCATCGGCCCCCACACCGGCCGCCGGGCGGGAATCGGCGGCCGCGGGTGCCGCCTGGCCGGAATCCGCGGCTGGCGACGGCGCGGCGGAACGGGCTGTCGCCCGGGCCGCGTCGGCGGCCGGGCCGGCCCGCAGCGCCGCCACGACGTCCCGCGTCATCACGCGGCTGGCCACGGCCTCGACGACGACCCCGACCGAGAGCGCGATGGTCCCCACGTGCACGCCCTGCAGTCCCGGCGCCCGCGCCGCCGCGAGGGCGGCCGCGCTCATCGCCGCGAGGCGCAGGGCGGTGCCGTAGGTGACGCGGCGGGTCAGGTGGCGGCGGATCAGCAGCCCCTGCCGGAAGCGCCGGTACCCGACGGCGATCGGCCACGGCAGCATGATGGCGAGTCCGTGGTGGGTCAGGCGGGCCACGTCGGGGGGCAGGCCGATCAGCGACACCGCGAGCCGGTCGAACACCGGGGGCGTCACCACGACGATCTGCACCAGGGTCAGCCCCGCCCCCAGCGTGTAGGTGAACCGCCGCAGCGCCGCGTAGCCCGCGGCGTCGGTGACCAGCGCGGTCGAGGCGGCCATGAGCATGATGACCGGCGCCTCGATGATGATCGCCAGCGCGAACGCCACCCCGAACGCGGCCAGGTTCTCGGTCGGCTGCGCCAGCCGGGCGATGATCGCGGCGAGGTACGGCCCCTCCGCCGCCATCATCAGCCACGTGCCGGCCAGCGGCAGCCAGAACGCCGCGATGCGGGGATGGGTCAGGGGCTCGGCGGGCACGGCAAACGGACCATGTTACCGCGCCGGGCCCGTTCCGCGGGGCGGGGCATGTCGAGGGGGCACTCGGCCGCCCGCGCCGAGTCCGTCGATGCCGGTGATACAATTATCGTCATCACCAGCATCACCAGAGTGCCGATGATGGCTTGGCCATGAGCACGCGCGCAGAAATCACCACGGTCTTTCGCATCGCCGCCGTCGACGGGGAGGATCCGGTGTTCGCGCTCGAGCCGCCCCCCTACCCTTCGCATGTCGCCGAGCGGCCGGCGGTGGCCGAGCGGCCGGCGGTGGCATACGGCGGTCCGGTCGTCGCAGGGCAGCCGGAGTCGCCGGGGCTGACAGGGCGTGAAGCGACACCGCGGGAACATCGCGGGCCCGTTGCGGGACGGCGGGCGTCGCCGAAGGGTGCGAATCGGGAGCGGCGCTACGTGCAACGCATGGAGCGGTTGCGGGCGTGTCTGGCCGCCCAGAACCTGGACGGCCGGGAAGAGGAGGTCCTGATGGTCTCCGGCGCCGACCGCGCGACCCTCGAGACCGCGAAGGCGTTGGTCGATCTGTTGAGCGAACGCCTGTGCGACCTGCAGGAGGCCGACATGCCCGGGCTCATCGAGATGGCCATGCCGATGGTGTCGGAGAGAACGCCCGCCTCCGTCATCTATCACGCGCGCCGGAATGCAGGCTTGCGGGCCGAGTTCATCCGTGCGTACGAGCTGCTCGACGCCGAGCAGGTGCACGCGCTGTACGGGTCGTCCGCGAAGAACCGCGCGGCGTTGGCCGCGCGCTGGCGGTCCGACCGGAAGATATTCGCGATCGAGCACCGCGGCCGGCTGCTGTACCCGGCGTTCCAGTTCGACGAGGTCGGCCGCCCGAGGGCCGCGATCGGGCGCATCCTGAAAGCCCTCGGCCCCGCGACCGGGCCGTGGCAGACCGCGATCTGGTTCACGACGCCCAATTCGTGGCTCGATCGACGGAAGCCTGTGGATCTCCTGGAGCGCGACCCCGATCTCGTGATCGACGCGGCCGACGATGTCTCGAATCCGGCGTTCTACTGACTGCGTGTCCGACGGCCGGGTCGTTCCCCCACCTCCCGATCGGGTCGACCCGCTGACCACGACGTGGAGCGCGGGGACCCTCCTCTATCGGGTGCATCCGTACCGTTATCGCCCGGACGCTTTCAATCCGGGCACGTACGGCGACCGGGGACGCTTCCATCCGATACGGAATGCGTCGGGCCGGCTGGTGCCCACGCTGTACGCCGCGGACTCCATCGACGGCGCCCTGTCCGAAACGGTGCTCCACGGCGTTTTCGCCGGGGACGTCATCATGCGGTCCCGGCTGAGAGGGCAGTGCCTCACCCGCCTTGAGCTCATGCGCGACGTTCCGGTCGCCGATCTCAGCGGTCACGGTCTGCGCAGGCTGGGGTTGACCCGCGGCCAGTTGCT
Source organism: Vicinamibacterales bacterium (assembly GCA_963666855.2). Classification (GTDB taxonomy): domain Bacteria; phylum Acidobacteriota; class Vicinamibacteria; order Vicinamibacterales; family UBA8438; genus JAJEEA01. Next base: position 13,415 of record CAXXTG010000123.1, read on the forward strand.
CGACGTCGGCGCGCCGCACTACGCCGAGACCGCGCGCTGGGCGGAAGCGATCCACTGGTCGAGCGATTCGTTGCAGGGCATGGTCTGGGTCTCTCGGCAGTTCGACGTTGCCATGGCCCTGCTGGCGTTCGGCGACCGCCTGCGCGACCGGGACCTCCAATGCGGCATGGCGCTACCGCTGGACGGTGCGCGCGGGTACCGCCTGGTGCAGGCTGCCGCAGCGGCGGCCGCGATCACCGTCGTGGACGCGTGAGCGGGCGTGAAGGCCGGCAGCCTGCGGTGGTGCGCAGCGTTGAACGGCGCCCGGCGGGCACCGTCGGATCGCCGAGACGCCCGCCTGACAAGGCGTGACGAGGTCCATGATGGGCATGCGCAACCAAAGAACAACGCAACCGAGGGTTCGCGGCGGTCACGGCGCAGACCCTCGACAGGCTATGGTTGGGCGGCAAGCGGAGCCGGAGGCGGCGCTTGCCGGGCGCAGGCGGTCCGCGTCGCCGCTCGAATGCAGCGGAGGCTCTCGGCACTGCTGCTAGGATCCCGGCATGGACCAGCGGGCTGCCCGCGAACTCGTCGCCGGCGCGTCGCGCATCGTCGGGTTCACCGGCGCCGGCATTTCGACCGAGTCGGGGGTCCCCGACTTCCGCAGCCCGAACGGGGTGTGGGCGCGGAACCGGACCGTCGACTTCCACGAGTTCGTGTCGAGCGAGGCGGGCCGCGTCGAGTACTGGCGCCAGAAGGCCGAGGCGTGGCCGGCGATGCGCGAGGCGAAGCCCAACGCGGGGCACCGCGCGTTCGTCGAACTGCACCGGCGGGGCCGGCTCGTGGCCCTCGTCACCCAGAACATCGAGCGGCTGCACCAGCGGTCGGGGCTGCCCGCCGACGCCGTGCTCGAGCTGCACGGCACCACCACCGAGGCGGAGTGCCTGGCGTGCGGAGACCGCATCACGTCGGACGAGGCGTGCCGCCGCATCGAGGCGGGCGAGCGGGCCCCGCGCTGCCGCAAGTGCCGCGGGCTGCTCAAGCCGGCCACCATCTCGTTCGGCCAGGCCATGCCCCTCGACGTCATGGCGCGGGCCCAGGAGGCGGCCGAGACGTGCGACCTGCTTCTCGCGGTCGGCTCCTCGCTGGTGGTCGAGCCGGCCGCGTCCATCCCCCGTCTGGCGAAGGCGGCGGGGGCGCGCCTCGTCATCGTCAACCGCGAGCCGACCCCCCTGGACGGCATCGCCGACGCCGTGGTCCGCGGCGAGATCGGCGCGGTCCTGCCCGCGCTGGTGGGCGCCGGCGGTTGAGATCCGGGGCGGCGGAACTCACGGTACAGGCCGTGTGCCCTCGTCCCTTGATTGAACCGCCCCCGGACCCGGGGGGTGACCTGGACATCGGCGCGCATCAGATCACCACCTCGACGCCGAACACGAGAGTCCCGCGGCCGGGCTCCGAGGCCGGGTTTCGGCACCTCCATCCCGCGCCGCTCCTTCCGGGCGGCGGGGCACGCCCCGCGTCGGCGGCCGGCGACGCGCCCGGCGGCGGGCCGTCTCCAGCGCCGCGAAGCGCGGTAGACTGTCGAAGTGGGCCCCCGGCCGGGCTCCGGAGGCCGGCGACAACTGGAGGGAGGTCGACGATGCTGTCCAGATTCTCCGTTTACGCCCTCGTTGCCCTCTGCCTGGCGGGCTGCGCCACCACCCAGGTGGCGCTGCCGGGCGCCACCGACCGGTTCATGACGCAGCTCGCGATGGCGGGCATGGCCCCCATCGATGGGCCCCGCCGCATCACCGGCGGGGAGCGCGAGCGGGTCGTGCGGCGGATCGACCAGCGGATCCGGCCCGCCGTCGAGCGCGTCTGTCGACGCTACTTCGGAGTCGGGCACCCCTGCACGGCGGAGTTCGCCGACGGCGGCCCGAGCGTCGTGGTCGGCGACAACAACATCAACGCGTACATCGACCAGGACAACAACATCCACGTGCTGGGCGGGCTCGTGGCGTGGAGCGGCAGCGACGACGAGCTCGCGTTCGTGCTCGCCCACGAGTACGCGCACGGCCTCTTCGACCATGTCGGGACGCGGATGTCGAACATGGGGCGCGGCCTGCTGGCCGGGCTCGGCGCCGGGGCGGCGGTCGGGCTGCTGGCCGGCGTGTCGAAGGACGAGGTGGACGACGTGCTGCTGGGCGGCGCCGCCGTGGGGGCGACGGTGGGCGGGCTCGTTTTCAGCAAGTCGATGGAGCTCGAAGCCGACCACATGGCGATGTTCATCATGGACGACGCCGGCTACGACGTGGAGAAGGGCATGCACTTCTTCCAGCGCAGCATCCGCTACGAGGCGGGACAGCGGCAGAGCGGCGGCCAGGGGCGGATCGGGTTCTTCCAGACGCACCCCTCGGACCGCGACCGGCTGCTCAACCAGCTCGCGACGATCGACGCCATCCGCAACGGCGCCGTCGCGCCGGTGCCGAAGGACGGGGGACGATAGGGAGGCCGGACCGCTCAGATGTCCACGATGACGCTGCGCCGCCGACGCCCGAGGCGGGTGTCGTCTCCGACGCTCGCGAAGGATGGCGGCCCCCCGGCGCCGGCCGCGGTCGGAGTCGGCACGGAGCGTCGAAGACGGTCCGACGCGGCGACGGCCCCCGCCCGCTCAATGAGGCGCTCGACCGGCACCACGCGCTGGAAGACCTGCCGGACCGCCCGCATGATCCTTGGAAGCGCGACGCCGGAGTCGCACCGCCTCTGGTGGGAGCCCTCGCCGCGACCGTCGCCGTCGGCGGCCAGAACGTGTTCGACACCCACGCCGACCGCATGGACCTGTTCGCGGCGCGCTTCGGCCTCCCCTACAGCCAGTTCACGCGGTGGGGCTTCAGCGGGGGGTACTACTACGCGCGCCTCGGCTACCGGTGGGGGCGGTAGGGACGCGGGCGGGGGACCTCCGCTGCGGACTTCGACGTGGTGCGGCGCGGCCGTCGGCGGCGTAAGCCGCAGTGTAGAATCGGCGGGGGGCGGACTTGCGATGGTGAGGGGTGCACTGATGGACGGACGGCATGCAGGTTGAGCGTGCGCGGCTGGCGTGGCGCGGCGGCGGGCGCGCTGCTCGCTCTCGGCGGCTGCGTGGGCAGCGAGGCCGAGCGGCTGGAGATCGAAGCGGGGGTCGAGACCCTGGCCGCCGGGGAGTCGGCGCAGGTCCGAATCGAGCTGCTCGACAACCTGGACACGCCGGTGCCGGGTCAGGTCGTCCGGCTTTCCACGGACACGCCGGGCACGGTCCTGAGCGCGGCAGAGGTGCTGACGGGGCCGGCGGGAACCGCCGAGGTGACGCTGACCGCGGCGGAGCGGGTCGGCGGGAACCGGATCGAGGCCGTCGCGGGCGGTCTGTCGGCGTCGCTGGTCGTGCCCGGCGTGGCCGGGCCGCCTGCGGCGGTGGCGTTGAACGCCGAGCCGGCGCGCACGGTGAGCGGGGGTGCGGTGGTGCTCGGCGTCACCGTCACCGACCGCTTCGACAATCCCGTCCCCGAGGTGCCGGTCGGCCTGGAGGCGGCTCCCGCCGCGGCGGCGCTCGACCCGGCCGGCGGGCGGACCGACGGCGCGGGGGTGCTGACGCGGACGTTCACCACCGCCCCCGAACCGGGCGACAACCGGGTGCAGGTCACCGTGCCGGGTCTGCCGCCCCGGACCCTCGTGGTGCCCACGCGGCGGCTGTCGCGGCTGACGATCGGACCGGAAGGGGCCGAGGTCGTGGCCGGCGAGACGCTGACGTTCGAGGCCGCGGGCTTCGACGACGACGGCGGCGAGCTGGGCGTCCGGCCCCGGTGGACCCTGACGGGGGAGGTCGGCGTGCTCGACCCGTCCGGCCGGTTCACGGCCGGCGGGGCGGGGCGGGGCCGGGTGCGGGCCGAGGCCGGCGGGGTCGTGGCGTCGACGGCGCTGACGGTGGTGGCGGGTCCGCCGAGCCGGCTGGAGGTCGCGCCGGCGGTGTTGCGCGTCGAGGCGGGCGAGGTGACGGCGTTGCGCGCGGTGGTCCGCGACGCGGGCGGTAACGAAGTGGCCCTCGACCCGGGCGGGGTGCGGTGGAGCCTCACGCGCGACGTGGGCGATCTCGACGCCGGCGGAGTCCTGACCGCGCGGCGGGTCGGCGAGGCGGCGGCGGTGGCCGTGGCCGGCGACCTGCGGGGCGAGGCGCGGGTGGTGGTGACGGCGGGGCGGTTGGTGACGATCGCCCTCGACCCGGACGACCCGACGGTGGTCGCGGGGACCGAGCGGCAGTTCCGGGCCGTGGGTCAGGACGCCGGGGGCAACCCGGTGCCGCTGACGCCGACCTGGAGCCTGTCGGACGCCGTCGGCGAGATCGACGGCACGGGGCGCTTCCGGGCGTTGCGGGCGGGCACGGCGCGGCTCGTCGTCGCCTCGGGCCGGGTCGCCGCGTCGACGGTGATCGAGGTCGTTCCGGGCCTCCTGGCGTCGATCGAGGTAAGTCCGGCGCGCGCCGACGTGCCGGCCGGGACCACCGCCGCCTTCGCCGCGGTCGGGCGCGACGCCGCCGGCAACGAGGTCGCCGTCGAGCCGGCTTGGGAGCTGTCGTCGCCGGTCGGGCGCATGGCGGCCGGCGGCGCGTTCACGGGAGAGCGGGTCGGCACGGCGCGGGTCGTGGCGCGGGCGGGCGGGGTGACGGCCGCGGCCGACGTCCGGGTGGTGCCCGGCGCGCTGACGGGTCTGACCCTGGAGCCGACCGCCGCCACCGTGGCCGCGGGGTCGTCGCAGCGGTTCACCGTGACCGGGGTCGACGCGGCCGGCAACCGGGTGGCGGTCCAGCCGGCCTGGCGCCTGTCGGGCGGGGGCGGGGGGCGGATCGACGCGGACGGCACGTTCGTGGGCACCGCGGCCGGCGCGGTCACCCTGGCGGCGGCGGTGGACGACCTGTCGGTCGAGGCCCGCGTGCAGGTGACGGCGGGTCCGCTGGCGTCCATCGCGGTCACCCCGGCGCGGCTCGACGTCGCGTCGGGTTCGGTGCGGGCGTTCGAAGCGGCGGGCCGTGACGCGCTGGGGAACGAACGGCCGATCACGCCGGCGTGGACGGTGACCGGGGGCGTGGGGACCATCGGCGCGGACGGTCGGCTCACCGCGGTCGCCGCCGGCGCGGGCGCGGTGGTGGCGACGTCGGGCGGGCTGTCGGGGGTCGCCGAGGTGCGGGTGGCGCCCGGCCCCCTCGCCGCCATCGACCTCGACGCGCCGGCCGACGTGCAGGTCGGCGCCCTGCGGCCGGTGCGGTGGACCGGGACCGACGCCAACGGCAACGAGGTGGCGGTCAACCCCGAGTGGGAGGTCGCGGGCGGCGTCGGCCGGGTGGATGCCGGGGGACGCTTCGTCGCCACATCCCCGGGCGACGGCCGCATCGTCGCGCGGTCGGGGGATATCTCGGCCGAGGCGCCGGTGCGGGTGCGGCCGGGGCCGCTGGCGGCGCTGCGCGTCGTGCGCGACCCGGACGGCGCGGAGGTGACGGCGGGCGACGCGGTCCGGCTGTCGGCGGTGGGCGAGGACGAGTACGGCAACGCCGTGGACGTCGACGCGCGGTGGGCCATCGTCCGCGGGGCCGGCTCGATCGACGACGCGGGGGAGGGCGCGGGGCGCTTCGTGCCGACGCGGGCGGGGCCCGCCGCGGTGCGGGTGACGAGCGGACCGCTGGCCGCCGAGGCGGAGGTCAACGTGGCGCCGGGCCCCCTCGCGACGATCGTGGTCGCGCCGGCGCGGGCGGACGTGGCCAGCGACACCGCGCAGGCGTTCAGCGCCGCCGGCCGCGACGCCTGGGGCAACTTGGTGGACATCGACCCCGAGTGGAGCGTCACCTACGGCGTCGGCAGCCTCGACGCCGCGGGACGTTTCACCGGTACCATGGTAGGCACCGGCGTGGTCTCGGCCAGCGCCGACGGCGTGGTGGGGACGGCGGACGTCACCACGACGCCGGGCACCCTGGCCGTGCTGGAGGTCCAGCCCGCGAGTCCCGAGGTCCGGTCGGGCGAGCTGCTGCAGCTCCGCACCGCCGGATTCGACGCCCGGGGGAACACCGTGACCGGCTACGCGGTCGAGTGGCGGGTGACGGGCGATGTCGGCACCGTCGATCCGGCGCGCGGCATCTTCACCGCCCTCGCCGCGGGCGGCGGACAGGTGCTGGCGCGCGCGGACGGGATCGAGGGGGCGGCGGACGTGCGGGTGGTGCCGGCGGGTCCGAGTGCGGAGACGTCGACGGTGGAGGTCGCCCCCGCGTCGGTCCCGGTGGGCGGGGGCGCGGCCGAGGTCACCGTGACGGTGCGCGACGCCTTCCGCAATCCCGTCGTCGGCGTGCCGGTCCGAGTCGTCTCCAGCCGGGCCGCCGACACCGTCCGGCCCGCCGAGCCTGTCACCGGCGCGGATGGCGTGGTTCGCGTGCAGATCACCTCGGGCGTCGCGGGACGGTCCGCGCTCAGGGTGACCGCGGGGGCGATCGAGCTGGCCGCGCCCCCGACCGTCGAATTCCGCTGAGCGCGCCCGCGGCCCGCCGGCCGTCACCCGCTCCCGTCGGGGACGGGCGGCTCGGCCGAGTCGGCCTCGGGCAGGATGCGGCGCGGCCGGTTCAGGGTGGCGGGCGGGGGGCGGCGCGCCTTCGCGCCGGCCGCCGGTGCGGCCGCGGCCGGCTCCTGGCCCGGGGCGCGCTCGTCGAGGGTGCGGTCGAGCTCGCGAATCCGCAGGCGCGCTTCCCGAATGGCCACGGCGTGCTCGAGCTCCATCGTCTTGATCTGCCGTTCCAGCGCGTGCCGGGCCTTGGCCGCCTCGAGCTCCTGGCGGTTGAGGGCGAGCCGGCCGGTGGAGTCGCGCAGCTTCAAGTCGAGTTGCCGGAGCGCGCGGCGCGTGGCCAGCCACCCCGCCACGACGACGAGCAGCAGGCCCACCGCGGTCAGGGTGGCCGCAATCTCCAGGTACTCGGGCAGGTTCGGCGAGAGGCCGCCGAGGGCGCCGCGGAACCCGAGCCCGGCCAGCGAGATCAGGCACGGCACGCCGTAGAGCACCAGCGACAGGCGGACCCGCCGCATGCTGCGGTCGAGGGCGGTCACGATTTGGTTCGCGTTGGGCGGAGTCACGATGTCGGTTCCGGCGGCTTCGGGGGCTCGGCGTCCGCGTCGGGGACAGCCGGCTGCAGCTCCAGGTCGGCGTCGGGCTGCGCCTCCGCGGGATCTTCGATCGCCATCGTCTCGATCTTCAGCTCCAGGGCGTGCCGCGCCCGCTCGGTCTCGAGCTCGTTGCCCGTCGCCTCGAGCTGACGGTTCACCCCGGCCAGCGCCCGTATCTGCCGCTTGACCGTCCACCAGTCGACCGCCCACGCCCCGGCGACGACCAGCAGCAGCACCGCCCCGCTCGCCCCGGCGACGAGCGCCAAGGGGCCGTCGCCGAGCAGCGCCAAGTCGGCCAGCGGCGACCGGAGCGCCAGCCCGGCCAGCGACACGACGAACGGCACGCCGGCCGCGACGAGCGCGATCTGCACGGCCCGCCCGCGGCGGTCGGCGTCGACGGTGAAGGGGCGTGGATTGTCTGACACGGTTCTCTGAGCTTCTTTTCGCGCTGGGGCCGGGCCGTCGGCGCCGCCCTCGGCCATCGTCCGCAAGAGCCGCGCCGGGGCTCCCTTCGCGCCTTGAGCCGGCCGTCCGTCCGCGCCGCCCTCAATCAATGATAAGACGGATTCGCCGCCCCGGAACCCCGATCGGCCGATCTCGGTGTATAAAGGGGGAGTCAAACAGAGGTCACGGCCCCCCGCGGCCGCCGCCGCGGGAGCGGCCCGGGTCAGGGCGGCGGCCCGCCGCCGCGGGACGGCGGCGGCCGGGCCGGGACGCCGTGGCCGGGAGAACGCCGGATGCTCGAACCGAGACGACGTCGGAGACGGAGACTCTGCGCGAATCTGGCGGGAATGCTGGCCGCCGCGGGCTTCGCCGGCCTTGCCGCCGCCGCACCGGCCGCGGGGGCCGAGCGCGAGCCGGACGCGTACCGGGCGGTGGTCGACCGCTACTGCCTGTCGTGCCACAACAGCCGCACCCGCACCGCCGGCCTCGCCCTCGACACCGTCGCCGGGGCGGCGCTGGCCGACCACACCGAGGTCTGGGAGAAGGTGGTCCGCAAGCTGCGCGCCCGCCAGATGCCCCCGGTCCCCGCCCGCCGGCCCGACGAGCCGACCTACGCGGCGGCGATCGGATCGCTCGAGGCGGCCCTGGACCGCCACGCCGCGGCGGCGCCCGACCCGGGACGCTCCGAGACGTTCCGCCGGCTCAACCGCACCGAGTACCACAACGCGGTGCGCGACCTGCTGGCCCTCGACGTCGACGTGGCCGCCCTGCTCCCGAGCGACTCGTCCAGCTTCGGGTTCGACAACATCACCGTCGGGAACCTGTCGCCGACGCTTCTGGAGCGCTACGTCGGGGCGGCCGAGAAGATCGCCCGCCTCGCGGTCGGGCGCCCCGGCCTCGGGCCCGGCGGCGTGACCGTCCGCACCCGGCCCGACCTGACCCAGGAGGGGCACCTGCCCGGCATGCCCATCGGGACCCGCGGCGGGGCCCTGCTGTCGCACACCTTCCCGTTGGACGGCGACTACGAGATCAGCATCCGGCTCGCCCGCGACCGGAACGAGCACGTCGAGGGCCTGAGCGAGGCGCACGACCTGCACCTGCTCCTCGACGGCGAGCTGGTCGGCGAGTTCACGGTGCGCCCGCCCGACCAGGTCGAGGAGCACGCGCTGAACTATCAGCCGTCGCACGACACCCTCGACGCGCACCTCACGCGGCGGGTGGCGGTCGCCGCCGGCCCCCACGCCCTCGCCGTCACGTTCCCCAAGAAGCCCGAGCTGCTGCTGGAGACCGAGCGGCAGCCGTACCAGGCCCACTTCAACTACTACCGGCACCCGCGGGTGCAGCCGGCCGTCTACGAGATCTCCATCGTCGGCCCCTACAACCCCGCCGGGGCCGGCGACACCCCGAGCCGCGCCCGCATCTTCACGTGCCGGCCTGACGCGGCGGACGACGACGACGCCTGCGCCGCCGACATCCTGTCAACCTTGATGCGGCGGGCCTACCGGCGCCCGGTGACCGGGGCGGACCTCGAGCGGCCGCTCGAGCTGTACCGCGCGGCCCGCGGCGAGGGCGGCTTCGACGCCGGCGTCGAGATGGGGCTGGCCGCGGTGCTGGTGAGCCCCGAGTTCCTGTTCCGGGTCGAGCGCGACCCCGCCGGCGTCGAGGCCGGGGCCGCCTACCGCCTGAGCGACCTCGAACTCGCGTCGCGGCTGTCCTTCTTCCTGTGGAGCAGCATCCCCGACGACGAGCTGCTCGCCGCGGCCGAACGGGGCGGGCTGAGCGAGCCGGGCGAGCTCCGGCGGCAGGTGCGCCGCATGCTGGCCGATCCCCGCGCCTCGAACCTCGTCACCAATTTCGCGGGCCAGTGGCTGCATCTCCGCAACCTCGAGTCGATCACCCCCGACATGCGGGTGTTCCCCGACTTCGACGACAACCTGCGGCAGGCGTTCCGGCAGGAGACGGAGATGCTCGTCGAGAGCGTCCTGCGCGAGGACCGCAGCGTCCTCGACCTGCTGCGGGCCGACTACACCTACCTGAACGAGCGGCTCGCCAAGCACTACGGGGTGCCGCACGTCTACGGCAGCCGGTTCCGCCGCGTCGAGTTCGGCGAGGAGGGGACCCGGGGCGGGCTGCTGCGGCAGGGGAGCATCCTGCTCGCGACCTCCTACGCCACGCGCACCTCGCCGGTCATCCGCGGCAAGTGGGTGCTCGACAACATCCTGGGCGTGCCGCCGCCTCCGCCGCCCCCCGACGTGCCCGAGCTGGAGGACACGGGGACGGGGACGCGCGCCCGCTCGATGAAGGAGCGGATGAGCGCGCACCGCGAGAGCCCCGCCTGCGCGAGCTGCCACAAGCTGATGGACCCGGTGGGTTTCGCCCTCGAGAACTACGACGCGGTGGGGCGCTGGCGGGACGCGGAAGGAGGCGTGCCCATCGACGCCGCCGCGACCCTCTTCGACGGGACGGACGTCGACGGGGTGGACGCGCTCGAGGCGGCGCTGCTGCGGCGCCCCGAGCTGTTCGTGGGCACGGTGACCGAGAAGCTGCTGACGTTCGCGATCGGCCGGGGGGTCACGCACGCCGACGCGCCGGCCGTCCGGGCCATCCTCCGGGCCGCCGGCGAGGACGACTACCGCTTCTCGTCGCTCGTGCTGGGGGTCGTCGAGAGCATGCCGTTCCAACTGAGGAAAGCATCATGATGATTTCGAAGAAGGCGTTGCCGCGGCGGACCTTCCTGCGCGGCGTCGGGGCCACGGTGGCCCTGCCGCTGCTCGACGCGATGGCGCCCGCGATGACGGCGCTCGCCAACACCGCGGCGCGGCCGGTCCGCCGGCTCGGGTTCGTCTACATCCCGATGGGGTCGAACATCGCCATGTGGACCCCGCCCGGCGAAGGGAAGCTGACGCAGCTCTCGCCTAGCCTGGGGCCGCTGGCTCCGGTGCGGGACCAGTTGACGGTGGTCAGCAACCTCGAGTTGCGGAACGCGTACCCCGGCACCCACGCCACCTCGAACGCGTCGTTCCTCAGCGCCGCCAAGGCGAAGTGGACCGAGAGCACCGACTACTACCTCGGCACCACCGTCGACCAGATCGCGGCCCGGCAAATCGGTCAGGAGACGCGGCTGCCCTCGCTCGAGCTGGCCATGGACCTGCTCGACATGGTCGGCCAGTGCGACAACGGCTACGCCTGCGTCTACCAGAACAACCTGTCGTGGTCGTCGCCGACCTCGCCCCTGCCGCCCGAGGCCCATCCGCGCATGGTGTTCGAGCGCCTCTTCGGCGAGGGGGGCACGGCGGCGCAGCGGCGCGCCGCCCTCGGCCGCCGCGCGAGCCTGCTCGACTGGGTGCGTGACGACATCGCGCGGCTGCAGCGCGAACTCGGCCCGGCCGACCGCACGCGCGTGGGCGAGTACCTCGACACCGTGCGCGAGGTCGAGCGCCGGATCCAGAGGGCCGAGGCGGAGACCGAGTCGAGCGCCCTGCCCGACCTGGACCGCCCCATCGGGGTGCCGGCCGCCTACGAGGACCACGCGAAGCTGATGTTCGACCTGCAGGTGCTGGCGCTGCAGGGCGACGTCACCCGGGTCATCACCTTCCAGCTCGCGCGGGAGTCGAGCAACCGGACCTATCCCGAGATCGGGGTGCCCGACCCGCACCACCCGATCTCGCACCACGGCAACGACCCCGAGAAGCTCGCGATGCTGGCGAAGATCAACCAGTACCACGTGTCGCTCTTCGCGTACTTCCTCGAGCGGCTGGCCTCGGTGCCCGACGGCGAGGGGTCGCTGCTCGACCACTCGCTGTACATGTACGGCAGCGGGATGGGGAACCCCAACGTGCACGACCACGTGAACCTGCCGGTGGTGGTGGCCGGCGGCGGCGCGGCCAGGACGGCGGGGGGGCGGCACATCCGGTACGCCCAGCCGACGCCGATGGCCAACCTGCACCTGACCCTGCTCGACAAGGTCGGGGTGCAACTGGACACTTGGTCGGACAGCACCGGCACTATCGACACGCTGCTCGACCCGGTGGCGCTGTAGAGCGGCGGAACGGCTCCCGTCCCCGCCCTCTCCCGTCTAGGGGGATGGTTCCGGGCGGGCATGGGGGCCGCGTCGTGGACACCGGTGCGGCCCGCCGCCCCTCCTTCGTGGTCGGGACGGGTTCGGGTCGCCGGGTCCGGGAGAAGGAACGATGCATCGCAGATTGGCCGGATGCTTGGTCATCGCCGCCCTTTGTCTGGCGCCTTCGGGCGTGGCCGCGTCCGACGCGCCGTTGGCCGCCGCGGTCCAGCAGCGCGACGGCGCGGCCGTGGACCGGCTGCTCGACGAGCGGGCCGACGTGAACGCCGCGCAGGTCGACGGCATGACCGCGCTGCACTGGGCCGCGTACCACGACGACGCGGACCTCGTGGGCCGCCTCGTGGACGCCGGGGCCGACGTGCATACGCGGAACCGCTACGGCGTCTTCCCGCTGTCGCTGGCTGCCGAGAACGGCAACGCGGCGATGGTGCGGCGGCTGCTCGACGCGGGCGCCGACGCCGGAGCCACCCTGCCGGGGGGCGAGACCGTGCTGATGACCGCCGCCCGCTCGGGGCGGGTCGGGGTCGTCCGCGCCCTCGTCGCGTACGGCGCGGACATCGAGGCGGCCGAGCCGCGGCGCCGGCAGACGGCCCTGTTGTGGGCGGCGGCGGAAGGGCATGTCGACGTCGTCGAGACCCTGATCGAGGTGGGGGCCGACTTCACCACTCCCCTCGACTCCGGCTTCACGCCGTTCCTGTTCGCGGTCCGGGAGGGCCACCTCGGGGTGGTCCGCCTGCTCCTCGCCGCCGGCGTCGACGTCAACGGCGCGGTCGACGAGGTCGTCCGGGGAGAGCAGACCTACCGGACCGGCCGGCCGGTCCGGGTCGGCACCACCCCGCTGCTTCTCGCGGTGACCAACGCCCACTGGGACGTGGCGGCGGCGCTGCTCGAGGCCGGCGCCGACCCGAACGCGGACGGCCCCGGCTACACCGCGCTGCACGTCATCCCCAAGGTGCGCAAGCCGGGCGTGGGCGACAACGATCCCGCCCCCGACGGGTCGGGGCGCATGACCAGCCTGGAGTTCGTGCGGACCCTGGTGGAGCACGGCGCCGACGTCAACGCGCGGATGCCGATTCGGCGCAACCTCAACAACACCCGCCACCACGAGCCGGGCTCGACCCCGTTCATGCTGGCGTCGCTGGTGGCCGACGCCGAGCTCATGCGCACCCTCGTCGACCTCGGCGCCGACCCGCTGATGACCAACGCCGAGAACAGCACGCCGCTGATGGCGGCGGCGGGGCTCGGCACGCGGTCGCCGGGCGAGGACGCCGGCACCGAGGCGGAGGTGCTCGAGGCGGTTCAGTTCGCCCTCGACCTCGGGAACGACATCGACGCCGTCGACGACAAGGGCGAGACGGCCATGCACGGCGCCGCCTACAAGAACCTGCCCGCGGTGGTGGGGCTGCTCGCGGCGAGCGGGGCCGACATCGGGGTCTGGGCGCGCAAGAACCAGTTCGGCTGGTCGCCCCTGACCATCGCCCGCGGCTACCGGTTCGGCAACTTCAAGCCGTCGCCGGTGACGGTGGCGGCCGTCGAGCAGGCGATGCTCGCGGCGGGGGTGACGCCCCCGACGGAAGAGGAGGAGGCGGCGGAGGGCTTCGACATCTACGCGCCGCGCCCGCCCGCCGCCCCCGCGGCCACGGCGCCGGCCCCGCCGCGTTGAGGCTTCCCCGGCCGGGGCCGGGGAGACAGAAGGAGCATCCATGCGCAACTGTCATCTTGCTCGGACCGCGGCGCCTGTCGCCCTCATCGCGCTGGCCCTGGCCGCCGCGGGTTCCGCCCGCGCGCAGACCGCCGGCGGGGACTGGACCCCGCCCCGGCTGTCCGACGGCCGCCCCGATCTGCAGGGCGTCTGGCTCAGCAACACCGCCACCCCGCTGCAGCGGCCCGAGGTGTTCGGCGACCGCACGCATCTGACCGACGAGGAGGTCGCCACCCTGAGCGCCCGCGTGGAGCGTATCTTCCGGAACGGGAGGAGCGCGTTCGCCATTCCGGAGAGCGCGTTCTTCGCCGCCCTGAACGACGTCGAGACGTACGAGGCGTGGTCCACGAGCAGCTCGATCGGCATGGTCGACGTGTGGATCACCGACCGGACGTCCCTCGTCGTCGACCCGCCCGACGGCCGAATTCCAGCCCTCACCCCGGAGGCGCGGGCGCGGGAGGCGGCGGTGGACACCGGATGGGAGTTCAAGACCGGGCCGGAGGACCTCAACAACATCCACCGCTGCGTGACCACCGGGGTGCCGCGCCTGGGCGGCAATTTCGGGGCCGGCCCCTATACGTTCTACCAGCTCGTCCAGACGCCCGGCACCGTCGCGTTCGTCAGCGAGGCGTTCCACGACGCGCGCATCATCCCCCTCGACGGGCGCCCCCATCTGCCCGACCCCGTCCGCCAGTGGAACGGCGACTCGCGCGGCCGCTGGGACGGCGACACGCTGGTCGTCGAGACCCGCAACTTCTCGGAGAACAGCTACTACCGCGGCTCCGCCGAAGGGCTGCACCTCGTCGAGCGGTTCACCCTGACCGGTCCCGACACCCTCGACTACGAGATGACGTTCACCGACCCGGCCACGTGGGCCGCGCCGTGGACGGCGGCGCTCCCGCTGAAGCGCCGCACGCAGCCCATCTACGAGTTCGCGTGCCACGAGGGCAACTACTCCATCGTGGGGATGCTGCGCACCGCGCGCCTCGAGCAGGCGCGCCAAGGACAGTGAAAGGAACACCGATGATTCGCAAGATGCTCCTGCTCGCCGCGTCGTCCGCCTGGCTCGCCGGCATGCCCGCCGTCGCCGGCGCCGCCGACTACCACCACATCCACCTCGTCGCCGAGTCCGCGGCCGAGGCCAAGGAGTGGTACATGACCCACATGGGGTGCACCGACTACGGGCGGCACAACGCCTGCGCGGCCGGCGACACCCTCATCATCTTCTTCGAGCGCGAGCCGACCGGCCCGAGCGTGGGCAGCGGGGTCGACCACATCGGCTTCTCGTTCACCGACCTCGCGGCCAAGATGGCCTCGTTCGAGGCGGCCGGCGTGAAGATTCTCGAGCCGATGCGCGAGATCGACGGCCTCTTCAAGCTCGCCTTCGTCGAGGACCCGTGGGGCACCAAGATCGAGGTCGTCGAGGACACCGAGTGGCTCGGCTTCCACCACCTGCACCTGCGGTCCGCGGACCCCGCCGCCGCCCTCGACTGGTACGAGAACATCTTCGAAGGCGAGCGCGACAGCCTGAAGGGGCGCATCGCCGGCTTGCGCTACGGCACCGTCTGGCTGCTCATCTCGCGGGAGGAGGGCGAGCTGGCCCCGACCATCGGCCGCGCCTTCGACCACCTCGGCTGGCAGTTCCCCGACCTGCGCGCGGCCGCCGAGGTCATCAGGGGCAAGGGCGTCGATTTCGACATCGAGCCGCGCCCCTTCACCAACCCCCTCGGCGAGGACATGCTGATCTCGTTCGTGACGGGACCGGACGGCGTGAGGATAGAGATCGTCCAGCCGGAGGCGTAGAGAACGGTCCGACCGATCCGCCGACGCTCGGACGGGGGCGTCTCCGCCCGAGCGTCGGTGCGACCCTCACCGCCGGTTCGGTCTCGGCGCGGCCCGTCGGGCCGCGCCCGCCCACCCCCGCATCCACTCAGTTCGCTCGAGGAAGCGCGCCTCCTCCAGCTCCATGTAAACTGGCAAGAACAGAAAGATCAAGGTCGGCGCGCCGGGGATCGCCGCGGCACCGAGGAGGACATGATGGCGTCTACACGCGGAACGCGTACCCCGCGGCGGCCGGGCGCGCCTAGGGCGCGCCCCTCGGCGACTCCGGCGGCCCGCGTGGAATGCCGGGCGGCGTTCCGCCGCGGGCTGATTGCCGCAGGCGTGATCTTGTCGGTGGCGCTTGCGCCCGGCGCGGACGGCCAGGGGCGTCAGACCGGCACGGTGCGCGGCGCCGTGGTCGACGCGCAGGGTCTCGTGCTCCCGGGCGTCGCCGTGACCGCCAGCTCGCCCGCGATGCAGGGCGTGCGCACCGTGGTCAGCGACGTCAACGGCAACTACCGGATCGTGGCGCTGCCGCCGGGCGACTACGCCGTGTTCTTCGAGATCGCCGGCTTCGAGCCGGTCGAGGAGACCGCCACGGTGCCGCTCGGCGGCGAGATCGGCGTCAACGCGGTGCTCGCGCCGGCCGGCGTCGCCGAGACCGTGCGGGTCGTGGGGGTGGTGCCGACGCCCATCGAGAGCACCGAGACCAGCTCCAACACCACCGCCGAGCAGGTCAACGCGCTGCCCGTCAGCCGGACGCCGTTCGGCATCGCGGAGCTGCAGCCGGGGCTGACCGACAACACCCCGAACGCGGGTCAGGTGACGATCAACGGCTCGTTCGCCTACGACAACATCTTCCTCATCGACGGCGTCGACGTGAACGACAACCTGTTCGGCACGGCGAACGCGCTCTACATCGAGGACGCCATCCAGGAGACGCAGGTGCTGACGTCGGGCATCTCCGCCGAGTACGGCCGCTTCTCGGGCGGCGTCATCAACGTGATCACGCGCAGCGGCGGCAACGACTTCTCCGGCAGCTACCGGCTCAACCTGTACAAGCCGTCGTGGACGTCGATCACGCCGTTCGAGCGGGACGAGGGCGACGGCGAGCCCCGCGAGGGCGACCTCGGCAACAACCTGATTCACGAGGGGACCTTCGGGGGGCCCGTCGTCAGGGACAACCTCTGGTTCTTCTATTCCGGACGGCTTTCCGATCGGGAGACCTCGGAGACGTTCAGCGACACCGCCATCGGCTACACCGAGACGAGCACGAACGACCGCAACCAGGTCAAGCTGACCGGCACCGTCGCGCCCGGCCACACGCTGTCCGGCAGCTACATGCTGAACCAGACGGCGCGGACCGACCCGACGTTCCGGTTCAGCATCGTGCCGAGCACGATCTCGACGGCGCGCCGCCCGAACGACCTGGTGGTCGCGACCTACCGCGGATCGCTCGGCTCGAACGTCGCGGCCGAGGCCCAGTACTCGCAGAAGCGGTTCGGGTTCCGCGACTCGGGCGGCACGTCGACCGACATCTTCGACTCGCCGTTCCTCACGCGCACCCTGTCGTTCGGGCATTACAACGCGCCCTACTTCGACGCCACCGATCCCGAGGACCGCAACAACCAGCAGATCACCGGCAACGTGACGTGGTTCGCGTCGACGCCGGGGCTCGGCACGCACAGCGTGAAGGCCGGCTTCGAGCGGTACACGTCGACGCGGACCGGCGGCAACTCCCAGACCTCCACGGGCTACGTGTTCTATACGGACTACCTGGTGGACGCGGACGCCAGCCCGGTGCTCGACGCCGACCAGCAGCTCACCCCCCTCTTCATACCCTACGGCCAGGGGCCCTTTTCCCTGATGCAGAACTGGTTGCCGGTGCGCGGCGCGCGGATCGACATCAGCACGACGTCGTTCTTCGTCAACGACAACTGGACGCTGGGCGACCATCTCTCCTTCAACCTGGGCGTGCGCGGGGAGGCCGTCGACAGCGAGGCGACGGGCGGCATCACGACCGTCGACACGAGCTCGGTCGTGCCGCGCCTCGGCATGGCCTACGATCCGCGGGGCGACGGCCGCTTCACGATCCAGAGCACGTACAGCCACTACGCCGGCAAGTACAGCGAGGCGCAGTTCGCGGAGACCACCAACGTCGGCAACCCCGACGTCCTGCTCGGCGCCTACGTGGGACCGGCCGGACAGGGCCGCGACTTCGCGCCGGGCTTCGACCCCGACAACTACGTGATCGTCGACGGGGGGTTCGCGACGCAGAACGTCTTCAGCGATCCGGGCCTCAGGTCGCCCCTGACCAAGGAGTTCACGCTCTCGGCGGGCGCCGCCCTCGGCGGCGACGGGTACTTCAAGGCCACGTTCATCCGCCGCCGGGCCGGCAACTTCATCGAGGACTTCATCGACCTCACGACCGGGTTCACCGACGTCACGCACGAAGGCCAGAGCTTCGGCACGTTCGACAACCAGGTCTTCCGGAACACGAACGAGCTCCAGCGCAACTACGACGCGCTGCAGTTCGACGGCACCTACCGGCCGTGGGGGGCGCTGCAGCTCGACGGCAGCTACACGCTGCAGATCAAGAACGAGGGCAACTTCGAGGGCGAGGGCACGAACCAGCCCGGCGTTCCGTCGATCGCGTTCGACTACCCGGAGATCTTCGACCCCGATCGGCACTTCCCGTACGGCCGGCTGAACGACTTCCAGCGCCACAAGATACGCGTCTGGGGCATCTACAACCTCGATCTCGGCCGCGTCGGCGCGGTCGACGTCGGCGGCATCTGGCGGTACAACTCCGGGCTCACCTACAGCCTCGCGGCCGGCAGCGTATCCCTCTCGGCGGATCAGGAGGCGATTCTGGCCCGGCTCGACTACGCCAGCCCGCCGACGTCGCAGTCGATCTACTTCAGGGGGCGCGGGAGCGAGAACTACGCGGGCTACGGTCTGCTGGACCTGTCCGTGCAGTACCAGATTCCCGTCTGGCGCGACGCGCGGCCCTACCTCAAGTTCGAGTTCTACAACGTGTTGGACAACGACAAGCTCGTCTTCTGGAACACGACGGTCGATCCGGTCTACGACGGGCCGGTGGACGCCCTCGGTCTCCCGACCACGTACGAGGAAGGCCCCCGGTTCGGCGAGGGGACGTCGGTCGGCGACTACCCGCCGTACCTGCCGGGCCGCAACGGCGGGCGCACCTTCCGGATGGCGCTCGGCTTCCGCTGGTAGCGGGCATCGAGCTTCCCGCGGGAGAGCCCCGCGCGGAAGCGCCCCTCCTCGGGAGAGGCGGGCGCGATCGCGGCTCGGGCGCGTGGAAGGACCGGGGGCGCCGTCACTCGGGTGTCCTTCGGCGATCGAGGGCGCGGCGGCGCATCCCCGAGGCCCTCACGGACGGTCTTCGGCGACGTTGCCCGCCCGGTTTTCGGCGGAGGACGGCCGGGTGACCGCCACGTCCGGCTGCAGCTCGATGGTCTCGTTCCGGTGGCCGATGGCCAGCGGCTCGTCGCCCCGCAGCAGGTAGGTCGCCGACTCCGGCGTCAGCTCCACTTCCAACCGCCGCCCGCGGACCTGCAGCGGGAAGCGGAGGCTCTCGAACTGAGCGGGCACCTGCGGCGAGAACATGATCTCCCCGCCGTCGTCCCGCATGCCCGCGAACCCGTAGATGAGGGTCATCCAGAACCCGCCCATCGACGCGATGTGGCAGCCGTCCTGCACGTTGCCGGCCACGTTGGCGAGGTCCATGAAACCGGCGTCGAGCGAATAGTTGAACGCCTTCTCGGCCTCGCCGACCTCGGCCGCGACGATGCTCTCGATGGAGCACGAGAGCGACGAGTCGCGCGTCGTCAGCGGGTCGTAGTACATGAAGTTGCGGCGCTTCTGCCCCAGGGTGAACTCCTGCCCGAGGAGGAACATGGCGAGGACGACGTCCGCCTGCTTGACGACCCGGTGACGGTAGATGACGAGCGGGTGGTAGTGCAGCAGGAGGGGGTACTTGTCGCGCGGGGTGTGCTCGAAGTCCCAGTCCTCCTTGTCCTTGAACGAGTCGTCCTGCAGGTGGACCCGGTCGCGTTCGTCGAAGGGCAGGTACATGCGGTCGGCGGCGCGCTGCCACGCGTCGAGCTCCGCGGGGTCGAGTCCGGTCGCGCGCACCAGCAGCTTGAAGCGCGGCTCGTCGTCGGCGCGCAGCGCGCGTATCGTCCGCGCCGCGTACCAGAGGTTCTCGCGCGCCATCAGGTTCGTGTAGAGGTTGTTGTTGACGACGGTGTTGTACTCGTCCGGCCCGGTGACGCCGTTGATGCGGAACCGGCCGTCGTGGCGGTCGAAGAAGCCGAGGTCGACCCAGAGGCGGGCGGTCTCGACGAGGATCTCGGCCCCGACCTCGGCGAGGAACCGGGTGTCGCCGGTCACCTCCACATACTTGCGGAGGGCGTAGACGACGTCGGCGTTGATGTGGTACTGCGCGGTGCCCGCCGCGTAGTACGCCGACGCCTCGTTGCCGTCGATGGTGCGCCACGGGAAGAGCGCGCCGCGCTGGTTCATCTCGACCGCGCGCCGCCGCGCCTCGCCGAGCTGCGCGTGGCGCAGGCGCAGCAGGTTCTGCGCGATGCGCGGGGTCGTGTAGGCGAGGAACGGCAGCAAGTAGATTTCGGTGTCCCAGAAGTAGTGGCCCTCGTAGCCGGGGCCGGTCAGTCCCTTGGCCGGCACGCCGACCCCCTCGGCCCGCGCCGTCGCCTGGCAGATGTGGAACAGGTTGAAGCGTATCGTCTGCTGCCACTCCGGCTGTCCCTTCACGACGACGTCGCTGCGGTGCCAGAAGTCGGTGAGGAACTGGCGCTGGCTGTCGAGCAGGTCGGAGAAGCCGCGCCGGACGGCGCGGTTCAGCAGCCGGTCGGCGCGCTCGCACAGCTCGTCGGCCTGCGGGCGCCGGGACGAGTGGTAGGTGACGTACTTGACGAGGTGGATTCGCGCGCCCACCCGGCCGTCGATCGAGAAGTCGATGCGCCCGCCCCGTTCGTCGGGCCGCAAGTCGGTCGTGTAGTCGCAGTCCGTCCGCAGCTCGTGGTCGACCGCGCACGACAGGGTCATGCCGCTCGACCGGGCTGCGTAGCCGAGCACGATGCGGCGGTCGGCGGCGCGGCTCGCCTGGGGCTCGAGGACCTCGCACCCGAATTGTCGCGTGCGCGGGTCTCCGTTGCCGCCCGTCGTGCGCCCCTGGGCCGCGATCTCGGAGACGATGACGACGGGCGCGTCGTGGGCCAGCAGGGTCACCTCGTAGGAGATGGCGGCGAGGTGCCGGTGCTCGAGGGAGACGAGCCGGCGCGAACGGATGGAGACGCGCTGGCCCGACGAGTGCGCCCACACCAGGGTGCGGTCCAGGGTCCCCGCCCGCATGTCGAGCACCCGCTCGTAGCGGTCGAGGGTCGCCGTCGGCAGGTAGAACGGCTCGTCGTCGACGTACAGCCGGATGATCTTGGCGTCGGGCACGTCGACGATGGTCTGGCCCAGCTTGGCGAAGCCGTACGCCTCTTCGCCGTAGACGATGGGCCACGTCTCGTGGAAGCCGTTGACGTAGGTGCCGTGGTGCTCGACGGGCTGGCCCTCGTCGCAGGTGCCGCGCATGCCGAGGTAGCCGTTGGCGGTCGTGAACAGCGACTCCGACGCCCCGACGCGGCGGGGGTCGAAGCGCGTCTCGACGAGGCGCCATTCGTCGGCGGGATAGATGTCCCGGGGGAGATCGGCGTGGTAGCGGTCGTCCATCAGCCGTCCTCCGGGCCGGCGGCCGGGGCCGGCGCCTCTTCGTCCGTCCGCGCGCGCGCGGTCTCCGGCGCGGCGCCGGGCCGGGTCCCGTCCGGCAGCGTGTCGGCGAGGTCGGTCACGACGAGGTCGGCGCCGGCGCGCGCGAGATCGTCGGGGGCGCCGGCGCGGTCGATGCCGACGACCAGGGCGAACCGGCCGGCGCGCCCGGCGGCGACGCCCGCGATGGCGTCCTCGACCACCGCGGTCCGCGACGGGGCCACCCCCATCGCGCGCGCGGCGTGGAGGAAGGTGTCGGGGGCCGGCTTGCCCGCGAGGTCCCGTTCGGCGGCGGTGACGCCGTCCACCCGCAGCTCGAAGAGGCCGGCGATGCCCGCCGCGTCGAGGATGGCCGCGCAGTTCCGGCTCGACGAGACGACGGCGGTGCGCACCCCGCGCCGCCGCAGGTAGCGGACCACCGCCACCGTGCCGGGAATGGTGTCCGCGCCCTCGCCCGCCAGCACTTCGTGGAAGAACGCCTGCTTGCGGTTCCCGAGGCCGCAGACCGTCCCGCGCCCCGGCGGGTCGTCGGGCGCGCCGTCGGGGAGGGTGATGCCGCGCGAGGCGAGGAAAGCGCGCACGCCGTCGTAGCGCGGCCGGCCGTCGACGTAGCGCGCGTAGTCGCGAGGCGCGAACCGGCGGAACGGCCCGCCCTCCGCCGCCGCGCGCTCGGCCAGATAGCCGTCGAACAGGCGCGTCCACGCCGCCGCGTGCAGGCGCGCGGTGGCCGTCAGCACCCCGTCGAGGTCGAACAGCACCGCTTCGTAGCGCGCCCAGTCGACGGCCGCCGGCGCGCGCGCGGTATCAGCAGGCATGGACGGCCCCGGTGGCGGGATTGCGCGGCGGCGCCGCCGCGCGCGCGGGGTTACGCACCGGCGACCGCCGCGCCGGCCGGGCAGGAGACGCCGGTGCCTCCGAGGCCGCAGTAGCCCGCCGGGTTCTTCGCGAGGTACTGCTGGTGGTAGTCCTCGGCGTAGTAGAAGGGGGGCGCGTCGCGGATCTCGGTGGTGATGGGCCCGAAGCCGGCCGCCGTCAGCCGCGCCTGATAGGCGTCGCGGGAGGCGCAGGCCGCACGGTGCTGCTCGGCGTCGGCCGTGTAGACGGCCGAGCGGTACTGCGTACCCACGTCGTTGCCCTGCCGCATGCCCTGGGTCGGGTCGTGGCCCTCCCAGAACGCCTGGAGCAGGCGCTCGAACGGGGCCGTGGCGGGGTCGGCGACGACCAGCACCACCTCGGTGTGGCCGGTCCCCCCGCTGCACACCTCGCGGTACGTCGCGTTCTTCGTGAACCCGCCGGCGTAGCCGACGGCGGTCGTGTAGACGCCGTCGAGCTTCCAGAACGCCCGCTCGGCCCCCCAGAAGCAGCCCATCCCGAACACCGCCCGCGTCATTCCGTCGGGGAACGGCGGCGCGATGGGGCGGCGGTTGACGAAGTGGCCGCCGGCCACGGGCATGGGCTCGTCGCGGCCGGGGAGGGCCTGGTCGGCGGTGGGCATCCGCAGGCTGGCGGGGTTGGCGAACAGCATTGACGTTTCCTCCCGGACGGTCCGACCGGTGCGTGACCGGCTCGGGAGCCGGGCAAGGGGACGGGGATCTCCTGGCGCCTTCTGCGCCTAGCCGGGAGCGTCGCCTACGGCTCCGCTCACCGCGCAACCAATCTTACAGGAGTCCGCGCCATTCTACGGCGCAGACTAGTGTAGCGCACGACGATCGCATGGCGGAGCGGACCAGTGGAGATGGTGTGCCCGGCGCGGCCCGTCGGACGCTGGTGGCCGCTTTCAGCGCACTGGCGACCGCCCGTGGTGGCCGCCTTTCCGGATCGGTGCCGTACAGTCGAGTTGGCGCCCTGCGGCCGCCGGTCGACGACCGCCGCTGTCGCTCGCGCCGGGCGCGTCGGTGCCCGGCGGGGGTCGCCCGGCGGGGGAGGCACCCGGCCGTCTACGGCACCCGCGCCGGGCGCGTCGCCCGGCGGGGTGACACCCGGCCACCTACGGCGCACACGCCGGGCGCGTCGCCCGGCGGAGACAAGTACCATGCGGGTCATGGATTCTGCCGCGCTCCTCCCGGACGATGCCTTCAACCGCAAGCTCGCCGCCAACGTCCATCCGCCCGGGTGGCGCAACCCGACGCCGGAAGGCCGCTACAACCTCGTCGTCGTCGGGGCGGGGACGGCCGGGCTGGTGACGGCGGCGATAGCGGCCGGCCTCGGCGCCCGGGTGGCCCTCGTCGAACGACATTTGATGGGCGGCGACTGCCTGAACGTCGGCTGCGTTCCCTCGAAGGCGGTGCTCAGGGCGGCGCGGGTCTGGGCGTCGGCGCGGGACGGCGCGGCGTTCGGGCTGACCTTCCCCGGCGGGGTCGATCGCGACTTCGGAGCGGCTATGGCCCGCATGCGCCGGCTGCGGGCCGGGATCAGCCACGTGGACTCCGCCGAGCGGTTCGCGGGGCTCGGCGTCGACGTCTTCATCGGCGAGGCCCGGTTCACGGGGCCGGACACCGTCGCGGTGGGCGACGCCGCCCTGCGGTTCGCCCGCGCCGCCGTCTGCACCGGGGCGCGCGCGGCGGTGCCGCCGATCCCGGGGCTTGGCCGACGCCGGCTGTCTCACCAACGAGACGGTCTTCTCGCTGACCGAGCTCCCCCGGCGCCTCGCCGTCATCGGGGCCGGTCCCGTCGGCTGCGAGCTCGCCCAGGCGTTCGCCCGCTTCGGCTGCGAGGTCACGGTGATCGAGCGGGGCGGCCGCATCCTGCCCCGAGAGGACCCCGACGCGGCGGCGGTGGTGCAGGCGCGGATGGCCCGCGACGGCGTGCGCTTCCTCCTCGGCGCCGCAATCGTTGCGGTCGAGCCGGTCGCCCCCGTTGCGGATGGCGGGGACGCCGGCGGGAAGCGTATCCGCTATGCCGCCGCCGGCGAATCGCGGGACGTCACCGTCGACGAGATCCTCCTCGGCGTCGGCCGGGCGCCGAACGTCGAGGGGCTGGGCCTCGAGGCGGCCGGGGTGGCCTTCGATCGGGCCGGCGTCACCGTCGACGCCCGCCTGCGGACGACGAACCCCCGCGTCTACGCGGCGGGCGACGTCTGCTCGCGGTTCAAGTTCACGCACGCGGCCGACGCCATGGCCCGGATCGTCATCCAGAACGCCCTGTTCCCGCACCCGTTCGGGCTGGGGAGGGCGTCGACCGAGTCGCTGGTCATCCCCTGGTGCACCTACACCGAGCCCGAGATCGCCCACGTCGGGATGTACGAGGCCGACGCCCGGGCGAAGGGCGTCGCGGTCGAGACCTTCACGCAGCCCCTCGCCGAGGTCGACCGCGCGGTGCTCGACGGCGAGGACGCCGGCTTCGCGCGGGTGCACGTCCGGAAGGGCACCGACCGCATCCTCGGCGCCACCGTCGTGGCCGCCGACGCCGGCAACCTGATCAGCGAGGTGACGGTGGCGATGAAGGCGGGCGCCGGCCTCGGCGTCATCGGCGCGGCCGTCCACCCCTATCCCACCCAGGCCGAGGCTTGGCGCAAGGCCGCCAATCAACTGCGGAAGGCGCGGTTCAGCGACCGCCAGCGCGCGATCCTCGGCCGCCTGTTCGCGTGGCGGCGGTAGGGGCGGCAGGCCCTCGTTTACGCAATTGTGGTACCGTCGGCGTCGATGACGCCTGCTGCACGGCCCGCGAGATTGAGCATCGACGTGACTCGCGAGACGCGGCGGCGCATTCGGCTTGCCGCCGCCTTGCGGGAGCAGTCCATCCGCCAGTACGTGTCCGAGGCCATCGAGACGCGCCTGCGGGATGATTTGGCCAACGAGGTCCCGACTGACCTCTTCGCCCCGAGGCCATCGGCCGATTCCGTGCTCGCGGAATTGTGGGACAACCCCGCTGACGCCCGGTATGACGACCTCTGACCGGGGCCGCCGGATCGCAGGCTGGGTGGAAGGCGGGTCATGAGACCGACAAGGAGACATCCGATGAGACAGTTCGAGATTCCGTTCCGCAGGATCGTCGCGCTCTCGCTGGGCGCGCTGGTCGCCCTGGTCGGCGTGGCGGGCGCCCAGACGTCGTCGTCGGGACGGCTCCTGGTGCTGCTCAGGGACGCCAGCGCCCTCGCGATCGTCGATCCGGACAACGGGAACGTGCTCGGGCGCGTGCCGACCGGCCGGGACCCGCACGAGGTGACCGCGTCGGCCGACGGCCGGCTGGCGTTCGTGGCGAGCATGGTGGACGGGATATCGGTCATCGACATCGCCGCGCGGGAGGAGATCCGCCGGGTGGACCCGGGTCCCGGCAGCCTGACGCACGACGTGCTGTTCGCCGACGGCAAGCTGTACTTCACCATCGAGGGCTACAAGTCGATCGGACGTTACGACCCGGCCGCCGACGCGATCGACTGGACGCTCGGAATCGGCGAGGACGGCTCTCACATGCTGGTGCTCGATCGGGAGCGGGGCGCGATGTTCACGCCGAACATCGGTTCGAACACCGTCACGATGGTCGAGAACGTCCTGGAGGGGCCCGCGCGGGCGCGGCTCACCGACATCCCCGTGCCGGGCGTGCGGCCCGAGGGCATCGACCTGTCGCCGGACGGCCGCGAGCTCTGGACCGCGACCCGCGGCGACGGCGGCGTGTCGATCATCGACGTCGAGAGCCGGCGGGTCGTCGAGACCCTCGACCTCGGCATGCGGGACGCGAACCGGCTGAAGTTCACGCCCGACGGCCGCGTGCTGATCATCGACGGCGAGGCGGCGTCCCTGGTGGTGATGGACGCGGCCACCCGCGGCGTGATCGAGCGCGTGTCGGTGGGCGAGACCGACACCGGCGACGGCGCCGTCCTGGTGGGGCCCGACGGCCGGCGCGCGTTTCTCGGGCTGAGGGCCGCGGACCGCGTCGCGGTCGTCGATCTGGAGACGCTCGAGATCACCCTCGAGATACCGATGGGCGACGGCGCCGGGCCGGGCTGTCTCTACTGGATTGGCGCGAGCTGACGGCGGCGCCCTCATGCGGCGCAACGAGCGACAGGGGGGCGCGCAACGCCGCTCGGCGGATGCCGCCCTCAGCCCTCGACCGATTCGTCTGCGAGTCCTTCATCGGCCGGACGTTGTTCGAGGTCGGCGTCCAGCTTGTCGCACTCGGCCGCCAATCGGGTGTCGGCGAGCAGGACGTCGACCTCGGCCGGCGTCGGGCTCGCTTCGCGGGCCCCGAGGCCGCGGCATTTGAGGGCGGCCGCCGCGTTCGCGTAGCGCAGCACGTCCTCGACCTCCGCGCCGTCGCCGCCGCGCAGCCAGCCGGAGATGAAGCCGCCGCGGAAGACGTCGCCGGCGCCGGTGGTGTCGACGACCGGCACGTGGAACGCCGGCGTCCTCACCTCGACGTCGCCGACGAGGGCGAGACTGCCTTCCGCGCCGAGCGTCATGCAGACCAGCGCCGGGCGGTAGGCGTCGCGGATCGCCCGCAGCGCCGCCCCCGGCGCGCCCTTGCCGGTCAGCGCGGCCGGAAACTCCTGGGCGGTGACGATCACGTCGATCTCCGCCAGCAGCGCGTCGATGCCGTCCCGGACGTGCTCGACGTCGATGATGGTCCGGACCCCGGTGCGCCGCGCCGCGCGCGCCGCCGCGGTCGACGCCGCCGTCTCGTGACAGTCGACGAGCAGCACCCGGCCGGCGCACACTGCGGCCGGGTCGACGTCGTCGGGGCGCAGCTTCAGTCCGGGGTCGCGAGTCCAGAGCACCGTGCGCTCGCCGGTCCCCTCGTCGACGAGAATCACCGACATCCCGTTCCGCGTGTCGGGGGCCACGCGGCACGCGGTGACGTCGACCCCTTCGTCGGCGAGGCTCGACCGCCCGCGCCGCCCGTTGTCGTCGTCACCGAAGCACCCCACATAGCGCGCCCGCCAGCCGAGCCGGGCGCACGCCACCATGGCGCTCGCCGCCTGGCCGCCCGGCGAGTACGCGTGCCGCCGAATCGGCTGCTTGGAGTCCGGTCGGGGAAAGCGCTCGACCACGACCAGCAGGTCGGTCATGTTGAGGCCGAACCCCACCACGTCGAAGCGGCGGCCCTCGGGCGGCGGGAGCCGAATCGGCATCCGCATGGCTGGATCGTACAGTCGCAGGCAGACCGTTCGTGCGGGATGCACCGCGATTCCGGCGGGCCACGTCAGTCGGCGGCGAGGCATGCGGCACCGTCGAGCGGCTGCCAGCGGGGCGGCTTCGCCAGGTCGGCCGCCCGCAGCCGCCCGCCGCGCGCGGTGAGCCAGCCGGCGACTGCGTCCCGGACCTGGGGCGCCGTCGCCGTCACCGTTGCACGAGTGCCGCCGCGCGCCCGGGCGGCGAAGGAGTCCGTGGTCGCCACGACGAGCGTTTCGGCGGGGTCGATCCGGGTTCCCGACGACCGCACGATGGAGACCTCCGGCCTCTCTCCCGCGCAGGTCACGCGAACGCGGATTCCCGACACGCTCGGGACCCCGCGCCGCCGCCGGGACACCTCTCTGGCGAGGACCTGCTGCAGTTGCGCCCCCGTCAACACCAGCGCGACGACGCGATTGTCGAACGGAAACACGTCGTAGAGCGGCCCGCGGGTCAGGGCCCCGGCCGGTAGATCGGTGCGCAGCCCCCCGCGTCGCGCCCCCATGCCGATCGCGGCGTCCGCGCCGGGCACGGCAGCGCGGAAGGCATCGGCGAAGAGGTTGCCGAGGGGCGATTCGAGGCCCTCTCCGTTCCGGGTCAGGGCGGTCTCGAGGACGACGCCGAGCGCTGCCTCGCGCCAGCGGTGCACCCGCTTGAGCTCGGGCCGCATCGCCGCCGGCACCGACGCGTCCGGCGCGACCGGCACCCCTTC
Source organism: Vicinamibacterales bacterium (assembly GCA_963666855.2). GTDB lineage: Bacteria > Acidobacteriota > Vicinamibacteria > Vicinamibacterales > UBA8438 > JAJEEA01. Next base: position 41,208 of record CAXXTG010000123.1, read on the forward strand.
GTAGCGCGGCGGCGCGCCGGCGGCCGCCGCCTTGAGCGCACCGCGCATGTCGGGCGGCGCGCCGTCCCCGGATGCGGTGTCGAGCGCTCCGTAGTCGAACTCGTGATTGCCGATGGCCAGCGCGTCGTAGCCCAGCGCGTTGTAGGCGTCGACGACGAGCGCGCCCTCCGACAGGTTCGACTCGATGCCCCCCTGGAAGGTGTCGCCTGCATCCAGCAGCAGCACCGCGCCGCCGTCCCGGTCCCGCGCCGCGCGGAGGTTGCGCAGATACCCGCCGAGCTGCGCGACGCCTCCGCGCCCGCCCCGCGGAAACACGTGGCCGTGCACGTCGGTGGTGCCCACGATGGACAGCGTCACCCGGCCGGGCGCGCCCGGTGCCGCGGGGCGCTGAAGGGCCGCGACCGCCCCTGCGAGCAGAGCGAGGAACACGACGAGCGCCGCGCCGCGGACCATCGCGAGGTACCTGGCTGGTCCGGGCATCGCTTGAGCATACTCCTCCCCGGCGTTTGCGCAAGGTGCCGCCGGGAACGACAGCGTCGCCTCAGTCGCCGGCCCGTCGGCTGTCGGTCAACAGGCGATAGCTCGTGTTGCGCCCGCCGCCGGGGTTGCGGGCCAGGAGGCCGTGGTCGACCAGGACCGTCATGTCCCGCAGTGCCGTATCCTGGGAGCACTTGGCGAGTTTCGCCCACTTCGACGTGGTCAGCTTCCCCTCGAAGCCGTCCAGGACACGGTTCAGCACGTGCCGCTGCCGTTCGTTGAGGGCGAATCCAGCCGCGCGTTCCCAGAACCGGGCCTTCGCGAGCACGGCGCCCAGCGCGGCGCCCGCCGCCTCGATCGACCGGCCGAGGCAGGCGAGGAACCACGTCATCCACCGGGTGACGTCGGTCGTACCGCGTTGAGTTCGCTCCAGCACGTCGTAGTAGTCCGCCCGCTCCGCCCGAATCTGCGATGACATGCTGTAGAAGCGCTGGGAGCTGGCCTCCGAACGAGCCAGCGCCATGTCGGCGACGGCGCGCGCGATGCGGCCGTTCCCGTCCTCGAACGGGTGGACGGTCACGAACCAGAGGTGCGCCAACCCCGCCCTGAGCACGGGGTCCGCATCGGCCGGCGCCTCGAACCACCGCAGGAACGCCCGCATCTCCGCGTCGACCCGCGCCGCTGGCGGCGCCTCGAAATGCACCCGCTCGCGGCCGATCGGACCGGAGACCACCTGCATCGGGTCGGCTCGCTCGCCGCGCCATCGCCCGATCGCGATTCGCCGCATCCCGCTGCGGCCGGTCGGGGACAGCGACGCGTGCCAGTCGAACAGCCGCTCTGAGGTGAGTGGCTGGTCGAACCGCCCGGTCGCATCCAGCATCAGCTCGACGACCCCCTCGACGTCGCGATCCGCGGTCCCGAGCCCACCGGCATCCATGCCGAGGCGGCGCGCGATCGACGAGCGGACCTCCGCCGAATCGAGCTTCTCTCCCTCGATGTCGCTGCTCTTCACCACGTCCTCGACCAGCGTGGCGAGCACCGCCTCGCGCCGCAAGTCGAAGCCGAGGGTCTCCATGCGGCCGAGGAGGCGGCCCTGCCGATGCCTGACGTCGGCCAGCACATCGGCCACGACCTCGGGCCTCCAGTGGAACCGCGGCCAGTCGGGTCGCTCGTGGATGTAGATTCCCCGCACGATTCGCGGAGATTGTAGCAGCGATTCACCCCACGTCCGCTATTGCCGCGGTGTCGGAGGCGCACACGCTTCGAGGTGACGCTGGTCCGTTTCCACGGACTCATGTAGAATGGCCATGTTCATAGCCATGATGGATGGGAATTGTGTCCGAAGTCTCCATTGCCCAAGCTCGAAACACGCTTACCCGACTGATTCACAAGGCTGAGGACGGAGAACCCGTGCGCATCACGCGACGCGGCAAGCCGGTCGCCGTCCTGGTTTCCATGGATGAGTACGGACGCCTGGAATCGGCGTCCGCCGGCCGCGATTTTTGGCAGGCGGTCACGGACTGGCGCGCGCAGGAGAGCTTCGACTGGCCGGAGCTCACGCGGGAGGAAGTGGATGGCTGGCGTGACCGCCGCCCGCCCCGGGAGCCCGAATGGCCAGACTGAGGTACCTGCTCGATACCAACATCCTCTCCGAACGCGCCCGTCCACGCCCCGACCCCGGCGTTCAGTCTCGTCTGGACGCACACAAGCATGAAGTGTGTACCGCGGCTCCGATTCTCCATGAGCTTCAGTACGGATTGGCCCGAATGCCGGACGGCATGCGCAAGCAGCGCTTGGCCCGCTATCTCAAGCGGGTACTGCTTCTGGAGATCCTGCCGTACGATCGCGACGCCGCACGATGGCACGCCGAAGAACGCGCACGGTTGACCCGTCGCGGGCAGACGCCTCCCTTCGTCGATGGCCAGATCGCCGCGGTTGCAGCTACCAACGGCTTGACGCTGGTAACGGGCAACACGGACGACTTCGACGACTTCAGGAATCTGAGCGTGGAGAACTGGTTCGCCTGAACTAGCCCGCCCATCGTCGCCTGCGGCTCCGCTGGGCGCCCAACCAACCCTGCCAGGAGTCTGCACCGTTCTACGGAGCAGACTCCTGGTTCAGGTTTGTCCCACCGTGATTCCCGCGGTGGGAATCAGTACCCCACCACCTGCCCGTCCTTGCGCACGTCCGTGCCCCCGTGCAGCATGCCCGTCTCGGGGTGGATCATGATGGCCTGGTAGCCGCCCATGCCCCCGCCGCCCGCGCGGACGACGTTGTGGCCGCGGCGGCGGAGCTCGGCGATGACCTCGTCGGAGACGCCGGGCTCGACGGCGACGGTGCCGCCGGGCCGGCTGCTCGGGCTGTGGCGGACGCGGGCGGCGTCGCCGGCCTCCTGGAGGTTCATGCCGAAGTCGATGATGTTCGACAGCACCTGCCAGTGGCCCTGGGGCTGCATGGCGCCGCCCATGACCCCGAACGACATGAACGGCTTGCCGTCCCTGGTGACGAAGCCGGGCATGTTGGTGTGCAGCGAGCGCTTGTGGGGCTCGAGCGAGTTGAGGTGGCCTTCCTCGAGCGTGAAGCCGGAGCCGCGGTTCTGGAGGGCGAAGCCGAGGTCGCCCGGCACCACCATCGAGCCGAAGCCGCCGAAGATGCTCTCGATGAGGGAGATGGCGTTGCGGTCCTCGTCGACCACGGTCAGGTACACGGTGTCGCTGTGGTCGAACGGCTGCCCCGCGGCGACGTCGGTCGACGCGCGCTCGGGGTCGATGAGCTGCCGGCGGGCGTCGGCGTACGACTTGGTGATCAGGGGCTGCGTGGGCAGCTCGTTGGCGTCGGCGTCGGCCACGTAGGTGTCGCGGTCGGCCCACACGAGCTTCTTGGCCTCGGTGTAGAGATGGATCGCGTCGGCGGTGTTCTTGCCGAGGGCGGGGACGTCGTAGCCCTCCATGATGTTGAGGATCATCAGGGCGAGGATGCCGGAGCTGTTGGGCGGCACCTCCCACACGTCGTAGCCGCGGTAGTTGGTGCTGACGGGCTCGACCCACACCGACGAGTGGTCCTCGAAGTCGGCCATCGTGAAGTAGCCGCCGTTCCCCTCGCTGAACGAGACGATGCGCCGGGCGATGTCGCCCTTGTAGAACGCGTCGCGGCCGCCCTGGGCGATCGCGTCGTAGGTGTCGGCGAGCCGCGGGTTGCGGAAGACCTCGCCGACGCGCGGCGGCCGGCCGTCGGGCAGGTAGGTGGCGGCGGAATCGGGCCACTGCACGAGCGACGGCATGGCCCCCGCCCACTGCCGCTGGATGATCTCGCTCACCGGGAAGCCGTCGAGGGCGTAGCGGATGGCGGGGGCGAGCACCTCGGCGAGGGACATCGTGCCGAAGCGCTCGAGCAGCTCGTGCCAGCCGTCGACCGCGCCGGGCACGGTCCAGGTCAGCGGTCCGTTCCCCGGCATGCGGCTGTAGCCCTGGCGGACGAGGGTCTCGCGGCTGATCTCGTAGGGCGCCCGCCCGGTGGCGTTCAACCCGTAGAGCCGCTCGGTGTCGGCGTCCCAGACGAGGGCGAAGAGGTCGCCGCCGATGCCGTTCATGTGCGGCTCGACGAGGCCGAGGACGGCGTTGACGGCCACCGCCGCGTCGATGGCGTTGCCGCCGGCCTTGAGGATGTCGAGGCCGACCTGGGCCGCGAGGGGCTGGCTGGCCGCGACCATGCCGTGAGGCGCGATCACCTCGGAACGGCTGCCGTGGGGGCTCCGCGCGGGCCGGCTGTAGCCGTGGCCCAGCGGCGTCGTCGGACTGGGCGTACACGGGGTCGTCGATTTCGATCATCGCGATTCCCAGCAGAAGGCCGAGCACCAGGGCCGAGCGGACGACCCGGAACACCGAACGACAGGACCGCAGCGACAGCAGCATCGTGTACCCCTTTCCATCGGCTCGGCAATCTGGCCGGAAACCGCCGCCCATGGCGGCTCGGCTCTCCGCCCCATCAACCCGTCAGGCCGCGCGACCCGTCATGCCCGCCCGCCGTTCTGCGGCGAGGACGCGCGGCGGGCGTCGGCGGGGACGCCGTGTCCCGGCGGCATGGGAGCGGATGTTACCGCAATTCGTCGATCCGCGGATCGCGGGGCCGGGCATGCTCACCCCCCGCGTGCCGCCCGTCCCCGGCGCGGCGGCGCTGCGGGAGGCGGGCGGCGGAGACGGGAATTAGGGTATGCTCGCCGCCGGGAGGTCGCGAATGACGTGCATCTTGTCGCTGTGGCTGCCGATCCTGCTGTCGGCGGTCCTCGTGTTCGTCGCCAGCTCGGTCATCCACATGCTGTTGACCTATCACGTCGCCGACGCCGGGCCGGTCCCCGATCAGGAGAAGGCGGCCGACGCGCTGCGGGCGTTGGAGATTCCGCCGGGCGACTACGCCATCCCGCGGGCGTCGAGCATGAAGGAGATGAACACCCCGGAGTTCGCGGAGCAACTGAAGCGCGGCCCCGTCGTGTTCCTGACGGTGCTCCCCAACGGGCTGCTGGCCGTCGGCAGGAGCCTGGCGCAGTGGTTCGTCTACTGCGTGGTGATCGGCGCCGTCGCCGGCTACACGGCCGGCCTCACCCTCGCGCCCGGCGCCGAGTACGGCCTCGTCTTCCGCGTCGTGGGCATCGTGGCCTTCGCCGGCTACGCGCTGGCGATTCCGCAGAGCACCATCTGGTGGTACCGAAGCTGGCGCTTCACCCTGCTGACGATGTTCGACGGGGTGATCTACGCGCTGCTGACGGCGGGCACGTTCGGCTGGCTGTGGCCGTCGTAGGCGTCCGTGGCTGGGGAGAGTCGAACCATGAAGCGTGTCACACGCGTCGTCGCCGCCGCCGGTCTGGCCCTGTCTCTCGCGACCGGAACCGCCGCCGCCCAGCCCCGCCTGACGATGCAGTGGGAGGCGATGGCCGAGCGCCTGGTGGCGCAGCTCGCGCCCGAGCCGGGCGAGCGCATCCTGCTCGTGGCGCGTCCGGGGCAGTTCGACGAGCTGATTCCGCCGCTGCGCTACGCCCTGCTGCGGGCCGGCGCCGTCGACCTCGGGGTGATCGACGTCATCGAGGAGCCGTATCCGGAGGACTGGGACGCCGGCCTGCTGGCCGAGGGCGCGGCGGCCGCCCGCGCCGTCTACCGCGAGATGCTGCGCGATTTCGACGGCGCCATCATGCTGCCGGGGGCGCGGCCCGACCACGCCGTGTACGCGGCCCTGCAGGACCTGCTGCACGAGGGCATCGGCCGCACCATCCACTTCCACTGGACCCAGAACGGCAGCGCGTTCCCCCTGCCGGGGCAGCCGATGCCGTCGCAGGCGGTGATCGACGCTGCCTATCAACACGCCCTGCTCGAAACCGACTACGCGGGGCTGGCGGCGGCGCAGCGGCGCTTCGTGGCCGCCATGCGCGGGGCCGAGGTGCGGGTGACGTCGCCGCTCGGCACCGACATCCGGTTCCGCATCGGCGACCGGCCGGTGAACTTCGGCGACGGCAATGCGTCGAAGGCGCGCACCGATCAGGGCGTCATCCTCATCGACCGCGAGATCGAGCTGCCGTCGGGGGCCGTCCGCGTCGCCCCGGTCGAGGAGACCGTCGACGGCGTCATCGTCTTCCCGCGGTCGCAGTGGGATGGGCGGCCCGTCACGGGCCTGCGGGTGGAGATCGAGGCCGGGCGGGTCACGGGGATGACCGCCGAGTCGGGGCGGGAGGCGGCCGAGGCGGAGCTGGCCGGCGTCCCCGAGGAGGCGCGCGCCTTCCGGGAGTTCGCGCTCGGCTTCAACCCGCTGCTCGCGGTGCCCGAGCGCAACCCGTGGATTCCCTACTACGGCTACGGGGCCGGCATCGTGCGGCTGTCGCTGGGCGACAACTCCGAGCTCGGCGGAACCGTCACCGGCGGCTACGTCCGCTGGAACTTCTTCACGGACACGACGGTGACGGTCGGCGGACGAGGTCTGGGTGCGCGACGGCCGCCTCGTGCGCTGACCGCCGCCGTCGGCCGGCCGGGGTGCGGGAGGCGCTACCCGCAGCGCGCGTGGTGAGGAGGACCTCACAGAAGCAACTCCACCCACGCCGATGTGTCAACGAGGATCATCGGCGCGACCCCGCATCTCGTCGAGGTCGCCGTCCCAACCCGATCCGCGCATCCGTCGGGCTTCCTCGAGGCTGAACGGCTCCGATGCGAGCGACCGCAGCGCGAGATTGACGGCTTCCCGCTTGGTCGCCAGGCGGTACCGTCTCATGATTGCCGCGCAGGCTTCGTCGTCGATGTCCACGTTGGTGCGTGACACACACCAACCATAAACCGCCCGCGGCCCAGGCGAAGATCGGTCTTCACGCGGCGTCGTTCGCGGAGGACGAGGCCGGACTCAGCTTCGGTTTCCGGGATCGTCCGCCTACTGCATGTTGACGAACCGCTGCACCCGCTTGCCCTCCAGGGTCTCGCCGACGTAGATGTTGCCGCTCGAGTCGACGGCGAGGCTGTGGGCGGCGGTGAACCCCCCGGCCATGTGGCCGCCGAAGCCGAACGACCCGAGGATCTCGAGGCTCGACCGCTCGATCAGCCACACCTTCTGGTTCATCCCGTCGATGTTGTAGAGGACCGTCTGGTCGCCGTCGGGCGAGAAGTCGACGTCGAACGCCGACCCGAACCCGCGGGTGCGGCCCGCGATGACCACCTCGTTCAGGAACGTGCCGTCCCGCTCGAACACCTGGATGCGGTCGTTCACCCGGTCGCACACGTAGACGAGGCCGTCGTCGGACAGGGTCGCGCAGTGCACCGGGCCGCCCGAACTGCGGCGAGGGCGGCGCGTCGGGGTCGTAGCTGTAGGGCTCGTCGGTGGGCCGGTTGCCGTAGGCGCCCCAGTGGCGCTTGTACTCGCCGGTGTCGGCGTCGAAGACCGCGACCCGGCGGTTGCCGTAGCCGTCGGCGATGTACACCTCGTTGGTCTCGGGGTCGACGTCGATCTCGGCCGGCTGGCCGAAGTTCGCCAAGTCGTTGCTGCCCTCGCCCCGGCCGTGCCGGCCGATCTGCAGCAGGAACTCGCCGTCGCGGGTGAACTTCAGGATGTGGGCGTCGTCGCCGCCGCTGCCGCCGAGCCAGACGTTGTCGAGGTGGTCGATGAAGATGCCGTGCTCCGAGTCGGGCCACTCGTAGCCCTCGCCGGGCCCGCCCCACGCGTTCACCACGTTGCCGGCCTGGTCGAACTCGATGACCGGCGGGGCGGAGCGGCAGCACTCGGCCAGCGGCGGGTCCTCGTCGGCGCCGCGCTCCTGCAGGGTGAGGCTGCCGGGGCGGTGCACGATCCAGATGTGGTCGCGGGCGTCCACCGCGACCCCTACCACGTTGCCGAGCGTCCAGTTGTCGGGCAGCGGCTTCGGCCAGGTCGCGTCGAACTGGAACGCCGCCGCGTCCGACCCCGCCTGGGCGCCGCCGGTCACGGCGGACAGCCGCGGCAGGCCGGCGACCAGAGCCGCGGCGACCGCCAGCACGAGGGCGACGATTATCGAGGAATGACGCCGTGTCATCGGTGCCTCCAGACTGCTTCTCTCGCGTCCATGCTCTCGCCCACGGTTTTCCGATCGCGCCGTGAACAGTTCGTGCAGGCGGGTATTCTCGCACGGCGGCGGGCGGGGGGGGATCCGACCTGCCGGCCGCCGGTGCGAGGTGCCGGGGGCGCGCGCCGGTTCCGGGCCGGGGCGTCGGGCGGATAACTCGCGCACGGCGGCGGGCCGAGGGGACCGACCCGCCGGCGACTACGCAGGAGTCTGCGCCGTAGAAGGCGCGGCTTCTTGGAGGGTGGTTGGGCACCCAAACGGAGCCGTCGGCGACGATTGGCGGGCCAGGCACAAGCGGTCCCGCGCTCGGGCGTCGAGCGGTGGGGAAGCCCCGCATCGCCGGCGAACGTTCCCGCTCAGACCGCGCCCCCGCCCGGGCCGCGGGTCAGGGTTCGATGGTGAAGTCGGCCGCCCAGACGTGCTGGCCCCAGACGATCACGAGCCGGCCCGCGTCGCCGCCCGCCGGCACCAGGGACACCCCCAGGGGACGGTCCTCGTAGGGGCCGCCGTGCGTGTGGTCGATGTCGACCTCGGCCGCGTCGAACGCCGGGTCGTGCTGGGTGCCCCACGAGTCGGGCTCGTTGTTGAAGACGAGGGTCCAGCCGGGGCCGGACGCCCGCAGCCAGAGGCCGTACGAGCCGGGGAAGTCGGGCGCGAGGTTGTCGGTGGGGATGAGGGTGTCGCCGAATCGCAGGGGGACCTCGCTCCTCAGGCGGATGACGGCACCCTCCGTGAGCTGCACGAGGTCGCCGTCGCCTATCGACTCCAGGGCCGCGAAGTCGACGCTGTCGGTGCCGAGCTCCTGCTCGAAGAGCACCTGGATGCGGGCGCCGTCCGGCGTCCGGAGGGCGGTCTCGTTGCGCGACCCGAGCGCCGCCGCGCGGTAGCGGGCCTCGAGGTCGGAATCGCGGGTCAGGCTGGTGCCCGGGCTGACGTTGGAGGTGCGCTCGGGGCGGGGCGGCCGCGGCAGCTCGACGAACTCGAAGTCGGCCGTCCACCGGTTGCGGCCCCAGACCAGCTCCAGGGTTCCCGCTTCGTCCGCGGCCGGCAGCAGCCGCACCGCCAGGGTCTCGGCCTCGTCGGCGAGCGGCCGGTGGGCGAGGGGGATGCGGCCGGGCCGCGGCTCGGGGGCCGCCTCCGCGGTCTCGGGATTCGCCTCGTCGGCCTCGCCATCCGCCTCGTCACTCTCGGCGTCCGCGTCCCGGCTCTCGGCGTCCGTGTCCGCCTCCGCATTCTCGGCGTCCGCGTCCGCGCGTCGGCGTCCGTCTCGGCACTGTCGGCGTCCGTCTCGGCGTCCTCGCCTTCCGCGTCCTCGGCCTCCGCGTCGGCGGCGGCCGGTTCGGTGGCGGTCTCGGCGTCCTCGTCGGCGGCGTCGTCACCCGCGTCGTCGGCGGCATCGTCACCCGGGCCGCCGTCCTCGTCGTCGGTGCCTTCGCCCTCGGACGCCTCGGCGGGCTCTTCGACGGGCCGAGCGTCCAGCACCCAGCCCGCGCCGGTGCGCATCAGCCAGAGATCGTGGTCCGGGGCGGGGGCGCGGGGCTCGTCCGGGTCCGGGGCCAGCGTCCCGATGGCCAGCGAGCGGTGGCCCTCGATGCGCCCCAGCCGCACCGCGGCCTCGGTCGAGCCGGCCCGCAGCACGAGCAGCGAGCGGTGGTCCGACGGTAGGGCGGGGTCGTATTCCACGCTGATCGACCGGCCGTTCAGGACCAGCCCCGTGCGGACGAGGCCGTCGGCGTCTCCTTCGCCCTGCCCCGCGTGCGCGGGGGCGGCGGTCTGCGCTAGGGCGTACAGGACGACGGCGCACGCGGCGAGCCGGAATCGCAGTGCAGACATGGCGTATCCAACCGGGGAGGGAGAAAACCGGGAGACCCGCACCCGAAGCGGGCGGGTCTCCCGAGCGGGAAGGGTCCTTGCTAGTCGTCGTCGGTGGTGTTCGCCGGCTCGTCGAGCTCGACGGCGTAGCCGATGAAGCCCAGCGTCATCTCGTCGTCGGTCCGCGGACCGTGGCCGGGCGAGTCGGTCGAGCGGAAGTCGTAGCGCGCCGCCCGCTCCGGCGAGTTGTCGTACCAGAAGCTGACGTCGATGCGCGTGCCCTCGGGCAGCAGCTTCGGCTCCTTGTACTTGTAGGTCTCCTGCCACCCCTGGTCGTACTCCGGCACGTCGAGCAGCAGCTCCTCGCGGCCGTCGGGGTAGATGGCGGTGTAGCGCGACGCCGTGCCGCGCAGGTGGGCGTGCGGCCAGTACGTCAGCACCTGGATGTCCTTGTCCAGGGTGCGGGACGTGCCGATCCGGTAGTTGGGATGGCCCGGCGGAATCTCGAACCCGGTGTTCCCGATCGAGTCGTTGATCACCTGGTACCGCACCGGCCGGTCCTCGACGAAGAAGGCGATCTCGGGCTGCGTCCAGATGCCCGTGCCCTCGCCCGGGTCCTTGTGGTAGTGCATGTTGTAGGTCAGCGTCGACCCCGCCTCGAGCCGCAGGCCGTAGCCGTCGGGCAGCATGACCGCCTCGGCGCCCTCGGCGATGCACGTCAGGAGCTGGCCGCTGCCGGCCGCGCCCTCCTCGGCCGCGGCCTCCTCGACCGGCCGCTCGCCGGGGGCGGGGCCGCGCACGAAGCCGCACATGTGGTGGCCGACGGTGCCGGCGTCGGTCTTGAACTCCCAGCCGCGCACCCAGACGTCCTCGGGCAGCTCGGCCTCGGTCAGGGTCTTGAAGAAGCTGATGTTCAGGTCGTAGACGTCGTCCTCGATGAAGTACGGCTCGTCGAGCTTGAACACGTAGTCGGGCGTGCCCAGCGACCAGCCGCCGCTCGCGTTCTCGACGAACTGCCGCGGCTCGGGGGCGTCGGCGCGGTCGCCGGCGGGGGCCCCCGCCTCGACCCAGCTCACCAGGGTCTCGATCTCGGCGTCGGTCAGCAGCCGCTCGTTCGAGAAGACGCCCTGCGGCGCCGCGGCGTACCAGGGCGGCATCTCGCGCGCCTCGACCTTGTGGGCGATGGCGCGGGCCCACGGGCGGGTCTCCTGGTAGCTCATGAACGACATCGGGGCCAGCACGCCGCCGAGGTTCTGGCCCTCGGGCTGGTGGCAGCTCTGGCAGTTGTCCTGGATGATGGGCAGGACGTCCCGGTAGTAGGTGACGTCGCCCTCGTTCGCCTGGCTGGGCGCGGCGATGAGCGACAGCGCTCCGACCGCCACGACGACCGCGAATGCTCGCGCCTGGATTCTCATGAATGGACTCCTTCGACCGGTACGCGGGTACGACGGGTAATGGGGAATTATGCCACCAACCCGCCCTCGGGGCAAAACACCGGGCCTCGACCGTGCAGGCCGCCGGCCCGGCCGTGCCGGTCCCGCGACGGGGAGGCTCCGGGCGCCGCGCGTCGCCGCAGCCCGACTGGCGGTGTCTGGCGCGGCGTTGACAGATATCTGCGTCTCGTGGTCAGATTTCTGCATGCGAACCACCCTCAGCTTCGACGACCACCTGTTCCGCGAGGCCAAGGAGCTGGCCGCCCGCGACGGGGACACGCTGACGCAGCTCGTCGAGCGGGCCGTTCAGCGTTACCTCCATGAGCGACGCTCGCCGCAGCGCGCCCCATATCGCCTCGAGCTGCTCGTCAAGGAGGGTCGCCCCACGCCGGGGGTGAACTTCGACGACCGGGACCAGCTCTACGAGTGGATGGAAGGCCGCGGATGATCGCCGTCGACACCAACGTGCTCGTGCACGCCCACCGGAAGGAGTCGCCGAAGCACGAGGCGGCCCGCCGCCGCGTGGTGGCCCTGGCTGAACGAAGCCTGGGGATTCCGGTGGTTCTGTCTCGGCGAGTTCCTGCGAGTCGTCACGCATCCGGGGATCGCCAACTCCCATAGCGCCGACGAAGCGTGCGAGGCGATCCGGCGGCTGGTCGCGTCGCCGAACGTAGACAGTCCTTTTGCCGGGACGCCGTTTCCCGGAACTGCTGGCCGACGCGGTGCGCGAGGCCGACGCG
>CAXXTG010000124.1:0-6501 GCA_963666855.2 Vicinamibacterales bacterium
GCCCGCGCCGGGACGGCGCAGGCCCCCCTGGTTGGCTGGGCGGCAATCGGAGCCGCAGGCGGCGATTCCGGGCTAGGGGCGCGGCGAGGCGCTGCGGCCGGACGAGCCGCCCGACGACGTGTAGCCGCCCGTGCTGACGGTTCCGCCGCCCCCGCTCGATCCGCCCGACGAGCTCCCCCCGCTCGACCCGCCGCCGCTGAAGATTCCGCCGCCGCTCGTCCCCCGCGGCTGCGCGCGGCGCCCCCCGCCGTCGCCCTGCGGCCTGGCGACCCGGGTGTAGCCGTAGCCCTCGTAGACCCGCCCTTCGCCCACGTCGGGCGCGTCCGTGATGAACGATCCCGGCACGCCGTAGTAGCCCGGGTCCACGTAGTGGTAGTTGCCCCACCCGTACAGCGAACGATAGGGGGACCACCCGTAGTAGTAGCCGAACGGCGCCGCGTAATACGGATACCAGGCGTCGTAGTCGTAGCCGTAGCCGCTCCAACCGCCGAGGAATCCGCCGCCGCCCCCGCCGCCCGTTGCCGAGCGGCGCACCTCGAAGTCGTCCGGGAACGACAGCGCCACCAGCATGTCGATGATGTCGCCCGGCACGCCGCCGTCGTCGAGCCGGATCAGGGTGCGCCCGTCGAGGTCGAACATGGTGCCGGTCTCCACCAGCAGCGCTTCGAGCACGGTGGGCTCGACGGCGGCCGCGGCTTCGATGACGGCGTCGATGGACAGGTCGGCGTCGCCCGTCCGGCTCGCCGCCGTCCGCGCCCGCGCCAGCAGGTCGGCGGTGAGGGTCGGGCCGGCCGCGCTCAGGGTGGTGACGTCGCCCGTGCGGCGGTAGCGTCTGACGGTGACCGCGGCGCGCTCTCCGGCCTCCACGAGCTCGAGCGCGAGCCAGGTCCGGCTGTCCGCCATCAGTCCGACCGCGGACAGCCGGCGGGCGTCGTCCCGGGCGCTGCACGACAGCTCCGCCCGCGTGAACAGGCGGGCGCCGTCTTCCGACCACCCGATGCGGCGCCGGCCGCGGCACTCGCTCTGGTCCACGGGGTGCTCCAACCCGTCGGCCGAGAGCGTTTCCGCCAGCACCTGCTCGCCGTCGGCCAGCGTCGTCACCACGACGTCGGTGGCGGCGGCCGGCGGCGCGGCCGGCGTTACGCACACCATCACGCTGTCCGCGAAAGCGGAGAAGTCGCCCGCCGCCTCCGGCAGGGCGCCGGCCTCCTCGACCAGCCGCCAGCAGCCGAGCCACGGCAGCCAGCGCTGATCCACCGTGGCCGACGCCGCCGGCCCGCCGAGCGGCGCCGGCTGGGCGTGCGAGGCGGCCGGCAGCGCCAGCGCCGCGATGGCCGCGATGATCGCCGCGGGCCGCGGGACCCGCCGGCGGGGAAGGACGGCGCGAGGCCTTGAACCGCGATCCGGGGCCTTGATTCGGATGGTCATGTCTCACCTCGACGAGTGGATTTGCCGGCGCTCCTAGAACACGAACTCGATGCCGCCGGTCATGTGCAGTCCGCCCAGGTCGATGTCGCCGAAACTGAAGACGGAGTCCGCCACCGGCTGGGACCAGACCCTGCGCGCCTCGGCGACCGCGAAGACCCGCCGGCTGATCTTCAGGCTGATTCCCGCGGCGACGTGGCGGGTGAGCGCCTTTCCCCGTGACCGCAGCCGGTCACTCCAGATCGACAGGTCGGCGTAGTCGACGAAGTCGCCGAACTGCTCGAGCCGGTACCATCGCAGGCCGAGGCCGCCGCCGACATGGAAGGCCACGGTGCTCGGCACCCACGCCAGTTGCCCGATGGAGCGTCCCCGGGGCACCAGCCAGTACCGCACGCCGGCGTTCAGCGGTATCTGCCACACCTGGGTCGACTGGGCGATGGGCCGCCCGCCTTCCGTGTAGTCCCGGTATTCCGAGGGCGCGACGGTGTCGGACGGAGTGACGTCGAACACGAGGTCGACCCGAGGGGTTATCGAGTAGCCCGCGGCGAAACGGAAGAGGGCCGTGTCGTAGGCCCGCTTCGAGATCGGGATGAACTCGCCCTGGGCATCGACTCCGCTGATCAGGAAGCCGCGGAACCAGTCGAAGACGCCGCCGCTGGTGGCCCGCAGCCAGCCGGCGGAGACTCCCGCGAAGCCGCGCGGCTGGCCGAACAGGAAATCGGGCCGGCTGCGGGCCGGCGGGCGCTGCGCGGCGGCGGCCGCCTCGGCCTCCGGCCCGTCCGCGGCGAACGCGGTTCCGCCGCTCGTCATCGGCGCCGCGGCCGCGAGGCAGGCCGCGAGCATCAGGCGGCCGGCGGGCATCGGCGCGGTCATCTTGCTCCACATCGGCTGGGTCCATCCTTGGCGGCGAAGATCGGTGAACGCACGATACAGAACATGCACCGATCGTACCACCGCCGAGGAGTCCGTAGCGCAACCGCCGGAATGAACCGCGGCTCGACGGCGGCGGGGCTCCCGCGCGGGACTGCAGGCCATTGTAGCAGCCGGCCGCGCCCGGGTCGTCGCGGGAACCGCGTCGGTCCCGTGGGCGGCGCGGCCGTCGCGGCCGGCCTCCCGACCGTCCACCGGCGGTGACACGCCTGTCCGCTGCCGCGGTCACGGCGGGCGGTCGGTCGGCTGCGGACGCGGCCGAGCGCCCCCCGGGCGCGACGGGCCGAGGGCCGGCGCGTCCGCGAGTGTCAACGCCGCCGCCGCGGGCGTCGTCATGTTCTCTATCCGGATAAGGACGTTCGACGGGGACGGGTCGTGTACCCCGTGGGCACACCGGGAACGGCGGTGAATCGGACGGGGCCGACACTATAATGGGAGCGTTGTCCGCACGGGGCGGGACCCCGTGCCGCGGGAACCGCCGGGTTTTCTGGAGGGTCGGCGAGTCGGAAGCGGAGCCGCGAGGCGACGGCTTCGGGCCTGGGCCCGACAGCATTTACAGGAGCATCTCATGAAGCGATTGTTCATCGTCGCGGCGGCGTTGGCCGTGCTGGCGGCAGGACCGCCGGCCGAGGCGCAGTTCGACAGCGTCGGCTCGCTCGACTTCCCCACGTCCGGCTCGCCCGAGGCGCAGCAGCACTTCCTGCGCGGGGTCGCGATTCTCCACAGCTTCGGCTGGAAGCAGGCGATCGCGGAGTTCCAGGAGGCGCAGCGGCTCGATCCCGATTTCGCGATGGCCTACTGGGGCGAGACGCTCTGCTACAACCACCCGCTGTTCGGCTCCCCGGCCGACAACGACAACCCCCGCGCGGTGCTGAAGCGCCTCGGCGAAACGCGCGAGGAGCGGCTGGCCAAGGCCCCCACCGACCGCGAGAAGGGCTTCCTGAACGCGGTCGAGATTCTGTGGAGCGAGGGCGACTACGACGATCGGCGGGTGGCGTACATGGAGGCGATGCTGCAGCTCGCCGAGCAGTATCCCGACGACGACGAGGTCGCCGCCTTCGCCGCCGTGGCCACCCTCAGCGGGGCCCGCGCCCTCGACGACCGCACGTTCCGCTACGAGATGCTCGCCGGCTCGCTCGCCCTGCCCGTGTTCGAGCGCAACCGCGACCATCCGGGCGCCCCCCACTACGTGATCCACTCGTTCGACGATCCCGTCCACGCGCCCCTCGCGCTGCCCGCGGCGCTGCGCTACGCCGAGATCGCGCCGGCCGTCGCCCACGCCCGCCACATGCCCACCCACATCTTCATCCAGCACGGCATGTGGGACCTCGTGTCGGGCCACAACCAGAGCGCGTACGACGCGGCCCGCGACCTCTGGGTGCCGGGCGACAGCGTGGGCGACACCGTGCACCCCCTCGACTGGGGCCAGTACGGCGACCTGCAGCTCGGCGACTACGCCAAGGCCCGCACGTGGATCGAGCGGCTCGAGGTGGTCATCGAGGAGAGCGAGGGGCAGGCCCGCAGCGTCAACACCCTGCCGCTGCTGAACGCGCGCTACGTGGTCGAGACCGAGGAGTGGAACGTGCTGCCGGTGACCGACGACTCGCCGGCCGTCGAGCTGCTCGCCACCGGCATCAGCGCCGTCAAGACCGGCGACCTCGCCACCGCCGAGGCGGCGGCGGCGCGCCTGAAGGCGCTGGCCGAGGACGGCGGCTCCGTGAACCAGATCATGTACCGCGAGGTGGCGGCCCTCGTGCACGCCGCGAAGGGCGAGGCCGACGCGGCGACGGCCCTCATGGACGAGGCGATCGAGCTGACCGGCCGCATGCGGCTGCCGAACGGTGCCGCGAGCCCCGTCAAGCCGCCCTACGAGCTCTACGGCGAGATCCTCCTCGACCTCGACCGGCCCGCCGACGCGGCGGCGAAGTTCGAGACGTCGCTCGAGCGGATGCCGGGCCGCGTGCGGTCCGTGCTCGGCCTGGCCCGCGCCGCCGCCCAGACCGGCGACAGCGACACCGCGGCCGAGCAGTACTCGCTGCTGCTGTCGACGTGGCAGGGCCGCGACGAGCTGCCGGGCTACGACGAGGCCAGCCGGTACGTGCAGCAGACGAACGACCAGTAGGCGGTCGGCCGCATGGCTCGCGGGCTTGGAGATCGGGCGATGGGCGTGACGTGCTGGTCACGCCCGTCGCCATCCGCGGTGCGGCGTGCCCTCGCGGGTCGGTATTGCTAGAATTTCGAAGGGATAGTGCGCCTGAAGAGATGGCTACGCTCGTATTCGATACGCACAAGGCGGTAAAGGCGCTGCGTGACGCCGGTTTCGACGATTCGCAGGCCGAAGCCGTCACCGAGCAGATCAGCGTCGCGATCGGCGAGAACTTGGCGAGCAAAGACGACCTGGAGAAGCTGGAGCTGCGCCTCACGCTCAAGGTCTACGCCGCGGTGGTTGCAGGAGTCGCCTTGATCAAGGCACTCGACTATCTGCTCGGCTGACTTGGCAGTCCATCGAACCGGCGTCTCGACCGGGACCGGGAGCCGGCGTCCTACCACCGGTCGAACCGCACCAGCTCGCGGTCGATCATGTCGATGCGCGGGCGGCCCGACGCGGCCATGTTCCTCGCCAGCTCGGTCTGCAGGATCTCCACCACCGTCTGCACCCCTTCCGCTCCGTAGGCGGCGAGGCCCCACATGGGGGGGCGGGCCACCATCACTGCGGCGGCGCCCAGGGCGAGGCCCTTGAGGACGTCGGTGCCGCGCCGGAAGCTGCCGTCGACGAGGACCGGGACGCGGCCGGCCACCGCGTCGGCCACCGCCGGCAGCACGTCGACCGGCAGGGCGCCGCCGACGCCGTGGTTGGAGACGACGAGGCCCCCGGCGCCGCGGTCGAGGGCGGTCTCCGCGCCGGCCACGTCCATGACGCCCTTGACGACGACGGGCACGTCCACCGCCCCGCTGACCCGCTCGACGGCGGTCCAGTCGGGCGGCGCGGGGGCGCCGCCCTCGGCGACGCCCACCGTCACGCAGACCGCCCGGCAGCCCGCCTCCACCGCCCGCGCGGCGTCGTCGGGCAGCGTGGCCGCGTCGGAGTACTGCTGATACCACACCGGCTCGTCGCTCGCCGCCGCGACCTCGTCGATGGCGTGGCCGCCGCGCCCGGTGGCGACCATCACCGCCTTGCCGGCCGAGGCCCCGCGCGCCGTCGCGAGCTCCCCGTCGGCGTGCAGCTCGTCCTGGTTGCCCACCGGTCCGACGATGATGGGGGCGAACATGTCGTACCCGTACAGCGGGGTGGTCAGGTCGAGGTCCATCGCGTAGACCATCAGCCGCTGCCGCAGGGTCATCTTGTCGAACGACCGCCGGTGCCCGCCGCTGATGGCGTCGAAGCGCCGCGGCGGCAGCACGAGCCGGGCCATCGCCTCGAACTCCGGCACGTTGACCAGCTCGAGCACCGGGGCGAGCCGGTCGTTCGGGGGGGCGCCGCCCCCGGGCTGGCCCTGGGCGCGGACCACGGGCGAGCCGCCGAGGAACTTGCCGAACCGCCGCAGGGATTCCCTTCGATCGACCTTCATTGCAGTACCGCCTTCGCTAGATGAGCCCCGTGGTCCACAGCAGGTAGACAACCACCATCGCGGTGACCCCGTTCACCAGGGTCACCCCGCCGTAGGACAGCAGGGCCGACTTGAGGGGCATGCGGGACAGCGACGCGCAGACCCAGAAGTAGCTCGAGTTCACGTACTTGATGATCATGGAGCCGGCCGCCCCCGCGAGCATCGTCGCCTCGGGGCTCAGCCCCAGCGTGTCCATCATCGGGGCCGCGACCGAGGCGGCGGTGATGACCCCGACCGTCGTCGACCCGGTGATCATGTTCCCGGCCACCCCGAGCACGAACGGCAGGAAGATCGCGGGCAGGCCGGTCGCGGCGACGGCCTGCGCGATGGCGTCGACGGCGGGCGTCTCCCGCAGGATCTGGCTGAGGGCGCCGCCCAGGCCCGTCACCATGATGATCATCGCCGACGCGCGCAGGGCGTCCTCGATCCACTGACCGGTGCGCGCCTTCGCCTGGTCCGCCTTCGTGTTCCGGTAGGCGAGCAGCACCCCGATGCCGAGGGCGACGACCGGCCACCCCAGATAGCGCATGGCCGCGTT
>CAXXTG010000125.1:0-7923 GCA_963666855.2 Vicinamibacterales bacterium
CCGCCGCACCTGGCGGTTCTCGGCGCTGCTCAGCACCTGCGGCGAATGGGTGCCGACGACGAGTTGCAGGCGGGGGAAGGCGCGGCGCAGGCCCTGAAGCGCCACACGCTGCCAGCGCGGGTGCAGGTGCAGGTCGAGCGCGTCGATGAGCACCACGCCCTCCACGCGCGCCGGCGCTTCTGCGCCGTCCATCTCGTTGAGCATGACGGCGCGGCGGGCGATGTCGGCGACCAGCGCGATGAACACGTGGCAGCCGTCGGACAGCGCCGACCACGGGGCCGCATGCCCGTCCTCGAAGCGAACTACCGGACCTAGCGTCATCGGGTCGTACCAGGCGCTCGCGACCCCCGGGGTCGCCTGGACCGCGGCCTCCATCACCGCGGTGTGGAAGCGGCGTTCCGGTTGCCGCTGCTCCCGTCGGGCCACATCGCCGAGAAACTCGTCCTGGAGCCACTGCCGTAGCGGGGCCTCGTCGAGACTCGAATCGAGGGCGCCCGCGTAGCCTTTCCATCGATCGCCCGCCAGCACGGCCCTCGGCCGCGCGACTCGCCGGAAGTCGATCGACGCCGTACCACGCGAACAGCGGCCAGCGCTCGCCGGAAACTCGCACCTGCTCGATGGCGTCGAGGGCCACTTCGTGCCGACGCGTAGTCCGTCCGGAAGTCGAATGAAGGGTCGTCGACCACTCGACCGCCTGCATCGCGCCGACGGCGGCGGTCCAGGCGATCCCGCACCGCCCCGCCGGCTCGCATCCAGCGCCCCCGTCGAGCGCGACCATCCGGGGGTCACGCTCGGCGTCGAGCCTCAGCGTGCGGGGGGACGCCACGCTGATACGCGGCCAGGCCCCATCGCCAAGGCGTCGAGCAGTGCGGTCTTGCCCCCGCCGTTCTCCGCGAACAGGACGGTGGCGTCGTCCTCCAGCGACAGCTCCAGAGCCTCAAAGCAACGATAGTTCTCGACACGAACGCCGCGAAGAAGGAACCGACTCATAGTGCCAGTCGTACCCGCCAAGCGGTCTCAGGTGTTCGTCCGCCTCATCGGCCGGCTCGGCCTCGCTGCGCTGCTCCCCCGTCATCATTCCACCGGCTCGAGGCGCAGAATCGCCCCGTCGTCGGCGTCGGTCAGCACGTAGAGGAGCCCGTCGGGGCCCTGGCGGACGTCGCGGATGCGCTGGCGCAGCTCGGTGAGCAGCCACTCGCGGCGGGCCTCCTGGCCCTGCTCGTTGAAGACGATGCGCTCGAGATGGCCGGTGTTGCGGATCATGCCGGTGCGCAGCGAGCCGACGAAGAGGTGGCCGCGCCAGTTGGGGAAGCGGTCGCCGTCGTAGAACGCCATGCCCGACGGGGCGATCGACGGCAGCCAGACGATCTCGGCCGGCTCCATCCCCTCCTGGAAGGTGCGGTCCGCGACCCGCCCCGCCCGAGTACTCGCGGCTGTAGGAGACGACCGGCCAGCCGTAGTTGCCGCCGGGGCGGATGCGGTTGACCTCGTCGCCCCCGAGGGGACCGTTCTCGTTGGCCCAGAACTCCCCCGTCTCGGGGTGGACCGCCGCCCCGAGTTGGTTCCGGTGGCCGAGGGAGTAGATCTCGGGCCGGTAGCCGTCCCGACCGACGAAGGGGTTGTCGTCGGGGATGCCGCCGTCGTCGAGCAGGCGGACGACCTTGCCGACGGTGTCCGCGGGGTCCTGCGCCCGCGGGCCGCCCGTGGCCGCCCCGAACGCCCCCGCCCACGGTCATGTAGAGGCTGCCGTCGGGGGCGAACACGACGCGCGAGGCGGCGGTGCCCCCGACCGGGTCGGACGAGAAAAGATCCTCGACGTCGGCCAGGCCGTGGTCCGTCAGCCGCCCCCGCGCCAGGGTCACCCACGCGCCCTCGCCGGCCGGCTTCGAGTACGTCCAGTAGACGAGCCGGTTCTCGGCGAACTGGGGATGCAGGGCCACGTCCATAAGGCCGGCCAGCCCCTGCGTGTAGACCTCGGGCACGCCGGCGACCGGCTCGGGGTCGAGCACCCCGTCGCGCACGACGCGCAGCCGCCCCGGCCGCTCCGTCACCAAGAGGCCGCCGTCGGGCAGGAACGCCAGCCCCCAAGGGTGCTCCAGCCCGCGCGTCACCACCGTCACGCGAACCTGCGGCTCCTCGGCCGTGGCGAATACAACGGGCTCGTCCGGCAGCGGCACCGGCGGCAGGCCGGGAAGCTGCGCGCCGGCCTTCGCCGCCATCGCAAGGGCGCACCCGCCTGCCAGGGCGACGCCGACCATCCTTGAACCACGCGAGCCGCCCCGTCTGCGCTCTCATCGACTACCTCCCCTGCAGCTCCGTCGTCTCTACTCGGGTCAGTCACCGTTTTGCGAACCGGTTGATCCTGCGTGCTCCCTCGCCGTAGGTGAGTCCCTCGCGGTGCAGCGCGCGCACCAGCTCACGCCATGTGTAGACTTCTTCCAGCCTCGCCCGGATCTGCTCCACGATGTCGGCCTCTTGGAACCACCCTGAGCAGCATGCCGGTCTCTTCGGGCGTCCCGGCCGGCGTGTGCACGGCTCGGTAGAAGTCCCCGCGCCCGCGGCACCCGCTTCCAATCCGAGCAGCTCATCCGGAGCCGGTGGGTCACGGTCCGGCTGTTCGAGCCCGTCTCGCCGCTGCCGATCCTATACGCCGTACGTCCTCTCGTTCGGCGGCCGACGCCCGCGTGTCGTCGAACGCTCCCGGGCGGACCGAGCACTTCGGGGCACCGCGTCCCGGTCCGCGAGGCGCATCCGCCGCCAGCTCTCGCGCCACTCGGCGGCCGATTCATGCCCGCCCTCCGCTCGGGCCGTCACGGCTTGACCCCGTCGGACAACTTCGGCTCCCGCTTCGACCCGCCGCAGGCCGCGCAGGAAGTAGTCAGGCGCGACGTAGCGGGTGTGCCAGTTCAGCCAGTCGTCCTGGTGCCGCTGGTACACGGGGTCGTCCTCGAGCACGGCCGACACGTCGGGGTCGTAGACGGGCTGATCGTGCGACGGCAGCGGCCCCACCGTCTTCGCGTGGGTGGTGTTGAAGTCGCCGTCCTTGACCCAGCCGTCGCCGATGAGCACGTAGTCGCGCCGCCACCCCGCCTCGGGCGGGGGCGGGGCGTCGAAGCGGAGCCGCATCTCGTCGCCGGCGTTCATGATGACGTAGCGGTCGTCCACCACTTCGAGCAGCTCGCGCACGTCGCCGAACCGGGTGTGGAAGCCGACGAGGTCGCGCCACCGGGGGCGGTGGTTGCCGATCTCGTAGTCGGGCAGCTCGAGGCCGCGCGGCCCGAACAGCGCCGTCCGCGAGTAGCCGCGGTAGCCGAGGTCGGCCACGGCCGGGTCGAGGCGCGTCTCGCGCGCCAGAGCCGGGTCGAGCCGCGGGGCCTGGGCGATCCAGTCCCAGTAGATCTCGAGATTGGTCCGCAGGCGCAGCCGCCGGGGCCGATGCCCGTCCGGGAGCCGCGGCACGTCGACGACCATCGTCTTCAGCTTGCCGGCGGGGAAGCCGAGGTCGGGGTGCAGCACCACCCAACGCCCGTCGGCGTCGCGCCCCTCCATGGCGACCCCCTGGGGAATGGGGTGCTTCCCCTGCCCGAGGGCCACGTTGATGCTGCTGTCGGTGGGATAGACCCAGCCGTAGGCGAGCAGGGTCACCTCGTCCCACGTCTCCGTCGCCTCGTCGAGCTCCAGCTCGAGATAGTGCGGCCCGGCGACCCCCTGGTGGGTGCCCTCGGCGAACGACGCCACGTAGCGGTTGTCCCGCTTCGCGACGAGCCCGCTCACGTCGGCGCCGGCGTCGTCCCAGACCCGGGCGACGGTGCGGGCGGGGCCGGTGACGACGGTGTCGAGGGGCACCGGGTCGCGGGCGAAGCGCTCGTCCACCCAGACCTCGGTGTCGGGGGGATGGTCGACCACCAGCAGCGACACGTGGTCGAAGAAGTGCGTCTCCCACAGGTCGGCGGTGATGCGCAGGTCGTACTCGCCGTCCACGGCGGCGAGCTGATCGCCCCGGACGAGCACCCGGTCTTCGGTGAAGGCGATGTCGGCGGTGTCCTGGGCGTTGATGCGGAGGCCGAGGGGCGAGCGCCAGATGAAGTCGGTGACGAAGTTCATGCGGCCGCCGTCGTGGGCGAAGAGCCACGGGCACGAGCCCTTGAGCCGCTGCTCGGCCGCGACGACCTGGTTGGCGGCGAACTCGAAGTCGGCCTGGGTCACGCCGTTGGGCCAGCTTATGCGGGTGACGTCGGCCTGGGTCTGCACCCCGAGCCCGAAGTGGGCGGGCGCGCCGGTGAGGACCTGCTTCTGGACGAGCAGGCCCGACCGCACCTCGATCTCGCCCCCCACCCCGAACGCGTTGATGCGCTGGTCGCCGGCCGCGGTGTTGGCGCGGGGCCGAATCTGCTGCCAGCCGTAGCCGGCGTCGGCCCCCGCGGTCAGCCGCACCGGCGTGCCGTCCTCGACGCCGACGAGATCGAGCAGGCCGTCGCCGGTGAGGTCGTAGGCGGCGAAGACCTCGGCGTCGACCCCCGCGTCGAGCGGATCGAGACGGGATGCCTCGTCGGCCAGCCACAGGCGGGTGCCGGCGGCGCCCGACGCGAGCACGTCGAGGGCGCCGTTGTTATCGAGGTCGGCGAGCAGCAGCCGGTGGGACCCCGGCGCGGCCCCGGCGGGAAACCCGTCCCAGGACGCGGCCTCCGCGGTCTCCCAGGCGGCGCCGTCCCAGCTTCCCCGCCAAAGCCGGCCGTCGGCGTCGAGCAGCGCGAGGTCGAGCCGGCCGTCGGCGTCGAGGTCGCCGACGGCGAGGGCGACGGCCCCGGCGGGCAGCGCCAAGGGCTCGGCCGGGTCGAAGCGCCCCGCCTGGCGGTTCTCGAAGAGGCGCACCACGCCCCCGCCGTCGAGGAGCGCGGCGTCGGGGTCGCCGTCGCGGTCGAAGTCGCCCCAGCCGAAGTCGCGGAGGGCGGTCACGCCGGGGAACGGGCTCTGCCGCAGCCATGTGCCGTCGGCGTTGTTGCGCAGGACCGACGGCGCCCCGGCGGCGGCGGCGAGGACGATGTCGAGGTCCCCGTCCATCTCGGTGTCGGCGGCCCACACGCCGTAGGCGTCGAGGGCGTCGGCGGCCGCGGGGGCCGGAGCGCCGGGATCGGCGCCGCCGGCATCTAACGGAACCGTACCGCCGGGGTCGGCGCCCGCCGCCGGGGTCGTCTCGACGAAACCGCCGCCCGATTCCTCCCGCAGCCACAGCCGGACGCCTCCCGGGCCGGCCAGGGCCACGTCCATCCGGTAGTCGCCGTTCCAGTCGAGGGCGAGCAGACCCGCGGCGGAAGGCGACGCCCCCGCCGGCCCCGCCGGAAACGGGAAGACCGCGCCGGTTCCGGCGCCGCCGTCCGGGTCGCCGAGACGGCGCGCCTCCCGCCCGTTCGCGGCGAAGACCATCGGGGCGTCCTCGCCGCCCGGCACCACCGCCGCCACCGTCTGATCGCCGGACGCCCCGGGGTCGAGGGGCTCCGCGACGTAGGCGAGGGTCGCGTCCCGCGGCGAGGCGGTCGCGGGCGGCGACGGGAGGGTGAGGAAGCGCATCAGGGGCTCGGCGATGGCCTCGGCGCTGACGCTCACGAGCGCCTGGTCCTCCCGGAAGGCGGGCAACCGCACGAGGACGTTGCGCAGGAGCTGGGCCGGCCGCTGGGCCCGGTCCAGGTCCCCCTCGTCGACCGCCGCCGACAGTCCATCGAGCTGGGCGACGGCGATATCCGGCCAGCCGCCGGTCATCCCCCGCAGGCGCGCGACGGTGTCGGTGAGGGCCGGCGCGTCCCGCCGGCGGGCGGCCACCCGCGCGTGCTGGACGAGGACCGCGAGGTTGCCGGGCCGGCGGTCGCGGATCGCCTCGAGCTGCGCCTGGGCCTCGGCCGCCTCGGCGTCCCCGCCGGCCCGGTCGAGCTCCTGGGCGAGGGCGTAGCGGGCCCGCAGGTGCTCGGGGTCGAACTCGACCACCTGCCGGTACCCCCGCGACGGCGTCCTCGAAACGGCCCTGGAAGCCGGCGAGCTGGGCCTCCAGGAAGCGGACCTCGGCGCTGTCGGGGGCGAGGCCGCGGGCCGCCTCGATGTGCGCGGCGGCCTCCGCCTCGTTGCCGAACCCGACATGCACCACCGCCAGGTTGGCCCGGATCGCGGGCTCGTCCGGGGCCAGCGCCGCCGCCCGCTCGAACGCCGCCTGGGCGTCGTCGAGCAGCCCGACCTCGAGGGACGCGAGCCCCCGGTAGAACGCCCGCACCGTCTCGCGGTACTCGGGCGACATCTGCGACGAGACGCCCCCGCAGGCGGCGAGGGCTAGGGCGAACGCGGCACCGCACGCCGCGAGCTTTGGAGTTACAGACACGGTCATCATCGTCCTGGTCGAAACTCGGGATCGCCGAAGCGGCACCGCGGAAGGCGATGCATCACGCGGCATGATAACAGGCGCGCGCGCCGGAGACCGCGGGAGCCGGCCGCCGAGCGCCCGGGGCCCCGGCGCCGCTACGTGACCGGGACGAGTTGGAACACCGCGCTGCGAATGGGCGGGGAGATGGCGGGCTGCCAAGCCGCCGGACGGCAATCATCATCGCCATGCAGGGCCCATGGCGAAGCCCCCGTCGTGCGGAGGCGGGTGGAGCGGCGCGACGGCGGCCCACCATTGCGATGGCTTGGCACGCCGCCCGCGCCTGGCTCCCGCGCGGCCCTGAAGGGGCCGCCCGGAGCACGATCAAACGTCGCCCAGCTCGGCGAGGCGGCCGGTGCTGTCGCCCACCCGCTCGGCCGGCACGTCCAGCTTGCCGAGCAGCGACAGGTAGAGGTTGGTCAGCGGGGTCCCCTCGGCGAAGCGGATGTGCCGGCCGCCCCGCAGGCGCCCGGCCCCGCCGCCCGCGAGCAGGATCGGCAGGTTCTGGATGTTGTGCAGGTTGCTGTTGCTCATCCCGCTGCCGTAGAGCACCATCACCTGGTCGAGCAGCGACCCGTCGCCGTCGGGGGTGGCCCGCAGCCGGTCGAGGTAGTAGGCGAGGAGCCCGGTGTGATGGGTGCCGACCTTGACCAGCTTGGCGAGGCTCTCGGGCTTGTTCTCGTGGTGCGACAGCGCGTGGTGCGGGTCGGGCACCCCGATCTCGGGATAAGTCTGGGCGGTCAGCTCGGGGGTCATCAGGAAGCTGACGACCCGGGTCATGTCGGTCTGGTAGGCGAGCACCTGCAGGTCGAACATGACCTTCACGTACTCGCTGAACGAGGCGGGCACGCTCGCCGACGGGCGCTCGACGACGGGCAGCTCGCGGTCGGACTGAGCCTCGGCCCGCTGGATGCGCCGCTCGACGTCGCGCACCGCCGCGAGGTAGTCGGTGAGCTTCGCCTGGTCGGCCGAACCCAGGCCCTTGCGCAGCCGCGCCACCTTGCGGGTCACCGCGTCGAGGATGCTCCGGTCCTGCCGCCGCCGCGCGCGCCGCGCCTCGGGGTCGGTGGTGGCCCCGTCGCCGAAGAGCCGCTCGAAGAGGGCGCGCGGGTTGCTCTCCATCGGGAGCGGGGGTCGTCGGCGTGCTCCACGACAGGGTGCTGATGTAGGCGCAACTGAAGCCGGCGTCGCAGGCGCCGGCGAACTCGGGCAGGCCGATGCCGACCTCGAGGGAGGCGAGTTGCGTCTCCCGGCCGAGCACCTTGGCCGCTATCTGGTCGACGGAGGTGCCGGCGCGGAAGTCCGCCCCCTCGGTCGGCTTGGCGTGCACGCCGGTCAGGAACGCGCCGGTGATGCGCCCGTGGCCGCCGGCGGGGTCGCCCGGAAGCTGGGCGGCGGGGGCGTGGTCGAGCCCGGTCAGCACCTGCAGCCGGTCGCGGAACGGTTCCAGCGGCTGCAGAATCGGGGAGAACTCGAACCCGCGGCCCTCGCCGGCGGGGGTCCAGTTGTCCATGACCGCC